>JBGAIY010000048.1:0-16750 GCA_044225205.1 Myxococcaceae bacterium | reverse complement strand
GTGCCGACGGCCATGACGGTGCAGTTGGTCGTCACCAACCAAGAAGGCATTCGCAGCGACCCGCTCGAAATTTCGTTCGTCGTGCACCCGGCGGGCGACTGGTACGTCACCCTGCTGCCGTCGAACCCGGTGTTTCAAGACACACCCGATGCCAGCGTCGTCAAAGGGCTCGACGCCGTCGTTCAAAACGCGCCCCCCGACGCCAGCTTTTCATTCGCCTGGAGCCCGCTGCGCGATTCATGCGACGGAGGGCCGAACTGTCTGCCGTTCGCCCTGGCCCTCTCGCTCGACGCCGGCGGCACCCAAGACCACGTCGCGTTGGCCCTGCCGCACCCGCTCGACGCGCAGTGGACGCAGACCTTCACCGTTTCGGCGACGCAGGTGGGCACCGCGACGACGCGAGTGGCGACTACGACCGTTTCGGTCGTGAACCCGAACCCGCTCGACTGCCGCAACGTTCAAGTCACGACGCTCTCGGTTCAGGTCATCTGCAACCGCATCATGAGCGACGCAGGCACCATTACCGTCACCGACCGGTCGGCCGCCGTACCCGGTACGCTCGCGTACAACACCGTCGACGGGGTGCTGTTTTACCAATTCGACCAACCGCAGCAGCCGTCGGCCACGTTGCACGTCGTCATCGACAAGATGACCGACCTGAGCGGCATCGCCGCGCCGCCGACGACCGTCGACCTGAGCCCGTTTCGCGCGGCGGGCGTGCACTACCGCACGACCAACGAGTCAGACGCCGAACCGAACCCGGGCTGGGCCTTGGTGACACCGGCCCTCGGTCAGAAGCCGGTGCCCCAACTGCTGGGCCACCTCAACACGGGCGGCAACCGCTCGGTGTGGTCGGTGACGCCGCCGATGTCGGGGTGCAAGACCAACCCGTGCGACCTGCCCGACCAGAGCTTCATGAGCATACCGGGCATTGGCGAAGGCCCGACGAACCACGGCACGACGGTGCTCAACGTGGCCGACCGCACGTACGTCGCTGCTTCGTACAGCATGCCCACCAGCATCATGGAGTGGAAGCCCGATGCGGGCGCGTGGAGCGAGCTGTTCGTGGGCACGGCTCCCGCGTTGGCGACGACGATTGGCGCCGGCACGTCGTCGCTCGCGTTGCTCGTGCCGCGGCTGCCAGGGCCCGGCATCGACGAGTGGTCGTTCAGCGGCACCGCCTTCTCGACCGTCGGCCCCATTGAGACCGCGACCACCTTCGGCAATTCGGCGCAGTTCTTCGCGCCTTCGCCTTCGCAGTCATTGGCCTATTTGATCGACCAAAACAACTTCGTGCAGCGGTTCGCCAAAGGCGCGGCCAGCTGGGGCCCCAGCCCGTTGGCCACCCCGCTCCCCGGCATCGACGTTCGGGCGGTGGTGTACGACAACGCCGCGAATCTGTTGAACCTCACGTTCACGGTCAACGCGGCTGGCGACCTTCATGCGCAAGGCCACGACACGACCAATGGCGACTACACGACCCTGCCGTCGACCCCCGTGTTGATCGGCCTCACTCCCGGCAACTTCGACGTCGCCCGGTGGGGCAACCTGGTGCTGTTCACCTACTCGACATCGGGAGTCATTCACGTTGGGGTCTACGACCGCGACCTCCACAGCGTCAGCCTGATGACCACCGACGGCACCACCTACGAATGGAACTCGGCTTCGGCGGGCACCTTCAGCGCGTCGTTTCCCCGGTTCTCGGTGTTGGGCGGCGACATCTGGCTGTCGTGGCAAGAGCTCAACAGCAGCACCTCGCGCTGGCGCATGGCCGGGCGAAGCCTCTACTGACCGTCACCGGTCTGGCCGGTACACGAGCACCCGTTCTTCGGTGAAGTCCTCCATGGCGAGGGTGACCCCCTCGCGCCCGAGGCCCGAGCCCTTCACGCCGCCGTAGGGCATGTTGTCTGAACGAAAGCTGGGCGCGTCGTTGACGATGACGCCGCCCACTTCGAGCTGGTGAAACGCCGTGCGTACCTTGGCGAGATCATTCGAGAAAATGGCGGCCTGCAGCCCGTAGGTCGACGCGTTGACCGCGTCGAGCGCGGCCGAGAAGTCGCCCACCTGTTCGAGCACCACCACCGGGCCGAAAATTTCTTCGGCGTACGCCTTGGTGTGGCGGGGCACCTGGCTCAGCACCGTGGGGTGCAGCAGCGACCCCACCCGGCGACCGCGCCGCAACACGGTGGCCCCCGCGGCCACGGCTTCGTCGACCCAGGCCTCAATGCGCTCGGCCGAGCGCGCGTCGATGACGGGGCCCACCACCGTGTCTTCGCGCCCAGGGTCGCCCACCACGAGTCGGTCAACCTGCTCGAGAAACGCCGCGACGAACGGCTGCCACACCGCCGCTTCGACCACGATTCGCTGCACCTTGATGCACACCTGCCCGGCGTACGTGAAAGCGCCCTGAGCGAGCCGTTGGGCGGCGCGCGCGAGGTCGGCGTCGGCGCAGACGACCGCCGCGGCGTTGCCCCCCAACTCGAGCACGGCCTTGCCCGCGACGAGGCGTTTGAGGTGCCAGCCCACCTTCGCGCTGCCGGTGAAGCTCATCACCCGAACGCGGGGGTCGCACGCCAGCTGCTCGGCGACGACGTTGTCGCAGGGCAGCACCTGCACCGCCGCGGGGTCCGCTCCGGCTTCGAGCGCCAGTTCTCCGACCAGCAACTGCGCCGAAGGGGCCTGGGGAGGCGGCTTGACGATGATGGGGGCGCCGACGGCCAACGCCGGGGCGACCTTGTGGGCACCCAAGTTGAGGGGAAAGTTGAAGGGCACGATGCCGACGACGACCCCCGCGGGGAACCGCCGCATCTCGGCCTCGGTGCCCGCCGAATTGGCGGCGAGGTCGACCGGCAACACGCGGCCTCCAAAGTGTGAGAGCGCCGCCGCCGCGAGCCGAAACGTCTCGAGCCCGCGGGCCACTTCGACTTTGGCCGCCGCCATGGGCTTGCCCGCTTCGTCGCTGATGACGCGGGCCAGCTCGTCGCGGCGTTGGGTCATCAAGCCCACCAACCGCTCGATGAGGTCTCGCCGCTGACCGGCCGACTGCGCTTGGAGCCGAGCTCGAGAAGCGTACGCGAAGGCCAGCGCGCGTTCGGCGTGGGCGGCGCTGGCCTGGGCGACTTGGGCCACCACCCGGCCGTCGTACGGAGACTTCACTTCGACGAAGACGTCACCTTCGCGCGCACCCGCCACCAGCAGAGGCCGTTTCATGCCCCCTGCTTTTCACCGACCCGGCGGGCTCGCAACCCCTTTGCCCAGCTCCCGCACGAGCTTGGGCCTCACGCCGGTGGCGGCGAGCAGCGCGTCGAGCTTCGCCTTGGGGGCGCGGGTGTCTTTCTGCACTTTGCGCCCCAAAATCAGCTCGTTCTTGAGCGAGTGTTCCCACCCGGCGAGCTCGGTCACGGTCACTTGGTAACCCTGGCTCTCGAGCACGAGCGCGCGAATCACGTTGGTCAGGTGCGAGCCGAATTCGCGGCGGTGCCACGGGTGTTCGAACAGCGTGCCCATGGCCGACTCGCTCTTCGACTTGGCGTCTTTGAGCTGGGCCGCGACTTCGGCTTGGCAACACGGCACGAGCGCCACGTGGTCGGCGCGGTGCGCCAGCGCGACCAAGATCGCGTCGTCGGTGGCGGTGTCGCACGCGTGCAGCGCCGTCACCACGTGCAGCTTTTCAGGGTACGCCGCCTCGGCGATGGTGCCTTGGGCAAACGTCATGCGCGAAAAGCCCAACGTTTTCGCGCGCTCGCGCGACTTTTCGATCAGCTCGGGGCGCGACTCGACGCTGAGCAGCTGGCCTTGGGTTCGGCCCTTGAAGAACAACTCGTAGAGCACGAAACCCAGGTACGAGTTGCCGCTGCCGACGTCGGCCACCGTGGGCGCCTCGTGCTTCGAGAACGCCTCGTCGAGCCCGGGCGTCAGCAAGCCGACCAGGTGGTTGACCTGTTTCAACTTGCGGCGGGCGTCGGCGTTGAGGTCACCGTCGCGGGTGAGCAAGTGCAGTGTTTTGAGCAGCTCGGCCGACTGGTTCGGCAACAGCTCGCGCCGCACCTGTTCGGCCGACACTTTTTGACGCGCTTCGCTCACGAGCAGGCGAACGTCAGATCGAAACGACTTCGACGATTTCGGGTATCGCTTCGCGCAAGCGCGTCTCGATGCCCATGCGCAAGGTGGCGGTCGACGACGGGCACCCGGCGCAGCTGCCTTGCATGTGCAAGTAGACCGAGCCGTTTTCAATGCGGTCGAGGGTGATGTCGCCACCGTCTTGCGCGACGGCGGGGCGAATTTCGTTGTCGAGAATCTCGCGAACCCGCTGTTCCATCGCCGAGCCGCCGGTGACGACGGCCGCCGCCCAGGCCTCGAGGGCTTCGGGCTTCACGACCGCTTCTCCAGCGCCCAAATGCGTGTCGAGCGCGACCATGACACCGTCGTTCAGCTCGTCCCATTCGCCTTCGTCGCCCTTGGTGACGGTGACGAAATTGGTGCCGAGCATGACGGCCATGACGCCTTTGATGTCGAACAGGCGCTTGGCGAGCGGCGACTTCTCAACCGCCATTTCGCGCGTGGTGAAGTTCATGGCACCGCGCGGCAACAAGGCCTGGTCGACCACGTACTTCAGCGTGCTGGGGTTGGGGGTCCACTCGAGTTGAATGTTCACTGACATGGCGAAAGGTTCCTCTTGGCCACAGCAGTAAGAAGTTTCGCTCGCGAAAGCAACTGGCAGTGAAGTCAGGGGCTTTGCGGGGCCTCGTCGAGGTCGCCCAAATCGAGCTCCAGCTCGAGCGGCAAGCCGTTTTCAATTTCCAGCGGGGGCACCGACACGCCAGAGGGGCTGCTGGGAGGCAGTTCGGCCGCGGCAATGCTGGGAGGCGCGGGCGCTGGGCGCAGACCCGACCCACTGCTCGTCAACGGAGAGCTGACCGGCGCCGACAGCGGCTTGGCCGCCGCCCCCGACGCCTTGCCCGGCATGGGGAGCATGTGGTTGGCCTCGCGCACGTGCTGCACCAACTGGCGCGCCACCAAGTCGACCATCTGAAAGGCGAAGCGGTGCCCAGCAGCAAAGAGCTGGTCGAAGTCGCGGTCTGACATTCGCAGCAGCTTGGCCGGCCCGGTCGTGAGGCAACTCGCCGACCGCACCCCGTCGTCGATGCAGGCGACCACCCCGAACATCGAGCCCGCGGCCAGGTTCGCCAGCGTCTTGCCGTTGCGGCCCACGCTGACCTCGCCCTCGAGAATGAAGTACGCGCCGTCGTTGGGCTCGCCTTCGCCAAAAATGGGTGTAATTTCAGCCACTTCAATGAGTTCGAGCTTTTGGGCGAGCGCGAACTTCACCACCGCGGGCAGCGCCGCGAATGAGGGGAACTGCTCGATGACCGAAACTTCGGGCCGGGGGCCGACGGGCCGGGGCGGCGTGTCGATGGGGGCATTGCCCGAGGCCACGATTCGCTCGTTGGTGGCCCGCAGCCGCACGCACAAGTCGAAGCTGATTTTGCGCAGAATTTTGAACGCCGCGGGCACGAAGGTCGCGCGAATGGCGTGAAATTCTTGAGCGTCGATGAGGTGGGCGAGGCCGGCCTGCGTCACCACCGCGGCGCCCGAGCGGGGGCCATCGTCGACCAGCGCCATTTCACCCACGACGTCGCCTTTTCGGGCGTACGCGACGACCACGGGCCGCTTTTGGGGTTGGCCCTGGGTCGACGAAATCGACACCTCGGCGCCTTCACCGAGCACGTACATCGATCGGCCGGGCTCGCCTTCTCGAAACAGCACGTCGCCCGAGGCCAGCTCGACCGGTCGAAACAGCCGAAGCACTTCGGCCATGTCGGCCGGCTCGACGAGCGAGAACAGAGGAATGCTGCGAATGAATTGCTCGAGCGCCGGGTTCGAAGGGGCCACGGCTCGTTCTTAGCACGCCCCGAAAACGTCAACATTTTTGAAGACTTCATTCGGCGCCCCCGACCGGTTGCGACCTGTGGCACCCCAAAGCCCTGGGCGACTCATTTACAAAGCGTCAGTGAGTTAACTTTCATCGGCCGCGTGAGCGGGTACACTCCCCAGCCCCATGCGAGCTCTGCCCCGTCTTCTCGTTCTCGTGTCGTCGCTGTTGGCGGCCTCACCTGCCCTCGCCCAGCGCATTTGTGTGGTGCCATTCACCGGGCCGGGTGCTCCAGCGGTGCGAAACCAAGTCGTCGCGGGGCTGTGCGACACGTCAGACTGCATCGCTCCGGCGAAGGTGACGGCCGGCAACAAGCCCGACTGGAAAAAGGCGAAGAAAGAATCGGTCACCTATTTCGTGGTCGGTACCATCGCCAAGAAGGGCAAGGCGACCCAAGCCACCCTGCAGGTGATGACGAAGCCCGGGGCCCCGAAGTTTTCGAAGGTCTATGCGCTCGACGGAGGGGAACTTTCGGCCAAGACGTTGGCCAGCGCGCTCGACGGGCTCAAGAGCGCCATGGGCGTCGTGTCGTCGACCCCGGCGCCCGAGCGACCGACCCCCACGCCCACTCCCGAGCCGACCGTCTCGAGCCCTCCACCGACGCCGCCGAGGCCGGTCGAGCCAAGCCGACCGCCGGAGCGCAACGAGCCCGAACCGGCTGGCTTCGACCCCGACGACGGCCTGAAGATGAAGCCCGCGCCCAAGAAGCGGCAGCCCTTCGTGGTGATTGAAGCGGGCGCCGACGTCTTGTCGCGCTCACTGAGCTACGTCGGGGCGACGACGTCGAACTTGCGCAAGTACGACGTGTTCTTCGTGATGCCCGAATTTCAGTTGCAGCTCTTTCCCGTTGCGCTGGCGAACCAGGGGCTGCTGTCGGGCCTCGGCGTCGAAGGCGGCATCTCGCTGGCGACGTGGCTCAAGTCGTCACGGCAGGGGCAAACCGAGGCCTACCCCACCCGCACCATGAAGGTCGACGCGGGGTTGTTGTGGCGCATCATGCCCAGCAGCAGCTTCGACCTGGCGATTGTGCCGTTCGCCGGCATTCGCTTGCACAACTTCACCGTGGGCGCGCTCGCCGACGGCACCAAGCTCGACGGCTTGCCGGGGCTCAACTACTTCGGCCTGCGGGCGGGCATCGGCATCGACGTGCCCTTGGCCGACAATTTCTTCATCATTTTCGCGCGCTTCGCCGTGCTCCCCATTTTCACGTCGGGCGAAATCATTTCGGCCGCGTACTTCAAGGCCGGCACGAACTTGGGGCTCGAGGGCAGCGCCGGCATTGGCATTCGCATCATTCCGCACCTGTATGTGCGGTTGCAGGCCGACTTCACGCGGTACGGCATCACCTTCAAGACGTCGCCCGGCGACACGTACATCGCGACGGGCGCCATTGACCAATACCTCGGCGGCACCGCAGGCATTCGGTTCGAGTACTGAGCTCGGCGGGGCCAAAGGCCGCCCGGGTTTGCCAAGGCATTTCAAGCCCTTCGGCGGGCTTGCGCACCAAGCACGGCCCACCTACGAGCATCGCGCGTAGGTGACCGCGTCATGAACCCATTGTTTCGTTTTCGAGTCGAGCTGGTGGTCTTGGTTGGGGTCGCCTCGGCGTGTGCGTTGCCGGGCGGCTCGAAAGACAAATGCGACACGAGCCGTGATTGCCTGGGCGGCTTCGTCTGCACGAACGGTACCTGTGTCACGGCCTGCGTGCCCCAGAGCAAAGAGACCTTCTGTGCGGCCCAAGAAAAAATAGGCCGCTGTGGCGCGGTGAGCGCCGCCGACAACTGCCAGACCTTGCGAACCGAAATGTGCGCGCCATGCGCCGGCGACGCCGGTTCACCGCCAGGCAGCGACGGCGGCGACGCCAACGATGGCGGCACCGCGAGTGACGGGGGCGGCACCGCGAGTGACGGGGGCGGCACCGCGAGTGACGGGGGCGGCACCGCGAGTGACGGGGGCGGCACCGCGAGCGACGGGGGTGGCACCGCGAGCGATGGAGGCGGCACCGGGAGCGATGGGGGCGGAGCAAACGACGGCGGCTCCTCACCCGACGCTGGCCAGGCGGGGCGCACCGTCACGATTCGCGACACCATCGTTCTCACCGACGAAACGAACACCGTGACCTCGAAGTCGGGCTTCACGGCGCCAGTGCACGTCTTCACGGCGGCCGACGGCGGCACCTGGGTCGAGTGGCCCGGTACGTTGATCGACGGCGGCTATACCGTGCCGAGTGTGCCTGCGGGAGAATACGTCGCCCAGGTCGGCACCTCGTACTACGTGTCGACGGTCGACGCGCTCGACCTGGGTTACTCCGGTACCGGTCGGTTCGACACGGTCACCGTCGACGCCGGCACGACCACGCTCAACCTCTCGGTTGCGGGCTTGCCCGCGTGGAACGACAACGTGCCGCTGGAGAGCGACAACTTGAACCTCGATGACCTCCAGTTCTTCTCTGCGGGCGCCCAGCTCTATGGCTACGCCGAAGACTTTCTCGCCGACCAAGCGCCCGATTCGCACCCCTGGCACCAGGTGCCGACCAACTTCGTGCTCGACTATGGCTCGCTGACGGGTGCGCAGGCGCCGCTCGTGAACGCCTCGCGGGGAGACTCGCTGTGGGTCACCTACATGCAGCGAAGAACGCTCACGGTGAGCCCGGGCTGGTACCCCCAAAGTGACGGTGGCATCGCCCTGGGCAACTTGCCGATGGAGTGCCGCGCTTCGACGCTCGTGGCGGCTCCGAACAACGTGACCCTGCACCCCGGCACCAACGCCCTGTCGGCCACGTTCAATTCGACGACGACCCGCGACGTCGCGCTCGACTGGCGCCGCGACGAGTGGAACGCGCGCAACGCCGAAACACACCCCAGTGCCCCCGCGCCCCGCGAGGAGTACCTCTTCGTGACCGCCTCGCCGTCGCGTCACTCCACGAGCGCCGACTTGCTTGACTGCTTCAACCGGTACCCGTTCGTCGTACCCGACGGCTTGCCCGACGCGGGCCAGGCCATCAACGTGACCAAAACCCTGACCGTCGCCGACCCATGGCCAGCCTCGTGGGTTCGTGAGGCGTACCTCACGCAAATTCGGTACACCCAGCACACCCTGCCCGACGGCGGTCTTTCACCCACCGCGACCGCGAGCGACTGGGCGCGCTTCGAGTTGGGAGCCCCCATCGCTCCATCGCTGCACGCGCCCCAGAACCTGACGGTCAACGGCCTGTCGACGCAGCTCGAAACCGTCGTGGCCGGCCAACCGCTGCGCGTGGCCTGGCAACGTCACCCGTCTCCCGCGGCAACGAACTTCAGGCTCACCTTGGTCAAACGCGCTGGCCGCACAATCGTGGCTCGGGTGTACACCCGCGGCACGAGCTTCACTTTTCCTGCGGGGTTCATGACCGCGGGAGAGACGTATTACGTGCGCGTCGCCGCCGAGCTCGACGCGAGCCCCGAAGGGTACCCGAATTCGCTCAATGAATCGGCGCACATCGAGGCGATTTCAAACACCTTCGTGGCGCAGTAGCCCAGCGGCTCAGCCGACGACGCGGTTTCGGCCGCTCTTCTTGGCTTTGTACAAATTCGCGTCGGCGATCTTGATGAACTGCAACGGTTCGGTGAGCTCGCCGGTCAGGTCAGACACGCCGAGCGACACGGTGACCTTGATGGGTTTGCCCTCGAAGACGAACGGGTGGTCTTCGATGAGTTTGCGAATTTTCTCGGCGAACTTGCGGGCGTTGTCTCCGCCCGACTCCGGCATGACGACCGCGAATTCTTCGCCGCCGTACCGAGCGAAACATTCTTCTTTGCGCACGCGCGGCTTCACGGTGGCCGACAATTCACGCAGCACGTAGTCGCCAGCCAAGTGCCCATTGGTGTCGTTGATCGACTTGAAGTGATCAATGTCGAACATGATGAGCGACAGCGAGCGGTTGTACCGGTGGCAACGCCCCATTTCTCGCTCGAGAAACTCGAGAAAGAAGCGCTTGTTGTGAATTTGGGTGAGCCCGTCGCTGATCGTGAGGCTGTAAATTTCTTCGTGGTACAGCGTTTCGATGTTGCCGCCCGACAGAAACTTGAAGATCGCGCCGCCGACCTTCACCAGGTCTCCAGTGCGCAAAGGCTGCTCTTCGACGATTTCGCTGTCGTTGAGGTACGTGCCGTTGGTCGAGCCCAGGTCTTTGACGAAGTACTTGCCGTCGCGGCTGCTGACCATGGCGTGACGCCGTGAGACGTTGTCGAGGTCGATGACGATGGCGTTGTTTTCGTCGCGGCCCATGGTGAGCGGGTCGTCGTTGTCGATGATGTATTTCTTGCCCAGGTCAGGGCCATGAATCTGAACGAGGCAGCTCTCCGAATCGAGCCGGAGCTGATCGCGCAGTTTGGTGATTTTGGTGACCCGGGTTTCCTGTCCCGACATGGGGCGAATGCTAGCGTGCGCCGCCCCAACTTGAGAGAGAAACCGAGTCGCCGACGCGTGTCGCAGAATGTGCGACTGGCGGCGGGCCCCGGGTCAAGCGACCGCCTGCCCAATGTGCGTGGCGGCCCAACGGGCGATGCCGAAAATCGTCTCCTGCGGGTTGACCCCCAGCGCCGTCGGCAGCACCGAGCCGTCGACGATGAACAAATTGTCCATCGAGTGGTAGCGCAGATGTGGGTCTACCACCGACGACGAGGGGTCTTTGCCCATGGGGCAGCCGCCCATTTGGTGGGCGGTGAAGAGTTTCATGCGCACCTTTTCGAACGGCGCCTCGTCGAGCTTGTGCAGGTCTTCGGGGCCGTTGAGCACGACCGGGTCGAGGTGCAACGAGTGAACCTGCTTGGCGCCGGCCGCGAACTGAATTTTCGCCATTTCGCGGCAGGCCTCGCGGGCGGCTTCCCAGAAGGCGGGCACGAACTTGTAGTTCACGGCGTAGCGGTTGAACCCGCCGTCTTTGAGCCGAACGGTGGCGCCCTCTTCTTCGGGCAACAGGCCGTCGGTGTGAATGGCCAACATGGCGTTCGCGTAGGCCAACCTGCTCAGCAGCAGTTGGGCTTGGGCGCCGGTGCCGGTCGAGACGATCGACGCGAGCATGGGGTGCACCGGCGGCACTTCGAGAAAGAAGCCCATTTTGCCAGGCCCGCGCGAAGCAAAGTGGTGCGACTACACGCTCTGCGGAGCACCACTGAACGCGTTCACCGGGTGGTCGAACAGGGCGAGCATGACCGCGACGGGGTGCAACCACGTGCGCTGCCCGACACGGCCTTCGGAGTCGAGCCCCGAACGCAACAGCAAGCCGGGCGTGTTGATCGCGCCACCGGCGGCGATGGTGGCCTTGGCCTTCACCGTGACTTTGACGCCGGTCGGCTTGTTGTTGGCGGGGTTGAGCACCTCGGCGTGAACCGAAGAAATGGTGCGGCCGTTCCAGTCGAGGCTGCGGGCCGAGACGTTGGCGTACAAGGTGAGCCCGTTTTCGACGGCGTCGGGCAGCACGGTGACGAGCATCGACTGCTTGGCGTCGACCGGGCAGCCCAACCCGCAAGCCCCGAGGTTGAGACAACCGTTGACGTTGCGGCGAATGAGCCCGCGCTCGTAGCCCAGCGCGCCCAGCCCGTTCCACAGCACTTTGTTGTTCTCGTTGATCATTTCGAGCGGCCACTCGGCAATGTGCAGCCGCTTCTCGACGTGCTCCCAATGCGGGGTGAGCACGTCTTTGCTCAAAGTGTCGATGCCGAAGCGGTCTTTCCACGTCTCGAGAATGCGGTCGGGGGTGCGAAAGCTCGCGCACCAATTGACGGTCGTGCCGCCCCCGACGCTGCGCCCCTGCAAAATGGTGATGGCCAGGTCTTCGGTCGCCCGGTTGCCCATTTCTTGGTACAGGTTGGGAAACGCGCGCGCCTCGGTCATGTCGAATTCGCGGCGCGTGTGGTACCCGCCTTCTTCGAGCATCACCACCGTCTTGCCGGCTTTGACCAGCTCGTGGGCCACCCACGCCCCGCCCGAGCCCGAGCCAATGACACAGACGTCGCACGACACGGTGAGGTCGCTGGTGATTTCCTCACCCGTTACAATTCGGCCGGCGGTCATGGTTTCGCGCTCGAGTCTTTGGGTTCGACGAAGGTACCGTTGCCGACCGGGCGCGGCACGTCGCCGCCTTTCCACACCGGGGCGTTGGGGTCGTGAATGCCGGCGGGTGGGCCCGGGTAGCCGACGGCGGGCCACGTCTTTGACGAGCCGTAGTACGCCGCCATCACCAAGCCGCGGAGCGCCAAGAACCCCGTGCGCCGAATCGTCAGGGCGCTGCTCATCCACTCCCACAGCACGGCGTCTTGGTCGCTGGTCGACAACCGGGTGAACGGCGTCGTACGCCCGCCGAACAGAAAATTGGGCAACGCGTTTTCGAACAGCATGAGCAGCTGTTTGAGTTCTTGCAGCGCGCTCTCGTCGACTTGCGCCAGAATTCGGTCGCAGTTGAAGGCGACCCGAATGTCGTCAACCGAGGGGAAGCCGGCGCGCGCGGGCACGAGCCGGGGCGCGAGCGCGCTCAGCACGGCGAATTCTTTCGCCGTGAGCACCAACAGGCCTTCACCGGGTACCGGCACGTCGACGCTGGGTCGGGTGAGCAGGTAGCCGCCGCCGCCCATGGCCAGCACGACTCCGCCCAAGAGCCCCTTCTTCAGAAACCCTCGGCGAGACTGCTTCGCCCCCCGCGGGGGCAAGTACATCTTCATGGGCGCACCCTAACCCAAGTGCCGCGGTGCGGCTCTGCGCTTCGCTTGGGAGAATGCACGAAATGCGCGGTTGCGCGTTGCACGCACGCCGGGCATTTGCGGGTACCATGCGCGCCATGACAGGGCGAACCATGGCGATGGTGCTTGCTGGCGGAGCCGGTACCCGACTCGAACCCTTGACGCGCGAGCGTGCGAAACCCGCGGTGCCGTTCGGGGGGCGCTACCGCATCATCGATTTCTGCCTGTCGAACTTCGTCAACTCAGAAGTGTACCGAATCAAGGTGCTGACCCAGTACAAGTCAGACTCGCTCAACAACCACCTCTCGCGCAGCTGGCGCATGACCGCCTTCTTGGGCCACTACTGCGAGACCGTGCCCGCGCAAATGCGCACCGGCGGCGACTGGTACAAAGGCTCGGCCGACGCCATTTTTCAGAACCTCAACCTGATTACCGACGAAGCCCCCGACCACGTCTTCGTCTTCGGAGCCGACCACGTCTACCAGATGGACGTTCGCCAGATGCTGGCCTTTCACGCCGAAAAGAAAGCCGACTGCACCGTGGCCGTGTTGCCGGTGCCCATTGAAGAAGGCAACCAGTTCGGCATTCTCGACGTGAGCGCCGACGGCGAAGTGAAGTCGTTCATCGAAAAGCCGGCCAACCCGCCGCCCATGCCCGGAGACCCGACCAAGTGCCTCGCGTCGATGGGCAACTACATTTTTTCGACCGACACGTTGGTCAAAGAGGTCAGCTCCGACGCGAAAGACGAGGGGTCGGCGCACGACTTCGGCAAGTCGATCTTGACGAAGCTGCACGACCGGGCGCGGGTCATGGCGTACGACTTCACGACCAACGTGGTGCCCGGCCAGGGCCCGCGGGAGCGCGGCTACTGGCGCGACGTCGGCACGCTCGACGCCTACTTTCAAGCCAACATGGACCTGACGGCCGTCGAGCCCATTTTCAACATGTACAACTCGCTGTGGCCCATTCACACGGCCAACTCGAACTTGCCGCCCGCGAAGTTCGTCTTCGCCGACGTCGACAACGACCGCGTGGGCCGAGCGACCGACTCGTTGGTGAGCGAGGGCTGCATCATTTCGGGCTCGCTCGTGAACCGGTCGGTGCTCTCGCAGCGGGTGCGGGTCAACTCGTATTCGCAACTGCACGAATCGATTCTGATGGAGGGTGTCGAAATCGGCCGGCACTGCGAAATTCGCCGCGCGATCATCGACAAGAACGTCACCATTCCTCCGGGTACGAAAATCGGCGTCGACCCCGAGACCGACCGCAAGCGCTTCGCCGTCACCGAGACCGGCATCGTCGTGATACCCAAAGGGGCCCGAGTCGGCTGATGCCCCCGGTGAGGCTCCAACAGGCGTTGGCGTTGGGGCTCGGGGTGTGGGCCGTGGGCGTGCAGGTGCACGAGCTGCTCGCGACGGTCGGGGCGTGGGGCACGGTGCTGGCGGCCCTGCTGTCGGTCGGCGCGGTGAAGCCCTTCGCGACGCCCGAACAACGCCTCGCAGCGGTTCGGCGTTGGTGGCCGCTCGCCGGCCTGCTCGCGTGGGCGCTCGTGGTGCCGTGGGCCTTTGGCGGGCACAGCCCCAAGCCGTCGTCGGTGGCGAGGTTGTTCGACTGGCTGTTGGTACCGGCAGCCGCGTTCGCGGTCGCCTCGGTGAGTGACCGCGCCCTGCCCCGCATTGGGCTGGGGGCGGGCTTGGTGTTGCTCATTTCATGCGCCGTCGCCGCGACGCAACACTTCGGCGTGTGGCCCCGCTCGAGCGCGTTCGCGCATTGGGCGTGGCTCCGCTTGCCCTTCGAACGAATGGACGAGACCGTGCCCGGGAGAACCGACCGCTTCATGGCGGGCGGCCTGCTCTTGCACCGACTCAAGTTCGCGAACGTGAGCGCCGCCGCGGTGGTGCTCTTCACCTGCGCCAGCGTTGCGCGGTCGGCGTACCGCCGGGTGTTCTGGGGCGTGTTGGCGTTCGCCCTGCCCGCCGTGGTCGTCTTGCCCCACGCGCGGGCCGCCGCCGTCGCCATGGTGGCCGCGTGCGCGGTGGCCGTGTTCTTCAGCGCGCCCAACCGCCGGGTCGCGTGGCTCGCGTCGGCCGGCGTGGCGACCGCGGCGCTGGCCGTCGTGCTCGTCGTGCCGTCGGCGCGCGAGCGCTTCGTCGACGGCTTCACCAGCGAAGGCACCAACGAGCGCGAAATCATCGTCAAATCGGGGCTGACGGCGGTGCGGTTGCACCCGTTGGCCGGAGAAGGCCTGGGGTACTTCAGGCCGGCCCTCTACGCCCCGCCCGACGCGCCCACCGCGGTGCTCGAACACCAAGGTAAGGCGCACAACCAATTCGTCAGCCTCGCCGCCGAAGCCGGGGTACCTGCGACGCTGTTTCTCGTCGTGATGCTCGGCGGCTGGGGCGTGCTCGCCTGGCGAAACCGCCACGCGTACGGCGTGCCGCTGTTGTCGACGCTGACGCTGCTCGTGCTGCTGTGCCTGCTGCACGACCCGCTGTTTCACGCCGAGTCGTCAATGGCGCTCATGTTCGCGGTGGGAGTGAGCCTGGGCGTCATCGCCCGCGCGAAGAAGGAGCCCCCGGTGTGGTCTCGGCTCGAGTACTTCAACACCGCGCCCGTTCGCGCGGCGCCGTGACGGCGTTCAGCGAGCGGCGACTTGTTGCAGCTTCATCGACTGCTGGCGCTCGAAGTTCTTGAGCGTCGCGTTGATTTCTTCGTTCACTTCTTTGAGCACGTCTTGCTTCTCGCGAAACGGCAAGAACGCGCTCTTGAAGCCCGACACCATGATCGTGGTGAGGTCTTCGAGCGAGAGCCCCAATTCGTGGTGGGCGATCAAATATTCTTTCGTGACGGTCGTGTCGGTGATGAGCCGGTTGTCGGTGTTGATGGTCACGCGCAAGCCGTAGTCAAAATAGAACTTGAGCGGGTGCGAGGCGATGTCGGTGACCGCGCGGGTCTGTACGTTCGACGACGGGCAGCATTCGAGCGGTATGCGGTGGTCGTTGACGTAGTTGAGCAAGTTGCCGTCTTCGCGCAGGCGCACGCCGTGGCCGATGCGGTGGGCCCCCAAGTAGTGCAGCGCCTGCGAAATCGACTCCGGGCCGTACGCTTCGCCCGCGTGCGCGGTGCAATTCACGTTGTTCTTCAGAATCAGCTGAAACGCTTCTTTGTGCTCCTTCGCGGGGAAATTGGCTTCGGCGCCCGCCAAGTCGAACCCCACGACGCCACGGTTTTTGTACGCCACGCACAGCTCGGCCAACCGCACGCTGGTCTGCGGGCTCATGTGCCGAATGCCGCACAAGATGACCCCGTAGCGAATGCGCGTTTCGCGCTTGGCGGCGCGCAGGCCCTCGAGCACCGAGTCGACAACCGCGGTCAACTTGAGCCCGCGCTGTTGGTGCAGCACGGGCGAATAGCGAACTTCCAGGTAGCGAACGCCCTCGGCCTGAGCGTCGACCGCCAACTCGTAGGCGGCTCGGTAGAGCGCCGCTTCGGTCTGCAGCACCGAACACGTCACGTCAAAGGCCACGAGGTAGTCTTCGAGGTTGCGACAGACTTCGCCCATGTGAATGTGCTTGGCGAGGCCCTCTTCGTTCGTCGCCGGCAGCTTCACTTTTTGCTCTTCGGCCAACTCGAGAATCGTCTTGAGACGCATGCTGCCGTCGAGGTGGCAGTGCAGGTCGGTTTTCGGCAGCGCTTTGAGCAGCGCCTCGGTCACTTCGATGCGCGGTATTTCGATGGTGGGCGGCGGCGGCGGGTGCCACGCGGTCGAAGAAATGCCAGCCGAAGAAGGCGAAGACTCGTCGTCGTGAAACGATGTCATGGCCTGTCTATACTTCAGTTTTTCGGCCGTGCCCCAAACGTTCACCCGTGCGACTCGCCCTTCGTCGGCAATTGGAGTGGGGAGCCGCGGCCAACTTGGCGATGTCTCGGCACTTTTCATGACGCGCGGCCGGCTCGTCGGGTCTTCTGGGAGCGCGTCGATACCGGCGCCGAAGTCAGGCGTTCTCGAGTCACACCCTTCGGGAGAATCGCCATGACTCTGTTCGCTTCGCTTTTGTTGCTCTCTTCGATGACGACCGATGCCCCCGCCCAAGGTCGATTC
>JBGAIY010000638.1:0-3278 GCA_044225205.1 Myxococcaceae bacterium | reverse complement strand
GTCGCTGGCAACGGGGCGAACCCCATCGACGTGAAAAACTCTTCGCCCATGCGCACGAGGCCCTTGGGGTCGACCTTCTTGGCCTTCAGACGCCGGGTCACGTCGAGGCTGGGCTGGCCCTTGTACGGTTCGACCAGCGGGTACACGTTCGACCAGTCTTGCGCCCACATGTTGCCCAACAGGTGCACCGGTATGGGCCCGGTCGGGCTCACCACCGACGCGCCGTACTTTTCTGACAAGCGCCGGCGCACGTAGCAGTGCAGCTCGTCGTACAACGGTTTGACCTGCAACCACAGCCGCTCCATTTCGGCGGCGAACGCGTCGGGCGACATTTCGTAGGCCGAACGCCACAGCTCGCCCAGGTCGGCGTTGCCGAACTCTTTCGCGCCTTCGTTCGCGGTGGTGACGAGCTGCTCATAGAGCGGCCGCATCTCGGCCGTGGTGTCGTGCCACTGCTGCCACGCTTGCAGTTGTTCGGCGGGGCTGGCCCCTTTCGCCGCTCCCGCCGTCGCCAAGACCTCGCTCAGTTGGCCCAGGTCTTTGCATTTCTTCGCGTCTTCGGCGGCGTCGACGCCGGCGGTGTGGCCCGGCGGGCACCACTTGCCCTTGCCGTAGAGCCCTTCGAGCTTCGCGGCGGTGGTCGCCAACTGGGCGCGCTTCTGCGGGTCGCTCGGCGCCGGCAGCGACGTCGACAGGCGCAGCAACTTGAGCTTGCGTTCGACGTCGGCGTCGAGCTTCGCACCCCGAACCGCGAACGACTCTTTGATCGCCTTGGTCGTGTAGCCCATCAAGTCTTCGTTGAGCGACGCGGCGTTTCGCTCGGTGTCTTCGGTGATGTGGGTCGCTTTGATCCACTCCGCGATCGACGAACGAACGGTGAGCCGCTGCAGCTCGGGCTCCATGGTTTCGACGAACGCCTTGGCTTGCTGGGCCTTCGCGTCGGGCGACGGCGCGGCTTTGGCGGGAGGAGGCATGTTCGCCAACGCGAACGAGGCAGCGGTCGACAACAGGAGGGCAGAGACCATGCAGCGCCCATACTGCAAGGGCGGCCTACGGCAAAGAGTCGAGCACCACCTCGAGCGCCGTTTCTTGGTTGGCGGTGACCACCACCTCGACCGAGTGCGTCTGGCCGGTCGGCTCTTTGAGCTGCAATTGGTGTCGCCCCACCGGCAGCAGCACTCCCGACACCGGCGTCGAGCCCAGTTTTTGGCCCCCCAAGACCACCTGAGCCGGTCGGTCGGCTTTGATCGACAGGCGCCCCAACGTGGGCGTCGCGTCGGCGGGCACCCAATTCTTCGACAGCATCACCCCGCCTGCCACCCCGAGCACGATGGCGACCAGCGCCACCGCCACCATCACCCCCGAAGACGACTTGGCTTCGGCCGGCTTCGCCTTCGACTTTCTGACGCTCGACTCACCCGGTCGCTTCTTCTTCACGCCACTGTTGCTGCTCCGCCCTCGCGGCGTCGTCGGCGCGTCGTCGTCGTCGGGTGGGGCCTTGGCGGGCGCCTCGTCGGCCACGGGCTCGGCGTCACCCAACGTCTCGCTCGAGGCGGGCTCCGCGTCGGCGTCGTTCGCGTCGTCGGGCTCGGCTTCGAAGGGCTGCCGGTCGACCGCTTGTCGCTCCGGGTCGGAGTCGGTCAGCACCCGTTCGTGGGTATCGTCGAGGTCGGCCCCCGGGGGCAGCGGGCGGCTCGAGACCCGAGTGTCGGCGAGCGGCACCGAGTCGAGCGCCGCTTTTTTGCCCGGCTTGCGCTCGACCCCTTCTCGTTCGGGGTCGGTGCGCACCAGAGCCGCGCCCAAAGGCCCCGTACCAATGACCGTCTTGAGCCCTTCGCGCTCGTCGGTGAACGGCGAACTCGGCAAACCGGTTTTCATCGAAAACTGGGCGATCAGCGTTCGGGGCTCGGGGGCCGACGGCCTCGGCGCCAAGTCGGCCGCTGGTATGAGCGAGATCAACTTCTGGGTGTCGCGCTGGCGCCCCGAAAACCGCTCGCGAACGGCTTCGGCGCAGCGGTCGTACGACCAGGCGGTCGACCCCGCCGTGAGCGAGAGGTCTCGAATGAGGTCGAGCCCGTTCTGGTAGCGCTTGTCGCGGGCGCGCTCGAGAGCGCGCATCACCACGGTGTCGAGCGTCTTCGGCACCCGTCGGTTCACCTTCGACGGCAGCGGTATTTCGCTCTCGTACACCGCCGCCATTTCTTCGCCTGGGTTGCCGCGCGAAAACAACCGCTGGCCGGTGAGCAGCTCGTGAAAAATGACCCCGAGCGAAAAGATGTCTGACTGCGGGTTCACGTCTTTGCCCACGGCCTGCTCGGGAGACATGTAGGCGGTCGTGCCCCGCACCATGCCAGCCACCGTTCTTCGGGCCGACCCCATGGCGCGGGCAATGCCGAAGTCGAGCATCTTGGTGACGCCGTCAAAGTTCACCATGATGTTTCGGGGCGTCACGTCGCGGTGAACGATGGGGGTGGGCCGCCCCTTCGCGTCGATGTGGCTGTGCGCGTGGGCCAACCCTTGCGCCGCCTCACGCACCACCGTCAACGCGAAGCCCAGCGGCACGACCTCGCCCTGCTCGGTGAACGCGCTGACAATCTCTTCCATGTTCGCGCCGGCGATGAACTCGATCACCAGCAACACGTCTTCGCCCGCGACCTCCAGGTCGATGACCCGCGCCACGTTCGGGTGGTTGAGCGTGGCCGTCAGCTTCGCTTCGTCGAGCAACATTTGGAGCGCGTGCTCGTCTTCGCGCTGCTCGTTCAAAATGCGCTTGAGCACCACGGGCTGCCCGACGTGGTCTCCCGAGAGTGGAAACGCGAGAAAAATTTCCGCCATGCCCCCGACGGCCAACCGGCAGAGCACCTCGTACTTGCCAAAGTGACGGCCGGTGAATTCGTCTTTCGCCCACTTCATCGGAGTCGGAGAACTCTACCCCCAAAGTTCAGGCCAGCTGAGCTGGTTTCGCGACCGCCAGTGAAGGTGCCCAGCGTGCAAAATCAGCCCACGCGAACCGAGCGCCGAGACGAGTTGACGTGAGCTTCAGCCCTGTCGCCCGCCCGTGCGTCAGTCGCCCAAGAACCGGCGCAAGTAACCGCTTTTTCTAGTGTTTTCTCCGCCGATACGCCCGCCCGAGCCAGACGGCCAGCGCCCAACCCGCGGCGTCGAACCCCTGAGCGCACCCCCCGCAGCCCACTTGGGCCGTTGGTGCTTTTGCCCCACAGGCGGGCGGCCCGGCGTCGCCGATGCCCATTTCGAATTGCTCGACCGGCCAAGCCGGG
>JBGAIY010000637.1:0-3281 GCA_044225205.1 Myxococcaceae bacterium | reverse complement strand
GAGCCGGTGGCCTTGCCAGGGGTACAGTTCGCGGTACGGGTTGAGGTCGAAAGTCATGTTCGTCACCATTGGAGCCCCAGCATCAAACAGTTGAGACCGCTGCCGATGCCCAACAGCCCGACGCGGTCGCCGGGGCGCAAGAACCCGGCTTCGTTCGCCCGGGCCGCGGTCAGCGGTACCGAGACCGTGCCCATGTTGCCGAGCGTCTCGTAGGTCGAAAAGTCTCGCGCCTCGTCAATGCCCAGGGTCGACAGCACTTCGCGGCGGTGGCCCGCGCCGACCTGGTGGCAAATGACGCGGTCGACGTCGTCGGGTCTCCAGCCGGTGGCTTCGAGAAACCGAACCCAGGTGCGCTGACCCAATTCGACGCCGTGTTCCAAAACGGCCGAGGCGTCGGTGTCCATCACGTTGGGGGTTTCTCCGAGGAGCCCGCGGGTGGGGCCCCAGCGACAAATGCGGTGGTGTTCGGGCGCGCTCAAGGCGGCGCCGGCCACCAACCGGTGCGACGAGTCTGAAAAATCGGCCGCGGTCAGCAGCACCGCCGCGGCCCCCGAACCGCCGGTCATCGTGGCCAGGCCGAGGCGGTACCGCTCGAGGGTCGGGTCGGCGTTGAGCCGGGCGACGGTCGCGTCGATGATCTCTCGCGAACTTTCGGCCGAAACGACCAGGCCCGCGCGTATCTGCCCGAGCTCGATTCGGTTGGCCACGTCGATCACGGCGTTGAGCACACCGAGGCACGCGTTCGACACGTCAGAAACGACCGCGCCCGAAGGCGCGCCAATGGCTTCGGCCACCGCGCAGGCCGTCGCCGGTTCGAGGTTGTCACGGCAAACGCCGGCGTAGACGACCGCGCCGAGTTCTGACGGCGGCACGCCGGTCGATTCGAGCGCGAGCTTCGCGGCCTGGGCGGCGCCGGCCGCCATGGTCGAATTCGGGGGCCACCACCGCCGCTCGCGAATGCCGGTCAACGCCTCGATCTGGCCGGCGCCGAGGTGCAGCGCTCGGTAGAGCGGGGCCAAGCGACTTTCGAGGGCCGCCGTGGTGACCCGCTCGTCGGGCAGCGCGTAGGCCACGGTCTCGAGACAAACGTTGTTCCACCGCATGATGGTCACGGCTTGGGCTCCGGCACCAAACGAAGGGCGAATTGTTTCATGGCGTAAATGACCCGGCCGTCGACGCTCAGCACGCCGTCGGCGACCACGAGGTCGTCAGCGCACTGGGTGATGTCGGCCTGCACGTCGACCCTTGCGTTCGTCGGTATGACCTGGCCGCGGTACTGCCAGGTGTGTTGGCGCCCGAGCGCCATGGCCTCGAACCGGTGGGTCGCGACGTGCTTGCCGTACCGCTCGCGCGCGTACACCTTGAGCAGTTGCACGAGGGCTTCGAGCCCCAGCGAACCTGGCATGACGGGGTCTTGGTAGAAGTGCGCGTCGAAGAACCACTCGGCCGGGTCGACGGTCTTCGAACCGGTGACGAACCCGAACCCGTGCAACCCGCCGTCGAGCTGCAACGAGTCGATTCGGTCGACCATCGACAGCGCGCCCGAGGGCAGGGCGAGCCCCCCGTACCGAGGCCCCGCTGGGGCGACGCGGTCGCTCGGGGTCAGTGGCGGCGTGCGCGGCAGGTCGAACCCGTGCCCGCCCGAAGGCCGCAGCGTCGCTGAACGAATGCCGACCTGTTGGGCCAACGCCTGCGAGGGGAAAAAGCCGAACCCGGTGCGGCCCGCGTAGACCCGCTGACCCCGGGCCAGCACTTCCATCTCGAATTCTTGCAAGATCATGCCGCCGGCTTGCGAGGTTTTCGTCATGCGGGCGCGGGTCGTCAGCGTGCCCACGTCGGGAGTCACCTCGAGGTACTGGGTCGCGGTGCCGTCGAGGTTGCGAAAGTGCAAGTCGCGTTCGCTCGTGAGCGCCGAACCCGCGTACGCCGCCAGCCAGCCGCATGGCTGCAGCGCGGCTTCGAGCAACACCGCGAACGGCATCGTGTTTTGGCCGTGCGCCGCGAAGAACCAAGCGTCGGGGGCCACGTCGAAGGCGCCCTCCACCCACCCTCCGGGGGCGAGCACCCAGGGCTCGGCGTCGACCGAGAGCACCCGGTCGAGAAACAAGAACGGCGGCCTCGGCAAGCGGGCGAGGCGGCGGTCGCGGTCGAAGGGGCGGTAGGGCTCGCCGAAGCCTTCAGACGGGTTGCCTTCGGCGTAAGCCAGAATCTGGGCCCGGCTGTACGAGCGGGTCGGCGTCGTGGTGGTGGGCGTGGCGGCCCACTGCGCTTCGAGCTGCTCTCGGCGAAGGCCCCGAAGACGCACCGACATGCCCTCCATTTCGACGATGTGCCGACCGTCGGCGAACATCGACGCGTGGGCGATGACGTAGGGCTCGGGGTCGTAACCGATTTCTTTGATGTCGATTCGGTAGCCCACGGTTTTCGTCGTCTGCAGCACTTGGCCCCGGCACCGCAGGCGACTGGCTTGACCTTCGATGGGTGAGAAGTGCACGTCGAGTGACGAGTCGTCGGTCACCCAGCCTTGGCGCAAAAGCCATACCCGCAGGGTGTGCAGGCAGCATTCGTACATCAACGTGCCGGGCATGACCGGGTCGTCGGTGAAGTGACAGGTCAGAAACCAGTCGTCGGGAGCGATGTCGGCTTCGCCGTACACCACCCCCAGACCGAAGGCGCCCCCGGTCTGGCTCAGCTCGGTGATTCGGTCGACCAGGCGCATGCGGCCGCTCGGCAAGCGCAACGCCGGCACCAAGGCCTTGCCGCTGAAGTCGGCGCCGAAGGCGGTGGCCAGGTCACCGCGCCGCAGGGCTTCGACGCGGCTCGCGTCGAGCGAGTGGGGCGCGAACGTCACGAGCTGACGAAACGGTTCGGTGTTCGCCCGGCGAGTCGGCGCCACCTGGGGGTGGTTCTCAGCGACGATGCCCCGGCCCGTGCGCAGCTGCTCGTCGCTGAAGAAGCCGGCGCACCCGTCGAACATGGTGATGAAGGGGCGGCCGTCGATCGTGCCGTCGAAGCGAAAGAAGAACAGCCAGGTGTCGCCTTGCTGAATGAAGCGGTCGATTCGAATGTCGTAGCGAATCGTTTCATTCGCGCGGGGCAGGTCGCGGTGAAACGTGATTTTCGCGTCGAGCAACCGGTAGACGCGTTCGCCACGCGTCTTGAAGTCGCTGCCGAGGTACCCCGACAAGAACAGGTCGGCCTGGCCCGCTTCGACGCTGATGCAGCCGGGCGCCCGCCCCCCGTCGAGGTACCAGGCGCCTTCGCGCACGTCGTGATCGGTC
>JBGAIY010000636.1:0-3309 GCA_044225205.1 Myxococcaceae bacterium | reverse complement strand
GAGCTGCGACAGTACGTCATCAACGCGTACTCCGGCATCGCGAAGTTCATGAACGACAACGGGCTGTTCAAGACCAAGCGAAAGGTGTTCGGGCCGAAGGGCGCCCTTCTCGTGCGCCGGGTCTTCGTGAACGATCTGACAAGTGAAGGCGTGCGCTTCGCACGAATTGCTGGGTCGTCCTGGTTCGGCTCGAAAGCGTCGAATTCGTACCCGGCGAATACCCAACTGCTCGAGAAGCACCTCAGGTCGGTTCGGAGGAACGGCAAGCCGATCGTCGGTACCCGACCGCCGCGCGTGGTTGCGCAGCCCAAGGTGCCGCACGACCCGTGGGACCTCGAAGGCCGTCTCGAGCGCACCCAAGATGGAGTCATGAAGGTGTTGGCGGTGCGCCACTTTGCCGCCGCGCTCGAGTTCATGCTCGACAACGGTTTGCTGACGGTCAAGCGCGTCGTCGATGCCAAAGGCAAGGTGCTCCTGCGCCAAGTGACCTCACGACACCTGACGCCACTCGGCGTTCTGTTTGCCGAAACAGCCGGACCGAAGTGGTTTGGTTCGAAGCGCGCGTTCATGCACCCGGAGAACACGTCGATGTTGAGCAAAATACTTCTCTCGGTTCGGCCACGCACCGAGGTGTAGCATCACCGCTGCTCGCCGCCCTCAAGGGGCGATGAAAAACAGCGTGCTGTACGACGTCGTGCCACCGTCGAATTGAGCGAGCACCGGGTTGCCCAACAAGGCACCAGTCTCAACGTCGACGCAGGTCATGCGATGGCGGGCATCGCCGGGTGCGCTCGAGACGAAACAGGCGCGATTCTGCACCCGGTCGTACGCATACGCGCCGTAAAGCGACTCAACGCTCGGTATGGTGTTGATGACCGTGAACGCAGCGGTGCTGGGCTCGACACGGTGAAGTTCTTCGACGCCGTTGCGGTAGGCCAACCCCACCACGCCACCGTCAGCGGCAACGCCCAGCCACGCCCAAGTCGTGTTCATGAGGTTCGCCGGCACGTGCGGGCTCGAGAGAACAGCGCCGGTGTGGCTGTCGAGGGTAAAGAGTTTGGACGCGTCGCCAATCGTTTCAGCGACGGTGTAGATGCGGTCTCGCACCATGTCGTGAGCGCTTTGGCCGTGGGTGATGTCGAAGCCGTCAATGCGTGCGAGCCACGTCGAGCCTCCGGTCAACCCGTCGATGATGCGCACCGTTTCAACGCCGCCGTCGTTGGGAGACCCTTCGGAGGTGATGCCAACCAGCCCGCCGTCATTCAGGGGAAACACACCGGCCGACATGGTGAATGTCGTACCGTCTGGCCACAAGACAGGGGCTGACAGCGTGACTCCGGTGCGGGCGTCGATGCGGAAGAGGCGATAGACATTTTCACCAGGAAGCGAGCCTGAGAAGGTGACCAACGCCTGCCCCCAATCGGCGTGCGGTTCAGACACATATTGCGGGGCACCGTCGAGTACGCGAATGAGTTCGCTGCCTCCGGTCGCCGGGTCGACGTGACGCAGCTGGGTTTCATACCCACCGTCAGCGAGCTGTACGAAAGCAATCGACACCAGAACAGACGGCCGGCCCGCATCGACACCGGCGTCGGTGCCTGCATCGGCAACACTGGCGTCGACACTGCCTGCGTCTGCCACGCCACTGTCGGTCGCCCCCACCCCTGCGTCGGTTGCACCAGCATCGGTACTTCCGGCATCGGCACTTCCTGCGTCGGTGCTCCCCGCATCGGTACTTCCGGCGTCGGTGATCCCCGCATCGGTGCTCCCCGCGTCGGTGTCACCTCCGGGGTGACCGCCATCGAGGAGCGCACCCGCGTCGAATTCGCTCGAATGACCCGCATCAATGCGGCCCGAGTCGGCGGTGCCGGCGACGCACAAGCCCTGGTCGCACACAAAACCCGCCAAGCAATCGCTCGGAACCACACACGAATTCTTGTTCGTGCCAGGGTCAAGGCAACCGAGGCAGCCGGCCCCGAGTGCCACGAGAGTGCCCAAGCACACGCCAAAGGTTTTCATGACGAGCACCTACGCACGACCGCCCCGGTCGGGCCGCGACCCCTGCGAGGGCGTCGAAACCGGCGGCTACCGGCGAAACCCGAAGAGCGTGCGCGCTTCGGTGGTCTCGGCGTCACGAGCCACTTCGTACCGATGGCCGCCCGAGTTGATGACCGTTCGCGTTTGGCGAGTATCTTCGGTGCGCGAGACGGCGCCGAACAAGGCCTCGGCCGTCACGCCGCGGTAGGTGTTGATGGTCTCCATGACGCCAGGAGTCTTCGAGGGCGCCCGGCCATTCTGCCGCGCGACCGCGTCGGCGAGCGCTTCGCCCACCGAGCCCAGCGGAGCCGCGAACACCGAGCTCACCTGAACGCCGACGGCCGCCTTGTTGCCCAGCAACCCGCTCCCGCCGCTCGACCCCGAAATCAAAACCCGCGGAGTGCCCGCTTTCGACTCGTCGGCGAGCGGCGTCGCACCAGCCCACAGACGCTCCGTCGAGGCCACGGCCCGTTCTCCAGCCGCCGCGCGCGAGTTTTCGCCAATCACGCGCATGAACGTCGAGAAACCACGGCCAGACATGCGGAGTTCAAAAGGGATGCCCATGCCCCGGTTATCGCCACGGGCACCCCAGAGTTGCGTCGCCAACCAATTGATTTTATTTGGCGATTTACGATTGCGGCCGGCACCCGCCGAGAACGCGACTCGTGTTCGCCTCGCGAAAACGACTCGCCGTGTCTGCTGGCATTGAACTTGTCAACCACCCCTGCAGCGCACGACGTGCGCCCCCTGACGCCTTCGCGCAGGCGGTGCGCGGGCGGCGGGAGTCTCCCCAGGGCGAGTGCGGCACGTGACTTGCGAGGCTTTGGCTTGAAAGCGCTTCAGCCTCGAGGAGAGCCGCCATGACCGAAATCAGTCTGAATTCGAATGAACGCGTTTCGGGCCACGAGACGCTCGTCTGGGTGGTGCTCGAGACGCTGTTGGTGATTGGCGCTTCGGTGAGCGGGTTGTTGCTGATGCGGGAGCCGACGGGCGCCTCGCTGGGTTTGCCGGCGCCCACTGACATGCTCCGCCTCACGCCGTTTCACGACTACTTCTGGCCGGGGTTCATTTTGTTCTTCGCGAATGGGCTGTTGCCGGCGGTGGCGATCGCCTTGAACCTGACGCACCGCCGCACATCGGCGTTGGCGAACTTCGTGGTGGCCACAGTGCTCACGGGGTGGATGTTCGGCCAGCTCTTGCTGGTGGCGTACACCTCGTTCGTTCAAGTGGTGATGCTCGGGTACGGCCTGTTCTTGCCGGCGCTCGCGCGCG
>JBGAIY010000047.1:0-27137 GCA_044225205.1 Myxococcaceae bacterium | reverse complement strand
CTTGCTCGGCCTCGGCGATGTTCACCACTTCGAATTCGCTCTGCCCGACGATGAACGTCTGGCCCTCGACCAGGGTCACCGGCCGTGGAGGCCGTTGACCTTGCGCGACCGCAATGGTCTCGACGAGCCAGTTGCCGCCTTTGAGCGAGACGCGGGCTTGCCGCCGCGAAATGGTGTTGTCATCGAGCTGAACGTCAGCGTCGCCTCCCGTTCGACCAAAGATCAGGCCCTCGGGTGGAATTATGATTTCTTCATTCGTGTTGACGTCGCGGATAGTGACGGACATGGGGTGCGAGACTTCATCACCTCAAATAGAGCAGTGTCGAGCGAAACCCGCCGTCGCTTGCCAGTTCCGCTCTTTTCCAATTCCAGCTAACCCTCTGATCTCATGCTCCCCGTCATTTACCGGTTCACCTTTTCAACGCCGGGCGAAAAAGCCCTTCTCTACTTGCTGGCTCTGGGGCTGGTCGCCTACGCGACCTGGTCGGGCTGGCACTTCGCCGGCGGGGTCGACGCGCAGGGCAAGCCGGTCGACGCGACGCGCGAGCAACGGGTGCAGCGCGCCCTGATTTATGGCGTCGTCGGCACCGTGCTGGCATTCGTCGGCCTGTACTACGCCTTGCCCGAAGTGCCCTTCATTGGCCGCGGCAAAGGCGAAGGGCTGCCCATTCACACCTACGGGGTGCTCATTGGCGCGGGCTTCATTTGCGCGGTGACCGTGTCGGCGTGGCTCGCCGTGCGCGAATGGCCGGGCGAGCTGGGCCTCAAGCGCCGCGACCAAATTTTCGACCTCGCCTTCTACCTGTTCATCGGCGCCATGATTGGGTCGCGCGTCGTCTTCATCATCGTCAATTGGAAAGACTACGCCGCGCAGCCGTCGAAAATTTTCGACTTGGGGGGCGGCCTCGTCTTCTACGGTGGCCTCATCGGCGCGTCGGTGACCGCGTTTTGGTACGCCCGCAAACACGACATTGAATTCATGCGCCTGGCCGACATTGCCATGCCCACCGTCTCGCTCGGTCAAGCCTTCGGGCGGCTCGGCTGCTTCTCGGCCGGTTGCTGCTGGGGCAAGGTCACCGACCCGGCGACCAAAACCGCGGTTCACTTTCCTGGCTCGAATGCGACCAACTTGTTCGGCGGCCTCTCGTCAACGCCGAGCCTCGCCTACACCTCGCAAATCGACGACAAGCGCTACGTGCTCGAAGCCACGGGCCAGGTCACCCATGACGCCGTCGCCGGGTCGGTGCAAATTGGCCAGTGGGTCGCCCAGCACGGCCACACCCTGCCGGTGCACCCCACCCAACTCTACGAATCACTGGGGCAAATGGTGCTCTTCGTGGCGTTGCTCACCGCGCGCAAGTACCGCCACTTTCACGGCCAAATTTTTGGCATGTGGCTCATGTGCTACGCGGTGCTCCGCAGCTCGGTCGAGCTGTTTCGCGGAGACCTCGAGCGCGGCACCTTGGCCGGCCTGCTCAAGTCGCTCGGCATGGCGAACAGCATCGCCCCCGAAGCCTGGTACAACGTGTCAATCAGCCAATTCATCTCCATTTGCTTGTTTTCACTGGGTGCCTGGGTACTCATCTCGAAAGCCAAAGCCCGCCAAGCCGAGCCCGAATTGGTCGTTGCGGCTGCCTAAGCGGCTGGGCACGGTATAGACTTGAGCGGCTGTGGCCGGCCCCGACATCACCACCGGTAAGAAGGTTGGCGACGCCGAAGAAGCGTCACGGGCCTGCGCGGCCGTCGAAGCCGAATTGGCCGAGCTGCGCGCCGCCTACGACCAGTACTTCTTGGGGGTCGAGCGCCGCCCACCCACCAAGCAACATGAGGCCCTGCGCAAACAAATGCGCGACCTCAAGAACACGTTCATTCGACAAACCGCCATTCGTTTTCGAATCGACAACCTCGGTCAGAAGATGACCACCTTCGAGCGCCTGTGGGACCGCACGCTTAAAGAAATTGAAGCGGGCACCTACAAGCGCCACCTCTTCAAAGCCAGGCTCCACGCCAAGCCGGCGAAACCGAAGGCCGCCGAAGCCGACCGCGACCACTTCGACGTCGACGAAGACCTCGACATGTCTGACTTCGACGCCGACACGAGTGACGACTTGGCCAGCGCCCTCGCCGCGGCCACGGCTTCGGTCACGACCAAGCCGGCCGCGCCAGCGACCGTGCAGACCGCGCCGCAGCCGGCCGCCGCGCAGACGAAAACGATACCGGCGGTACCGGCCGTGGCCCCCGTCGCGCCGAGCACCGCGGCGGCAGCGGCGGCGAAGACCGTACCGGCCGTGCCGGGCATCAAGCCGCTGACGAACCCGGTGCCGGCCGTTGGAGCCGTGGCGCCCAAGAGCACCACCATCACCCCCGCGTTCTCGCCGCCGAAAGGCGTGCCTGCGGCCGGTGCCGCGTCGGCCGGGTCGGCGGTGCGGCCCGTCTCGGCGTCGGCGACTCCCGCCCCGGGCGCGCCGGGTGGGCTGTCTGATCAGAAAATCAAAGCGATTTACGATGCCTACGTCATGGCCAAGCGACGCTGCGGCGAAGACACTTCGAAAATTTCGCTCACCACCGTGGCCGACACGCTCAAGAAGCAAGTGCCCGAATTGATGAAACAGCACCAAGCGAAGTCGGTCGAATTCAAGGTCGTCATCAAAGACGGCAAGGCCGTGTTGCGCGCGCTGCCCAAAGAGTGAACGCGGAGCTGGTGAACTTGGGGTTCAGAGCCGGTCGAACCCACCCTCCCGCCACTTCGCTTCGTACGCTTTGCCTTCGTCGACCGAGTCGACCACGAAGTTCCACCAAATGACGGTGGGCTCGGCCAGCGCGTCTCCCCCCAGCACGACCAAGCGAGCGTCGCCTTCGCTCGAGAGCGAGAGCGTGTCACCGTCGCTCAAGAGCGCGAATTCATGGGCCGATACCGGCCGCCCCGCGACAAAGACCTGGCCTGCCGTGACGTACAAGCCGAGCTCGCCCAAGCCAGTGGTCGCAAGCTCGACCTGGCCACCAGGCTCGAGGCGCACGTCGAACAAGTGCACGGCCTGGTAGGTCGACACGTGCGACCGGTGCGACCCCAGCCGCCCCAGCACCACGCGCACTTCACCACGGTCGAACGGCACGACCGGCACGTCGGGCCGACCGACGTGAGCGAAAGCCGGGTCGCTGTGGCGCACCGCGTGCGGCAAGCCCACCCACAATTGCAAACCTTCGAGTGGTTCGTTCGTACCAAGCGTGGCTTCTTCGTGCACAATGCCGGCGCCCGCCGTCATCAAGTTCACTTCTCCTGGTGAAATCGTCTGATCAGACCCCAACGTGTCACGATGCCGAATTTGCCCCGTCAACAAGTAGGTCACCGTCTGGAGCCCGACATGCGGGTGCTCCGGCGCGGTGACACCGGCCTTCGACGGCACCCCCGACGGGCCGAAGTGGTCGCAAAACACGAACGGCCCGACGCGGCGGTGCGCGCGCTGGGGCAGGCCGCGGCGCACGGTGTTGCGGGGAGAAATTTCGGCGAGCTGGGCCGACCAGGTCGTCATCACGGTGCGTTGCATGCGTAATTCACAGCGTCGCAGGTTTTGCCCCAAAGCGGCCATCGTCTTCGCCGCGCTCGCTTGGTCGTTCGCCGCCGCCGCGGGGCCCGCGGTCAAAAAGAAGGCGCCCGCGCCCCAAGCCAAGGCGAAGCCGCCGCCGCCGGCCCCGCCCCCGGTGCCCACCAAGCCCATGGCCGAGGTGCTCGAAAACGTGGGTGAACGGGTGACGGGCGTGCTGCTCCAAGCGACCCGCGTTCAGACGTGGCGGGTCGGGTCGACCGGAGGGCTTCAGCCCGACAAGGCCCGGGCCATCGGCACCGACTTTCAACGAGACCTCGCCGGCAAAGAACTCGGTGAAGTCGACCTCGCGGCCCTGCGGGGCGTGCTCTTCGACACCAAGTCGTACCGCTTCGACCAAGACGTCTCGAAGTGCGACTTTGCGCCGAACGTGTCGTTTCAAGCCCAGAGCGGGCTCGACACGGTCGAAGTGCTCGTCTCATTCAAATGCGCGCAGGTCTTGTACTTCATCGGCAAGCCGGGCGGCCGCTGGTTGCCCGGAGGCACCTTCGACGTCAAGCCCGCCCGAGCGAAGTTGCTGGAGCTGGCCAAAGCCACCTTGCCGCAAGACCCACCGACCCAGGCGCTGAAGTAGGGCCACCGCTATTCGAGCGTCACGTTGAAAACCAAAATCGAATTCGACGGTATGACCGGCGGGTAGCCGTCTTCTCCGTAGCCCAGCGCGGGAGGAATGATCAGCTGCCGCTGGCCACCAGGCTTCAGCCCGTCGAGGCCCTCGTCCCACCCTTTGATGACTTGGCCCACGCCGTACCGAAACCCGAACGCGGCCTTGCCGGCCGATTCGTTCGAGTCGAACAGCGTGCCGTCGGGCAACCAGCCCGAGTACCGCACCGACAGCTGTTGACCAATGCTGACCGGTGACACGCCGGTACCTTGGGCCAGGTCACGCACGTATTCGCCATTCGACAGCTTGGTCGACGCCGCCAAGTCGACGCCCAATGCCGCGGCGAAGGTCGTCTTCTCAATGGGCACGGCGGGCTTGGCGGGCCCACAGGCCGAACATGCGAACAGCGCCCCCAACATCAGGGCGCTGCGGGCAAACAGGGCTTCGGCTGAAAACGGGCTCACCGGTTGATCAGAGCTCACGGCTCATGAGCAAGCGCAGCTTGCCGCTCTTCTTCGAGACGACGGTCGCCACGGTCGTGAAGTTCATCTTTCGGTAGAAATTCACCGCGTCGCTGTTCGCCGGGTCGACCCGCAGGGCGAGCGTCTTGCGGTTCATGTCGCGCGAAACGCTGAGCGCTTGGTCCATCAACATGTGGCCGATGCCTTTGTGGCGAACGTCGGGCTTCACGACGATGTTTCGCAGGTAGGCGGCGCCCGGCACCGGGCCGTCGCGTTCGATGGTGACGTAGCCGATGGGGCTGTTGCCGTACTTGGCGACGTGGGCGAACGGCCGGAGCTTGGTGAGCGCCTCGAGGCTCTCGGCTTGGGTCTCGCCCCGGCTCTTCCACGGCTCGCTCACGCAGCGCATGGCGGCAATGAGGTTCATGTCTTCGTCGGTCGGCGCGGTGAACTTGACGTGCCCTTTGAGGTCTGGTGGCAACTGCAACCCCGGCGGCGGGGCATTCGGCGAGGTGCTGGTGTCGACCTGTTTGCTCGTCGGCGTCGGCGTCGTCATATGGGTGACTGCTCCTTCGGTATGGGTTCGAAAACACTCCCACCCGCGTGTCTTCGGTTCGGCCTTCTTCGAGTCTAACCGTCAATGACAACGCACTCCACGATTGTTGAATTCAATCGGTGGTCGTCAGTTCCCTTCATTTCCGCACACTTGGGGTGTGGGAGAGACCGAAAGATGCCCATTTGGTGGATCAAGAAGGTTTGAAAGTCGCCAAGCAGGGGGCAAACTTCGGTTGTGCAACTCAATCACGCGCAGCGCGAGCTGACCGTTAAGATTGTTTACTACGGCCCCGGTCTCTCTGGAAAAACGACGAATCTTCAAATGATTCACGAGCGCACGTCGGGTGACGTGCGCGGGCGGCTGTTGACCGTCGAGACGCACGACGACCGCACGCTGTTCTTCGACCTGTTGCCGGTGTTTTTCAACACGGCGTCGGGCTTCAAGGTCAAAGTCAAACTCTTCACGGTGCCAGGTCAGGTCATTCACAACGCGACCCGGCGAATCGTGCTGCAGGGCGCCGACGCGGTCGCCTTCATCGCCGACAGCCGCCGCAGCGCCGGCCCCGAAAACAATTCGTATTGGAAGAACCTGCAAGAAAACATGAAAGAAAATGGGCTCGACCCCAGTCAGGTGCCCATCGTCATTCAGTTCAACAAGCGCGACCTGCCCGACACCCGCACCGACGCCGAAATCGACGACGCGCGAAAGAAAGGCAAAGAGCCCATCATCGGGGCGATTGCGATACGGGGCGTGGGGGTGCTCGAGACGTTGCACGCCGTCTTGCAGGCGGCCTACCGGTCGATCGACGCGCGCGCTGGCCTGTCGAAGAACATCGCCCTGACCGAGAAAGAATTCTTGTCGCAGGTGTTTTCGAACATCAACACGGCGGGCACCGACCTCGAGCGGGCCTACCCGCCCAAGCGCCCGGCGGCGGGAGAACGCCGACCGTGAGAAACGGGGAGTCTGTTCTTCAACGGCGAATCGCGTTGGGCGAACTGCTCGACGAAGAATCGTTCACCGACGTGGTGAAGGGGTTCGTCGAACTCTACAAAGTCGGCATCAAGGTCTTCGACGACAAGGGCTCGAAGTTGGCCGACATCAAAATCGGCAACGGCGACTTCTGCGGGTACGTCTTCAGTTTTCCCGAAGGGCGCCGGCGGTGCACGGCGACGGTGGGCCGGGTGAAAGACGGCCCGGTCGCCGAGAGCCATGGGGCGCGGTTGCCGGTGCTGGGCGGCCAAGAATTCGGGCCGGTGGGCGCGGGCATGGTGACGGTGCCGTGCTTCACCGGGCTGCGCTACATCATTCTGCCCATTCGCTGGGAAGGCGACGTGCTGGGCCGGGTCGTCTTCGGCCCGTTTTTCCCCGAAGACTTGAAAGACTTCGCACCGAAAACGCTGACCGACATTTCTGACTCGTTCGACGTGTCGAACGCCAAGACCCTGGTCGAAAAAGTACGCAGCGCCCCCGAGAGCACCATCGCCCGCATCATGGTGCACTTCGCGCGGCTCATGCAGACCATGTTGTTCGCGGGTCAAAAGATGTTTTTGACGTCGCAGCTGCACATCGAAGCGACGCTCGAGCAGAACCGCGAACTCGAAGAACGCAACAAGAAGCTCGAAGAAATGAACGTGAAGCTCAAAGAGCTCGACCGGCTCAAGAGCGCGTTCTTGGCCACGGTGAGCCACGAGCTGCGCACTCCGCTCACCAGCATCATCGGGTACTCAGAAATGTTGGCCGAGGGCTTGGCGGGCGCGCTCAACACCGAACAGGTCGACTACGTGCGAACCATCATGGAAAAGGGCGAGACCCTGCTGAAGCTGATCAGCAGCATTCTCGACATTTCGCAAATCGAAGCGGGCAAAGTGCGGCTCAACTTCGAACCGATGGACGTGCTCGATTTGGTGAACAGCTCGATTTCGAGCGTGCGGCCGCAGGCCCAAAAGAAAGGCGTCGTGCTCGAGGCCAAGGCGCCAGCCAAGCTGCCCGGCGTCGCCGGTGACCGCGACCGGTTGCGCCAAGTCATCGTCAACCTGCTCGCGAACGCGGTGAAGTTCACGCCCAAGGGCGGCAAAATTTCAGTCACCGTGACCGACCTGGCGCACCAACCCGACCTCAACGCACCGGGCTACCGCATCATCATCGAAGACACCGGCGTGGGCATACCGGCTGATCAATTCGACAAAATTTTTCACAGCTTTTACCAAGTCGATTCGTCGTCGACCCGCGAGTACGGCGGGGCGGGTCTCGGGCTGGCCATCGTGAAGAGCTTCGTCGAGGGTCACGGTGGGCTGGTGCGGGTGTCGAGCGAGCTCAACCACGGTTCGCGCTTTACCCTCATTTTTCCCTCCGTGCCGTCGACCCAGCCGCACGTGCAAATCACGCCGCCGGTGACGGCGCTGCAAGCGCCTCCCGAAGACCGTTTCTGAAGGCGGCTGATCAACGACTTCATTTCTCGGGCGCGGCGGCGCGGCATGCTAGAGGCCCAAGGAGCGATGCTCCCGCCCAACCGACTCTCAGGCCTGTTGATGCCGGTCTTCTCGCTGCGCTCGAAACACGACGCGGGCGTCGGAGACTTCGGTGCCCTCGACGCGCTCTTCGCCTGGCTCGACGTCGCCAAGCAGCGCCTGCTCATGACCTTGCCGCTGTTGCCGACGACCGTCGGTGACCCGAGCCCGTATTCGACCCGCAGCGCCTTCGGGTGGAACCCGCTGTTCATTCACCTCCCGTGGCTGCCCGAAGGGGTGAGCTTCTCGGCCGCCGAACAGGCCCACCTGGCCGTGGCCCGAGCTTCGGCGGTCGTGCGGTACGACTTGGTCTTCGCGCTCAAATACGCCGCTCTCGAGCGCGCGTACCTCGTGTTCGACGCGCAGGGCAGCAGCGCGCGAAGCCGAGAGTTCGACCAGTGGTGCCTCGACAACGCCGCGTGGCTCGAGACCTACTCGCTCTACAGCGCGCTCTCTGAAGCCTTTCAGCGCAAACCCTGGTGGGAGTGGCCGGCCGGGCTCAAGAACCGAGAACCGAAGGCGCTCGAAGTCGCGCGGAGCGAACACCGTCGGCGCATGCGCTACCACCAGTGGCTGCAGTGGGTCGCCGAGTCGCAGTGGGCGAAGGTGCGCACCCAGGCGCGCGCCAAGAACATCGTCTTGTGCGGCGACGAGCCCTTCATCATCAGCCAAGATTCGGCCGACTGCTGGAGCCACCCCCGCGCGCTGAGGCGAGATTCTCGGCTCGGCGTGCCGCCCGACGACTTCAGCGTCGACGGGCAAGACTGGGGGCTGCCGGTGTTCGACTTCGAAGAGCTCGAGCGCGACCACGACGGTTGGCTCAAGTTGCGCGCCGCGAAAGCCGGAGCGTCGTACGACATGCGGCGCATCGACCACGCGATTGGCTACTTTCGCCAATACGTTCGCGACGAAAAAACGCCCCGGGGTCGCTTCGTGCCGGCCGACGAAGCCGAACAGCAGCGCCGCGGCGAGCGCAACTTCAGAATGCTGAGCGACAACGCCGGCATCGTCGCCGAAGACTTGGGCGTCATACCGCGCTTCGCCAAAGACACCCTCGCCCGCCTCGGCCTGCCCGGCTACCAGGTGATGCGGTGGGCCCGCGAAGACGGCATCTACCGTGACCCGCGCCACTACCCCGAGGTGTCGCTCGTCACGACCGGCACCCACGACACCGAAACCATGCGGGCCTGGTGGCAAGGGGCCGGCCAAAGCGAGCGAGAAGCCGTGTGCCGGGTGTGGCCCGAGCTGTGGCGGTTCGCTTCGTCACCGCCGACCGAATTCACGCCCGAAGTTCACGAGGCGCTCTTGCGGGCGGCCCTCAACGCGCAGTCGACCTGGTGCGTGCTGCCATGGCAAGACGTGTTCGGCGAAACCGAGCGCGTCAACACGCCCGGCACCGTCGGTGACCACAACTGGTCATGGCGCATGGGCGAAGAAGTCGAGACGCTGCTCACCCACGAGCCGACCCGCCGCGCCGCCGAATGGCTGGCCCGCCTCACCCACGAGGGCCACCGCTCGTAGGAAAATCGGGCATAATCGAAGGGCGATGGCGAATGACCAACGACTCGAAGGGCCCCACGCCGAGGCGTTCTTGGCGGCGTGCTACGCGGTCGCTCGAGACGCGGTGTTGGCCGCACCGCATTTTGAATTGTCGGTGCAGGCACTCGACGCGGCCTTCAACGAGCGACCGCTCTTGCCAGCGCCGACGTTGGCCCTCGACTTGACGGCGCTGTTGTCGGGCGAGCGGTTGTTGCCCATTTCACCATTGGGGCTCGAACCCGTGCGCGACGCGTTGCGAGCCTACGAAGACCACGTGCTCGCGCGGCTCACCGCCGACCGGAGGTGGACCCGGCTGGTCGAAGGGGTCACCGCGGCCCCCAAGGAGCTGCGGGCCTCGGCCATTGGCATGACCGTCATGCAGGTGTTGAGTCGGCTCGGGCTCAACGGGGGCACCGGCATCAGCCAATTCATCGTTCGGCGCTTCGGGTCGCAACCCGCGGCCGAGGTGTTGTCGGCCGGCCGCGCGGCACTGTACGACCCCGCGGTCGCGGCCCGGCTGGTCGACGGGCTGCTCATCACGGCGAAGGCCGCGCGCCGAACCCGTGAGCTGCTCAGCGACGCCGAAGTCTTCATCGTCGAAAACATTCAAGCGCTCAAGGGGTTGGGGCCGCGGGTCGCCCTGGCGCAGCTCGCCGAAGTCGCGCAAAACATCGAAGAGCGGCTGCCGACCCGACTGCGCGGTCACGTCTTCGAAGACGGCGAAGCCCCCACGTCAATGGAGGAAGACTCGGCCTACCCCGTCGGTGGCTTCAGCAGCATCAGCACGGTGGGCAACCTCGAGAACCTCGTCACGAGCGAACTCATTTACATGGACGACGGCGACGCGCCGCGGCCCGACCTGTTCGACATTCGCTTCGTCGAGGGCGAGTTGCTCTACTACGCCCGCGACGAATCGGTCGCGGTGCGCCGAAAGCGGGCGTTGGTGCTGGTGTTTGACGCTTCGCTCATTCGGGCGCGCGTTCTCGACCCCGGCGAAAAATACCAACGGCTCGTGTGGCTGCTCGGGTCGGTCACGGCGTTGGTGCGCAAACTCTCATCGTGGCTCGACACCGAAGCGCTGACGTTCGAGCTGATTTTCACCGGTTCGGCTGATCAGCCCTTGGCCGAAGAAGAGGCCATTGTTTCGCTGCTGTTGCGCGAATTTCGCGAACGGGGGCAGCTCGAAGTGCACTTCGCCGAAAAAACGCTGCTGGCGATAAAGCAGGCGCGTGACACGCACCGCACCCGAGCGCGCGTCATGCTCTTCGCGACCAAGTTGCCGTCGGGGCTCGAGGGGGCCTCCCAGCCCGACGCGCTCATCGACGCCAGCAAACAGCGCCCCGTCATTCACTGGGTCGACGCGCACGCCGCGACGCAAGACGCGCCCAAAGACACCGCCGAGGCGTGGGCGCACGCCACCAAAGAGTTGCTCGACGGCTTGCTGCGCCGACAGCGCCGCGCGGGAGTGCCCGGCTCGCCGTGACCGACCCCGTGCTCGAGGTGCTGGCGACGGTACCGCCGTTCACGAAAGGCCACCGAATCGCCGTGACGAACCCCTCGGTCGTCGGCCGCCAAACGGGGGCCACGCTGCGGCTGCCGGCGCCCGGGCCACCCGAGGTGGCCCTCGTCGAATTTCAGTTCGGGCGTTGGTGGCTGCGTGCCCTCGCCGGTCACGAGCTCATCTTTCTCAACGGCGAGGTGGTGAACAACGACGCCGAACTGCACGACGGAGACGTCGTCGAACTCGAACCCGGGCACGTCTTTCGTTTTCTGTCGCACAGCCCGCCCGCGGCGCCGACCGACGCGGCCCTCGAAGCCGAGCTGGTGGCGAGCGACGACCCCGCGCGGTGGCTCGTGTATGCCGACTGGCTGCTCGAACACGGCAACCCGTTGGGCGAAGACGTCGCCCGGGGCGAGACCGCACCCGAACGGCGCGGGCGCACCCTGGGAGCCCTGGCGCGGGCCCACCGAGAGGGCGTCGTCGAAATTGCGTGGCGGTTCGGCGTGCCGTGGGCGGTGGTGGTGCGCAACCCCGACGAGGTGCCGGCGGCCTTGACTCCGGCCCACGTCGTGCAACGGCTGCTCGACACTCCTGTATTTCGGTTCACCCGGTCACTCGACGTCGACGCTCGTTCGTTCGGCAGTGGCGCGCAGGTCGACGAATTCGTGACGGGCGTGCTTTCAACGCTCGCGGGGGCGCCTTCGGGCCAGGCATGGCCGTCGCTGCGCGAGCTGCGTTTCGGGCCCATGGCGCGGCACGCGTTGACCACGCAGCAAATGGCGTTGTTCGAACAGGTTCGCGCCAAAGCCCCCGGGTTGGCCACGACGGGCGAGCGCTGCTTCGCGATGTTCGACCTCGAGCACCCCACGCTCGAGTTGGTCTCGCTGCCACGCTCGGTGACCGCTTCGGTCGCGGTGGGCCAGCGGGTGTCACTGCACGCGAGGCGACCGAACCTCGTCGGCGCCAGCAGTGACTGCGTGCTCGAACTTCGCGCGAATTCGCCGGTGCGCTTGGTGGCACGCTTCGAGGCCGAGCTCGACCGCTGGTGGTTCACCGACGTGGTGCGGGCGAGCCGCTTCGAGCGACACCTCCACGGCCCGCTGCCCGACCCGGTGCGGGTCAACGGCATCGACCGCGAGCGCGCCCAGCTGCGCGACGGCGACCTGTTGCAGCTCTTGCCGGTCGAACCGCTGGCCCCCGGCGTCACCGGGCCCAGCGCCCCACTGGTGGTTCGCTTCGGTCTTCAAAGCGTCGGCTAGCGTCGTTTCCCTCTCCGATCCGTTTCCCAAGGGCGGCGAAACATGGGTGGCTCAGTTCTGCGACAGAGACTCTTCACAACGCTCGCCGACCGCCGGACACACTCTCGAATGCGCCGCTCGAACGTCGGCTGGGCCCTCTACGACCCGTTTTCCAAGGGCGGTGAAACCGCGAGCAGCTCAGTTGTGAAACAGAGACTCGTCACAACGCACCGACCGCCGAACGCACGCTCAACGTGCGCCGTTCGTGGCCCGGCGACCCGTTTCCCAAGGCTAAATGTGGGCTGCACAGCTGTGGAAAAGCGACACGTCACAGTTTCCCAAGGGCGGCGAAGCCGTGGCAGCGCAGTTGTGCAACACAGACGCGTCGCTACTCTCGCCGCCGCCGCGCCCCACTCGAAGTGCGCCGCTCGAACGTCGGCTGGGCCCTCTACGACCCGTTTTCCAAGGGCGGCGAAACCGTTGCACAACTGCGCTGCCAACAGCGAACCGTCGCAACGCGCTCGCCACCGCCGACGCTCTCGAAGTGCGCCGCTCGAACGTCGGCTGGGCCCTTTACGACCCGTTTCCCAAGGGCGGCGAAACCGTTGCACAACTGCGCTACCAACACAGACACGTCGCAACTCTCGCCGACCGCCGGACGCACTCGAAGTGCGCCGCTCGAACGTCGGCTGGGCCCTCTACGACCCGTTGCAGCTCGCGCCGGCCGCCCCGGCCCCGAGACGTCACGCTCCGTCGGTTGAGCCACTGAGGCTCTTGCATTGCGTTCGCAAGCCACCGACGCTAGCCCGCGCGTGGCGCCTTGGTTGCTCAGCATCGACGAGTATCACCGGTTGCTCGACCGCCACGTGCTGCGCAAGGGCGCGCAGGTCGAACTCGTCGCCGGCTTGCTTCGTGAGCGAACGGCGCCTTCGCGAGCGCACAAGCAATTCGTCACCCACCTGCACCGACAACTCGCCCAGGCGATACCGGCGGCCTACCAGTTGTTGTCGGCGGCTCCGCTCACGGTGGGTGACGACACCGAAGTCTCGCCCGACCTCGCGGTGGTGCACGCGAGCGAGGTGGCCCAGGCCCTGCGTTGCCCCACGACGGCGTCGCTCGTGGTCGACGTGGCCGAGGAGCGGCTCGAGTTGATTCGGGCCGACGTGCTGGCGCGCTACGCCCGGGCGCGGGTCGCCGAAGTCTGGCTCGTCAGCCTCATCGACGACCTCGTCAGCTGTTGCTGGAAACCCGAGACCGCGTCGGGTGCGTACCAACACGTGCTCCGGCTCGAACTCGGCGCCCTGCTCCGCTCGACCGCGCTGCCCGGCGTGACGGTGAATTCTTCGGTGATTTCATGAACGAATGCCCGCCCGGCTTGGCTGCCTACCCGGTGATGTTGCAACGCAACAGCTTTGGCCCCCGGCTGGTCGCCCGCGCCGCAGACGTCTGGCGTGCCATGCAAGACGTGGTGGTCGACCATTCGACGAGCGTGGGGTGGGCCCCGCAGCGGTACGCCGTGACGAATTCGATGTTCGTCGTTCGCACCATGACGGTGCAGCACACGCGAGAACTGGGCATCGGCGAGCCGCTCATTGGCCGTACCTGGGTCAGTCGGGCGCGCCGGGCAATTTTGTTCACCCGCGAAGTGCGCCTGTTCACGGCCGACGCGCTGGTGGGCACCGCCACCCAAGAGTGGGCGTATTTGAGCCGCGACCTGCAGCCGCAAAAGCCGGGCCCCGAGCTGTACGCGGCGTTTCCCATTGTCGAAGGGTACCCGCATGTCGACTTGCCGACGCACGCGCCGCGGGCGACCCCGAAACGGCTCTCCTCGTTTCGCTTTCGAACCTGGCACACGTGGATGGACCCGTTCGGCCACATCAACCACCCGGCGTACGTCGACTTTTGTGACGAAGCGGTGTGCCGTTTGGTGGCCGCGGCGAAGCTGAACGCCCAGAACGTCGTGCCCGTGGCCGAACAAGTGCACTTTCGAGCGCCGATTGAAGAAGACGCCGAAGTCGAAATCGAAACGACGCTCGTCGGCACGGCGGGCCACGCGGCGGTGTTCGAGCACCGGGTGCACAGCAACGAAACGGTGTGCGCGCTCGCGACGACCGTGCGCGCGTACCTCGGCGAATCGTCTGCGGGCTGGGCCGACACCTTGGCGTAACCCCTTGGGCCGCACCCGGGCATACTGGCGCACATGATTGGTTGGTCTTGGCTGCCGTTCGACCGGCTCTCGCCGCGCGAAGTGTACGAACTGCTCGCGCTGCGCCAGCGGGTGTTCGTCGTCGAACAAAAGTGCCCGTACGCCGACGCCGACGGGCGCGACTTTTCGTGTTGGCACGGCCTCGGCACGAGCGGCGACGGGGCGTTGGTGGCGTGCGCGCGCATCGTGCCTCCGGGGTTGGTGTACGCCGAACCGGCGATTGGGCGAGTCGTCACCGCGCCCGAAGTGCGGCGCACCGGGGTCGGCCGTGAACTGATGCTCGAGGCGATTGACCAAACGAAGCGGCTCTACCCCGGTCAGGGCATTCGGCTGGGGGCGCAGCGGTACCTCGAGGCGTTCTACCGTTCGCTCGGCTTCGAGCCGGTCGGCGAGCCGTACGACGAAGACGGCATCGCCCACGTTGAAATGTTTCGCGAAGCGTGACGCGCGCCCGGCGCTTGCGTGCGCCAAGAAACAAGGTATCAGACCGGGTGTGAAGCCCACTTCAATGCCCGTGGTTCGGTGTGCGGTGCTCTGCGCGCAGCTCGTGTCGTTGAGCCTCGCCGGCTGTAAAAAAGACGCCGAAGTGCACGCGGCGGTGCCGGTCGACCCCCATGTCGTCAAGCAAGAGCGCCTCACCTTTTTGGTGACGGGGGCCGAAAACGGCTACCTGTTGCCGACGAAGGGCGACTCGCCGACCGCGCCGACCCGCGGAGGCGCCGCCGAGTTGCTCGGCCGGTGGGTCGCCAACGACGGCCACTGTGCTGGGCCGCTCACCGTCGACGGGTCGGCCCCCGCCAGCTGCGCGAACGCCGAGACGGTGGTCGTGTCGACCGGCGACAACGCGAACGGCCAAGCGATTTCGAGCTACTTCAAGGGTGAATCGACCGCCGAGCTGATGCGCCACATGGGCTACGCGGCGTCGGCCCTGGGCAACCGCGAGCTCGACTGGTCGCGCGAGCAGTTTCTGAAGAACACGAAGAGCGGCGGTTTTCCATACCTGGCGGCGAACCTTCAAGCGGCCGACGACGAAGGCAAGCGGTTGGGGCTCGCACCGTACCGGCTCATCACCCGAAAGGGCGTGAACATCGGCCTCGTCGGGCTGTCGTCGCACAAAGCGACCATCACGCCGATGCCCGGTCGCATGGCCGGCATCACCTGGGTCAAAGAAGAGCAAGCGCTCAACCAAGTCGTGCCGGTGGTGCGGGCCGCGGGAGCGCAGGTCATCGCCGTCATCAGCGACGGGTGTCTCGAAGACTTGGCGCCGCTGTTCGAGAACCACGCCGACTGGCAGGTCGCGTTCGTCGCCGGCCGCAAGTGCGAGGCCCCGTTTCCCGAGACGGTGGGGCTCACCCATTTCGTGTACCCGGGGCGACACTTCAACGAATACGTGAAGGCCGTCGTCACGGTCGACCTCGCCAAGCCGGCCGGGGCGCAGCTGGTTTCGGTGGTCACCAAGAACGTCGAAGTGGTGAACGAAGCCGCGCCGCCCGCCGACGCGACCGCTCAAAAGCTCGTGACGGAGTGGAAAGCGAAGCTCGACACGGCCTTGGGTGGCACGCTGGGGTTCACGAAGACCGGCCTCGAGCAAGAGTCTCCTGAAATGAGCGCCTGGCTCACGACGGCCTTGCGTGAGCAGTTCAAGACCGACGTCGCCGTGCTGAACCGCAAGGGGGTGCGGCAAGGCCTGCCGGCGGGCCCCTTCACCAAGGCGACGGTGTACGACTTGGTGCCGTTCGACAACCAAGTGGTGCTGATCAAGCTGAGCGGCGAACAGTTGCTCGCCGCGCTCGCGAACGTGCAAGCGCGCGTCGCCGGAGTGAAACCGAAAGGCGACGGCTACGTCGATTCGAAAGGCGCACCCATTGACCCCAAGCGAAGCTACTCGGTCGCCACCATCGACTACTTGTACCTCGGCGGAGACGGCTTCGCGTTGCACCAAGCCGACCCGGCGCCGACTCAGACCAACTCCTCGTGGCAGGCCGCCCTCATTGAGTGGACCGCGGCGAAAAAAACCGACGAGAAGACCCCGCTCGAATCGCTCGTCAAGCTGAAGTGAGCGGCACCTGAGAGGCCACCTCGAGCGACACCGGTTCGAGCCGCCCGGCGACCGCGCGCCAGGCGGTCATGACCAAGGGCTCCAGCCCCACAATGACGTACAGCAAGCCAGGGCTCGCGGCGCGGTGGTCGTGTGCAGAAGGCGAGGCGGGGCCGGTGGGGTGCGAATGGTAAAAGCCGAGCAGCGACCAGCCCCGTGCTTCGGCGGTGCGTTCGGCGGCGAGGTAGTCGCGCGGGCTGATGGCGTACTCGAAGGCGCGCCTTTCGGCCGGGGCTGAATTTTCGCACCGCGACGTGGCGTGAACGGCTTCGCCCTGGCCGAAGAGGGCACCACAGCACTCACGGAGAGCGTCTTCACGCGCGTGCTGGGTGAGCGACTCGAGTACCGCCGGCGTGAGCACCACGCGCTGGCCTGAAACGCGCATTCGAGTACGCATTCGACTGAGCGGCAATGAACTCGGCAGAGACGAGACTAAGCGGCCGTCGCCTTCGAGCGAAGCAGGTCGGTCGCGCAGGTGATGTTCTTCTTGCCGTACACCGTCAGCTCTTGCGCCAGCGCTTCGAGCTCGGGGTGAGGGGCCGTGCGCAGCATGTTGGCCTTGAGCAGCATCGGCAAATTCACGCCGGTCAGCACTTCGATTCGGGCTTGGCGGCAGAGGTTGAGACTCTGGGTGCAGGGGCTGCCACCGATCAAATCGGCGAAGACGATGACGCCTTCACCGTCGTCGACCGACTTCACGGCATTTCGAATTTGCACCCGAATGTCGTCGGCCGAAGCGCCTGGGTCGACACTGCACGTGGCGACATGCGGCAGTTCACCAACAATTTGGCGGGCGGTGGAGACGAGCTCCTCCGCGAGGCGACCATGCGATGCGACGACGAGACCAACCATGACGTCACGACTCCTCGAGACCCGGCGCCCCCGCGAACGAGCCCTTGCGCGCAAGTATCGCTCTCTTTCACCCGAAGCAACACCACTTGACGCAAATTTCAACTCTCCAAGGAGTCAAGAAGTCTGACTATTTGCGCAGCAACAACCCCTCGAGAAAGAACACCAGCGCCGCCAGGGCCAACAGCCAGGTCCACAGGGGGGTGCGTGCCGAAGGGCCCGACACTCCTGCGGTTTTCACGACGTCTTCACCGAACCAAGCGGCCAGTTCTTCTGGGCTTGAACGAGCCGTATCGCTGGCGGCGGGGTCAAGACTCACCGCGAAGCTCATTGCGCCAGCATTGTACGAAAACGTGTACTTGCCGGGCGCCGGCAAAGGGCCGGCCGAAACGGTGGCTCCGTCGGCCGAGCGCATCACGGCAAAATCGGTGTTGTCGGCGTCGCGCAAGGTGGGCGCGCTGCCGGCGCCTGGTGGCGACGAGGGGCCCCCGCCATTGGGCTCGAGTGGCAGCGTGACGACTTCACCCACCTTCACCTTGAGTTGCTCGCGCTCGTCGAGCGTGCCGCTGAGCCAGCCCGCCACCCGCTGCATCAAGGGCAAGAAGGCCGTGCGAATGGGGGCGTCGCACCAGTCACGGTCGACCGACGAAGCAAAGGCGAACACCCGGCCCCGACCTTTGCGCGCCGTCAAGAAGGCGGGGGCGCCGTCGTCCATCACTCCCAGCACGTCGACGTCGGCGCCGCCTTCTGATTCGAACAACATGTAGCGGTAGAAGCGCGTCGACAACAGGCCTTCGCGGGCCCGCCCGGTGAACGGGGCCCACACCGGGTGGCCGACGCTGACCGACTGCAGCCGCGCGGCGCGGGTGGCGGCGTCGGCGGCCGTGGGCTCGACCGCGGTCTTCACGACCCGCAAGCGCCGCGGCAACACCGACGAAAACACCGAGTTCCACGCGTCGGGCTCGACGTGGTCGCCCATGCTGACGAACAAGCCGCCCCCGTTTTCGACGAAGCTCGCCACCTTCGCCGCGACGTCGGCCGGAGGCGCGGTGACGTTGAGCAACAGCACGACGTCGTAGGTCGTGAAGTCTTCGCGCCAGGCGGCGTCGGCGTCGCGGAGCACCGCGCGCACGGGGCTGCCGGTCGACGAGAGCGCCGCGTCGACGAAGAACGCTTCGTCGCGAAATTTCTGGGTGCTCGGCTCTCCGTTGACAATGAGCGCTTTGAGTTCTTTGGGCACCGTGAGCACCACGCCCCGCACGTCGTCTTCGGTGAGGGCGTCGGCCGCGAGCTGGGCTTCGACCAGCACCGTGCCGCCACGAGCGAATTGGTGGGTCAGCGCTTTCTGGGCCGTGCCGTGCGCCGCCACGTCGACGAACCCCTTGCCGACGACTTCTCCGTCGACCTTCAACGCGAGCTCGACGTCGCGTACTTCGGTGTCAGAAAAATTGCGCACCGTCGACGTGAATTGCCACGCGCGGGGGCCCACCTGGGGCGCGGGCTCGGCCCGCAGGTCGACCACGGCCCGGTTGGCCAACGGGCGGCCGGCCGCCACGTCACGCAACACGATTTCGGGTTTGATTTTTTCTGACTTGGGGCCTTGCGACACCGGCGGAGGCACGTCGAGCCGCAACCCACTCTGAGGGAAAGCGCTGATCACCACGATGCGGCGGTTGGGCAGCGGGCTGTCGGTCATCACCTGCGCGGCTTGCTCGAGGCAGCGGTTGAGGTCGACCGCTTCGTACGACGGCTTGAGCTCATTGAGCGCGCTGACCAACTTGGCCCGGTCGAAGTGCAACGGCCCGGGGGGCGGCATCGCCCGGCCACACCCCAACAGCACGGCCGGCTCTTCGGGTTGCAGCTCTTGAATGGCGGCGCGTGCTTGCTTCTGCGCTTCAACGAAGAGTGACGCGCCGTCGCGCCACCGCATGAGCAACGCGGTGTCGACCGCGATGACCGTGGCGGCCGCGCCGCGCGACACCGCGGCTTGGTCTTCAGCCCACTCGGGGCGCGCGAGCGCGAGCGGTATGGCCAAGAGCAGCAGGGTGCGCAGCGTGTACAGAATGAGCCGCTTGAGCCGCAGCCGAGACGCCGTGCGCCGCTGGCTCTTCAGCACGAAGCTGATGGCCGCGAACGGCACCTGGCGCGGCCGCCGCCGGTCGAACAGGTGCACGAGCAGCGGTATCAACGCGCCCAGCAGCCCGAACAACATGAAGGGGTGGGCGAACGTCACAACCGGCCGCCCCCCGAGCGCCGCGCCAAGAAGCGCAGCACGACTTGGTCGAGCGGCTCGTCGGTGCGCACCCGCTCGTAGTCGACGTCGGCCGCGGTGCAGGCCTGCTTCGTTTCGTCGAGAAACCGGGTGAACTCTTCGAGGTAGCTCTCTTTGATTTCACGAGGGTTCACTTCGATGCGCCGCTCGTCTTCGAGCGACAAGAACAGCGTCGGGTCATCGAAGGGAAACGTGAGTTCTGCGGGGTCGACCAGGTGAAAGACCGCCACGTCGTGCTTGCGCGCGCGCAGGGCGAGCAACCGCTGCAGCGCTTGGGGCCGGTCGTCGAAGAAGTCTGAAAAAATGCACACCAAGGCACGGCGCGGCAGCTTGTCGGCGAGGTGGTCGGCCGCGGTCGTCAGGTCGGTCGTGCCCTGCGCTTGGGTCTGCTCGAGGGCGTCGAGCACCACTTGCAAGTGGGTGGCGGCCGCGCGAGGAGGCACCTCTTTCACATCACCACCCGACACCACCGCCACCCCCGCGGCGTCTTGTTGGCGAACCAACAGGTGCGACACGGTCGCCGCCAGCACCTTGGCCACGTCGAGCTTCGTCAGCGCCCCCGACCCGTACCCCATTGAACCCGAGGCATCGACGACCATGACCGCGCGCAGGTTGGTCTCGTGCTCGAAGCGCTTCACGTAGAACTTGTCGAACTTGCCGTACGCTTTCCAGTCGAGGTGCTTGAGCTCGTCTCCCGGCGCGTATTCTTTGTGTTCGGCGAATTCGACGCTCTGCCCTTGGTGCGGTGACTTGTGCAACCCCGACAGCACGCCCTCGACCACCGCGCGGGCGCGCACCTTGACCCCCTTGAGCTTCGACAGCGTCTGCGCATCGAGCAGCGACATGGGTGGCTTTTTACGCGCGCACTTTGTCGAGAATGTGGTCGATGAGCTTGATGCTGGTGAGGCCTTCGCTCTCGGCGGTGAAGTTCGGCAGCACCCGGTGCCGCAACACCGGCCTCGCCAAAGCCCGAACGTCTTCGACCGACGCCGCGAAGCGCCCCGCCAGAATCGCGCGCGCCTTCGCCCCGACGACCAGGTACTGGCTCGCGCGTGGCCCCGCGCCCCACGACACATGCTTGTTGATGAATTCGAGCGCGCCGGGTTCTTTCGGGCGGGTCAACCGCACCAGGTCGACCGCGTACTTCACCACGTGGTCGGGCACCGGCACCCGGCGCACCAAGTTTTGGAGCGACAAAATTTGTTCGGGTGAGAGCACCTTCGTCAGCGTGGTCTGCACGCCCGACGTCGTCTGCTTGACGATTTGCACTTCTTCTTCGGCCGTCGGGTAGCCCACGTCGACCAAGAACATGAAGCGGTCGAGCTGCGCCTCGGGCAACGGGTAGGTGCCTTCTTGCTCAATGGGGTTTTGGGTGGCGAACACCAAAAACGGGGGCTCGAGCGCCCAGGTGCGCCCCGACGCCGTCACCCGGTACTCTTGCATGGCCTGCAACAGCGCCGCTTGGGTCTTGGGCGGGGTGCGGTTGACTTCGTCGGCGAGCACGATGTTCGCGAACAGGGGGCCCTTCAAGAACCGCAGCTCGCGCCGCCCCGTCGCTCGGTCTTCTTCGAGAATGTCGGTGCCGGTGATGTCTGACGGCATCAGGTCGGGCGTGAACTGAATTCGGTTGAAGCTCAAGTTCAGCACTTCGGCCAGGGTGCTGATCAGCAGCGTCTTCGCCAAGCCGGGCACCCCGACGAACAGACAGTGACCGCGCGAAAAGAGCGAAATGAGCAGGTGGTCAACCACCTCACGTTGACCCACCACCCGCTTCTCGATTTGCTCCAACACCGCCGAGCGCGCCTGGGCCAGCGCTTCGACTGCTTTCAGGTCATCACCGGTCGTGGCCGGTACTTCGGGGCTCGTCATTGGGCTGCCGTTGTAACCGGCGAAGGGGGCCGCGTCATCCGCATCGCGTGGGTCTTTCAGACCCGTTACTGGGGAAACGTAATGATGTAGGGCGTGAAGTTCGACGCGGTGTTGGTGGTGGTGCCCCGGGTGAGGGTCACGGTCGTGCCGGTCAACGAAATGACCGCGCTCGTCATGCCCGGGTTGTCACCTGAAGAGTAGGCGGTCTCTCCCCCCGACTGGGCGTTTGGCCCTTGGCTCGCCAGCAAGACCAAGGTTCGGTCCATCGTGGGGGCGCTTGAAATGGAGCAGGTGCCGCTGTTCACCGGGCCCCCGCTGGTCCAGATCTGCGCGTTGCAGCTTTGTACCGTACTGCCCGGCACCAGCACCCGTTCCCACGACAGTTCTTGAATGGTGGGGTTGCACCCCGACGCCCCCGAGCCACGGGTGAAGGTGATTTCGGTGGCGCTCGTGAGTTCGGCTCTCCACTGCCGACGGCAAATGGCGCTGTTGTCACCGTTCGCGGTCGTGTGGCTGGTCGCGAGCACGAATGACTGGCCGAGCGCCATGCTGCTGGTCGTGCCCTTCACGTTGGTCGGGTTGCCGGAGGTGATGGTGCCGTGGTCGACCGTCGCCCCGGCGAACTCGACCACTTGCAAACCGTAGGTCATGGGGTTCGCCTGAAAAGTCGTGCTGCCCATGCCGCTGGGCATGGCCAACCGCACCGACGTCGTCGAAGGGTAGGTCGCGCTCACGTAGTCGGTCGCCCGCAGCGAGCCCAAGGTGGAGTGGCTGAGCAGCGTGAACGTTCGGTTGAGCGTCACTGTCGAAATGGTCAAGTCTTTGAAGTTCGTGTTGTCGGTCATGGTGCCGGCCAAGTGCTGCACCGTGAACCCGCCCGCGCTGACCCCCCGCCCGGTGCTCACCGTTTGCCAGGTCATGGCGATTCGGCCGCTCGTGCCTGGGCGCGTGCAGGTGATGAGTGACGTGCTGGTCAACACACACTGCACCGAGCCATTCGAAGCACTGTTCGAGGTGGCGTCGGGCGAAAACTGCATCACGAAGAAGGTTCGGTTGGTGTCGGTCGTCGGTATCGCGGGCGTGATGGCGCACGACGTGGCCGAGTCGGTCGCGCCATTTTCAATGGAGCACGTACCCGAGCGCACCAAGGGCAACGCCGTCAGGTTCACGGTGCCATTGGCGTAGCCCCCCGCGTTGTCGCTGGCGGTAATCACCACCGTCGACGAGTTGCCCGAATGGCCTTTGACGTACACGGTGGTCGACGCCGAGCCTTCGCCGATGGTCGGCGTGCCGACCGCGACGGTGCAGCTCGAGTCGCTGTGCACCGTAATCGACGCGGAATTCGACGACACGGTCAGCGACGTCGTGCCCTTCGTGTAGTCGGCCGCGCTCACTTGGCGGGTAATCGAAATCGGCTCGCAGTCGAAGTATTCGATTTGGTTCGTGTTGGTGGCGTTCAAGACGAGCGCGCCCTCGGCACCGCCCACCGTGATCGGCGCATTCGGGGTCGTCGTCAGCGCCGACGTCACGTCACTCAGGGTGACCTGGGTCAGCCCCGAGCCAAGGCCGAGCACGCTGAAGGTCGCTCCCGCGGCGCCGCCGGCCAACGAAACACTGGTCGCGGGGCCCGTCGAACAGTCGTTCGAGGTCGAGAACCACAGCCCCGCTCCGCTGACCGACGAATTGAAGTTCAAGTTGCGGCTCGCCGGGGCGCCAGGGGCTGGCGTGGGGTTGCCGTAGGCGTCGCGCACCTCGACTTCGCCGGTGGTGCACGCAAAGCGAGTCAACGATGAGGCGGGCGCCGTCTTCCACCCCAAAGTGGCGGGAGTACCGGCGGTGACCGACCACGACTGGGTCGCGTCGGAGACGCCAGTGGCGGTCGCCAGCAAGGTGGTGGTCGGCACCGTCTTCGCCAAAAAGCCGAAGGTCACCGGGGTGCCGCTGGCCGGTATGGTGACGGTGGCGGTGGTGCCACCCGCGCACGTCGCCGACGCGTAGTAGTCGGCCGAGCCCAACGAGGTGCCCAAATTCACCACCAAGCCACCGCCCGGGGCGGCCCGGTTGTCGTTGGCGTCACGCACCTCAACGGTGTTGGTCACGCACATGCCCGCGGGCGTCACCGCGGTGACCCCGGTGAAGACCAATTTGTTCGGTGCCCCGGCGACGACCGTGAAGTCGAACTGCGGCCCGTTCGGCGGCCCGCTGGGGGTCAGCGACAGCGCGCCGGCCAGGGTCGACCTGACCGAAATGGTGCGTGAACTCTGGCTCGTCGAAAACGACGAGCTCAACGGCGACGACACGGCCGAACCGCAGTCGGCCGCGTTCGAGAGCACGGTCGACCCAGCCGAAGCCCCCGTGGCGGCCACGCTGAAGTTCAACGACGTACCACCGCTGGTGGTGAGGTTGTCGAAGGGGTCGCGGCGCTCGACCGTCAAGACCTGGCACGAACCCGCGGTGAATGAGGTGGGCGTGGCGGTGCCCCACGTCAGCTTCGACGCGGTCGCCGGGTTGATGGTGATGGTGGTGTCGGCACTGAGCGAGCCGTCTGAAATGGTCAAGGTGGCGCTCGGTATGACGGTCGGCCGCACATAGAAGGTGCCGTCTGACGTGCCGGCCGACGACACCATCGTCAGGGGTGAAGTCTGCGTGCCGCAGTTGGCCGCGCTCGCGTAGGCGGTGACACCCGAAGCCGCGGTCGACAAATTGAAATTGCCCGAGAAGGGCACCGGGTTGTTCGAACCGTCTTGACGCTGAACGGTCACCTGGTTGCAACTGCCGGCGGTGACGGCCCCCGCTGGCGCCGTCGTGTAGACGATTTTCGTGGCCGTGCCCGGGTTGACGGTAATGGTGGCGGTGGGCCCCGTGCCGAGTGAACTGCTGGGCGTCACCGTCATCGACCCGGTGAGGGTCGACGTGAGTGAAAACGCGACTTGGCTCGCCCCCGAAACCACGGTGACCGACGACACCGAACCCGAACAGGTGCCATTCGACGAAAACTTGGCTCCGCCCGACGCCGACCCCGACGCCGCCAGGTTGATGGTCAGCGCGCTCGGGTCGGTCGCGACGTTGCCGAATTGGTCGCGGCGCTCGAGCGTCGCGCCGACACACCCACCCGCCGAAATGGTGGCCATGGCGCCCACGGGCAGCACCCAGGCGATTTGGGTCGCCGGCGCCGCGCCCACGTTCAGCGTGCCCATCGAAGTCGAAATGCTCTGCGCGGTGACGCTGATCAGCGCGGTGCCCGCCACCGTCGGTCGCACCCAAAACGTCGCACTCGCGCCGCTCGCCACCGACTGGGTGTTGGCGCTCAACGCGTTGGTGACCGCCAAACAGTTCGCTTGGGTGGCGTAGGTGGTGAAACCCGACGCCGCGGTGTTGAGCACGAAGTCGGTCGCCCCGGTCACCGGCACCGCATTGCCCGCGGCGTCGCGCCGCTCGACGGTGATTTGGCGACACGCCCCCGCCACCACCGCTTGGGGAAACGAGCCGGGCGTCGTGTACACCAACTGGCTGTACGCTCCGGGGTTGACGGTGAGCGAAGCCGCCGGAGCCGACGAGGTGATGCCTCCGGCCGAAGCGGTCAGCGCGTAGGTGTTCGCCAACGACGCCGAAGCGTACAGCGTCGCTTGCGAGCTGCTGGTCGTGAACGAAATGGGGCCAGCGGCGCAGCCCGCCACGCCCGTCGCGGTAACTCCCGAAGGGGCCGACATCAACGAGACCGTTTGCGCCGCGGTGAACAGGGTCGGGTTGTCTTGGTCGTCGCGCACTTCGAGCGTGTACCCGCCGCCCGCGCACACCCCCGACGTGGTGGTGTACGACGTCGTGTTCACCCACTTGAGCGCATACGCGGTGCCCGCGTTCACGAATTCTTTTTGCTTCGCCACGTTGTTCGGCGGCGAATACGTGGGCGCCGCCGCGGTGACCTCGACGCCACCCGGCGCCGCCTGAATGCCCTTGAAATAGAACGACCCTTCGGCCGACCCCACCGGTATCACCAGGTGGGTCGCGGGCGACGACGGCAACGCCGTCGCGCAGGTGACGTCGCTGTAGAAGGTCAGCCCGCTCGCCGACACTTCGACGCTCAAGTCGCTGCCCTGCACCGCCGAACGCGCGTTGCTCGAGTCGTGCGTTTCAATGCGAATGGGAGAAGGCGAACAGCGGCCCGCCACCGCGGTGACCGGGTCAGAAATGATGGCGATGCCGGTCGGAGGCCCATTCGCAATGGTCGCCAACTGCGAGCCCGACGTCAGCCCCACCGACGCCGCCGTCATGAGAAAGGTGCCCGCGCCGTTGCCCTTGAGCGACACCGGCAACGACGACGACGAATTGGCCGGTATGCTGGTCTGCAATTGCAGCTGGCCGCTCGTGCAGCTCGCGTCACTCGAATACGCAATCGACGCGCTCACGCTGCCACTTTGCCTCATCGACGTCAGGGTGACCGCCGTGTCGGCCGACACCTTGGTGGTGTTGCCGAACGTGTCTTGCACGCCGACGACAATGGTCGCCCCCGAACAGGTGTTGACGACCAGGCCCGGCGCCAACGAGGTGAACGCCAGCTTCGCCGCGGCGGCCGCCGTGACGTTCACGTTCAACGTGCCGTTGTTGGCCACCGTCGACGCTTGCGCGGTCACGACGAGCGGCGCGCCCATGGCCGTCGCCCGGGTCGAGCGAATGCGCAGCTTCACGGTGTCGACGTTCGTGAAGGTCAAACTCGCAATGGGCGTCGTGCACGTCGTGTCGGTGGCGTCGTAGAAAGCGGTGCCCAAGGCGGGGCTCGCGCCGAGCGACGCAGTCAGCGGCGTCTGTGACGGCGTGGGCCGCATGTTGTCGTCGGTCGTTTGCAGCGTCACTTCGGTGCAGTCGCCCGCGGCGGTGGTGACGGTGCTCGGGTTGAAGGTGAATGACGTGGCGGGCTGGGGGTCGACCGTGAACGTCTGGGTCGCCTTCATCAAGTCGGTCGCGGTCGCGGTGAGGGTCTGCGCGCCGAAGCTCGAGGCCCGGCTGTAGAACACGACCTCGGTCGTGCCGTAGGTGATGGTCGGCGTCGCCACCGCGTTCTTGCAAGCCGCGTCGCTGAAGAACTCGGTGCCCGCGAGCGAGCCCGTCACCGTCAAGGCGACGTTCTTCGTCACCGCCGCCGGGCCCAGCGCGTCTTGCGACTGAACCTTGAACGCCGGCGAGCAGTCGAACCGGCGCAGCCCGCTCGGAGCCACGTTGGTGAAGGCCAAGCGGTCGGGCGGGCGCATGCACACCGCGCTCGTCGCGCACGCCGCGTCGGCACAAAACACCGCGCCGTCGCAGTTGAAGTCAATGGGTGAATCGCATGCCTGCGTCGCCCCGGGGAAAACGTTGGCGTTCGTGTCGTCGCAGTCGACGCCCCCCTTGCTGAGGGCGACCACGCCGTCGCGATCGGCGTCGAGCGTCGCGTCGGGAGGCCCCAACGCCAACGACACCGGGTCGAGCCCCTTTTCAGGAAAATTGACGGTCTTGAGCTCTCCGCGCGAAGCCAGCTTGCGCGTGGTCGTGTCGTCGCACTTGGTGCCCGAATAGCCCACCGCTTGCACCTGCACCGCTTTGGGCAAGTCGCCCTGACGCACGGCGAAGAGCAACGGCCCGTCACCCGCTGGCCGCGGTACCACCGTCGTGGCGAGCAGCGTGCCGTCACCCGACTTCTGCACCTCGAGCGCCACGCAATTCGTCTTCAACGATGGGCTGATGGTGACGACCACTTTGAGGCCGCCGTCGGTACCCTTGTCACACGCCGCCAAAAGCGACGCGCACGACACGAAAAGAAGCAGTCGTTTCATGAGCTTGTACGAATTTGAAGTGGTGAAG
>JBGAIY010000046.1:0-27655 GCA_044225205.1 Myxococcaceae bacterium | reverse complement strand
GCTCGACCCGAAGGTCAAAGAGGCCATTGGCTGGGCCTACACCGCCTACGGGTTGATGCAGTCGTACAAGGCGTACGAACTCGAACACATGACCCCGGCCGAAAAACTTCAAGCCGAGTGGCGAGACTACGAGCAGCGCCTGCACGCCATTGAGCCGTCGAAGCCCATTCTGGTCGCGAGCGCCGACAAGGCGCAGGTCGTCGAAATCATCGGAGCGCGACTCGCGCAGCCGCCGGCTCCGGCCGCGGGTGCCCCCATGGCCACCGTCTCCACCGGCGTGATGCTCGTGTACGCCCAGGCCCAGGTCGAAGTGCCGTTGGTGACGAACTCCAAGTTCACCTACAACGCGGGCAAGGTGTGCACGCTCGGCGGCACGTGTCGCTCGTACACCTCGCAGGGCGGCGGCATTGGCGGCCCTTCGGCCAGCGTCAACGCCGGTGTCTTCTTCGCCGACTCGATTGAGAGTTTTGGCGGCGACTTCAACAACTTCAGCGTCGGCGGCAAAGGCATGTGGGGCGCCGACGTGATGTGGGACCCCAGCAACCCAGCGCACTTCGGCGGCGGTGTCTCGTGGGGCTGGTCGGGCAAGAGCGTCTCGCCGGTGTCGGTGACGAAGACCACCACCACCCTCGCGCCGAAGGGGCGATGACGTCGCGCCGCTGAATCAAGGCCTCTTGCGCCGGCCGCTCACCTGCTAATCAGCCGTCTCATGCGCTCTGTCTGGCTGGTGTGGTGCGTGTCGACGACCGTCTTCGCCGGAGAAGCCCGGCAGTTCATCACTTCGGCCTCTGGCGTGCGCTTGCGCCAAGCCCGACCCGAAGGGCGCTGAAGTGGTGAAGCTCGCCATCGGCACCGTGCTTTCGGAGCTCGACGCGCCCGGCGCCGCGGTCACGCTCGACGACAAAACCGGAGTCTGGGAACACCTCTCCACCGCCGACGGCCAACACGGCTTCGTGTTCAGCGCCGTGCTCTCACCGTTCGAGCGAGGCCACGAAGGCGAGGCGGCGCTCGCCCTGTGGAAAGCGCGGGGCGACAACCCCAAGCTCTCCTTCGCGGAGCGCACCGACCTCTGCAACGCGATGGATCGGTTGAGCACCTCGGTGACAGACCACGCGAAGGCCGGGGCGCTCTCCCTGGTGCGCGCCCGGTGTCTCAAGAGCGCGCTCGCCCTCATTCCCGCCGTCAGCAAAGACCAGCCCTACCGCGGGTTCATCACCGAGCGCGGCAGTACCGTCGTGTACAGCGAGCCCGCAGGCACGTGGTACGCCGACACAGACCACCTCTGGGCCGAAGCCGAGAAATTTCGCGATACGCCGAGCGCTGACGACCTCGCCTGGGAAGCGGCGTCGACTCCGCAGCCCGGAGAGTGTGAAGGGTACCTCGGCTGTTACATCGCCGTGCTTGGCGTAGGCCCGGGCCGGTACCTCAAGACCTTGCCCAAGGGCGCTCACGCGGCGGAGGCGATCACGGAATACGCGGGGCTGAAGGAGACTCTCGGCCAAATCGCCGACTTGGTGGCAGAGCTCACTCCCGAAGATCGCGCTGATTGCACCAAGCAAGTCGACGAAGCCACCCGTTGGCTCAAAGCCGCCGCCACTTCGAACGAGCGCACTCGTGCTGAGCAGGCCCTCGGTGCGATTCGGGCGGCGCTCAAGCAACCGCAGACGAAACCGAAGCGGTGACTTGGCGAGTCGTCAAACACGACAGGCGGAGACCGAATACGAAACCGTCACGACTCGCCGGGCGCTCGGTATGCTTCGTTGGTGGCCGACCACGATCTGCTGCGAACACAAATACTCGACGAATACGCGCGGCATCGCCACCCGGCGCTGGCGCAACGAGAGCTCGAGCTCGAACGCTCGGTCGAAGCGCAGCGACTCGAGCTGCCCCCGAAGAGCGGGCGAGCGGCCGAGTGGTTGGCCTCGCTGCTCGACCCCGCGTCGACCGACGTCGTGTCGGCGCTCCGACGCGGCGCCGTGCTCGAAGCACTCGCCCGGCTCGCCAAGGAGGCCCCGGCTTCGACGGTCACCGAAGTCGTGAAGCTGCTCGCCGACTTGCCGGCTGACCCGCGCGTCGCCGAAGTCGTGATGCGCTTGCTGACCGAACCGCGGGCCGTGCGAGAAATGTCTGAACGGCTGTTCGCCGCGTTGGTTCGCGCGGTCGAGCACCACGGTCACCCGGGCTTCGTCGCGCCGCTCGAGGCCTTTGCCGCCAAGTACACACTCGCCGACGACGGCCCCGCCCCCGAGGTCGATGATCGGTGGCTGTGGCGAGGCAGTGGCAAGGTGAAGAAGGTGGCCGCGAAGCTCTCGAAACTCCGGTCGACGCCCGACCCCGCCCTGTTGGCGCCGGCCCTCGACACCCCGGCGCCGCTCACCAGGGCCGAACCGACGCCACCCGCCGCCCATGGCGATGACCTGCTCGCGGCGATCGCCGCCAACCCTGACGACGACCGCTTTCGCTCGGTGCTCGCTGACGCGTTGACTGAGCGCGGCGACCCCCGCGGCGAATTGCTGTTGCTGCAGCTCAAACGGGCTGGCGGCCAGTCGACCAAGGCTTCTGTCGCGAAAGAAAAGGCGATTCTCGCCGAGCACCGAATGGCGCTCATGGGCCCGCTGCGTGACGCGTTTCGCCTGTCGGGCCTCGAGTTTCGGCGCGGGTTTCTCGCCTCGGGGGTGCTGAAGGGGCCGCTGCCCGAGTGCATCGAAGCGGCGATGCTCGAGGCGGTCGACTTCGAGAGTCTCGAATTCGACCTGCCCCCCTCGCTCAAGAACCTGCGCGAAGCCCGCGGTGTTCGATTTGGCCTGCTCGCGCGCTTGGCCGCCCAAAACCCGCGCCTCGCCCGCGTGCACGCGACGTGGGTCGACCTCTCGAGCCCCGTGGTCTGGCCCATCGAGCGTGAACTCGCTTCGGTTGAACTGCAGTTGATTCACTGGAGCACCGAGACCCAGGCCGTCTTGGCCAACACCCTGCCCCGGGTCGCCGCGCGCTCGGTGGCGATTTCGTCGAGCACCAGGCCCGTTGGGCTCGACCGTTTGCTGCCCACGCTCCACCCGGCAGTCGAGTCGTTCGAAGTGCACCTCGGGCGGTTTCAGACGACGGCCGTTTCAGGCCGCGAGCGGGGCTGGGCGAACGTGGCGATCACGGTCAACCCGTTGCGCTTTGAAGCGGCCGAGCTCGACTCGATGTTGAATGTGGTCGACGGGTGGCCGCCGTTCACGACCGCGACCGTCGAATGCCACCCCGACATCGAGACCTTGGTCACCGAGGCGGTTCGCCGCCGCCCAGCGCTCGCCGCCGCGACCGTTAGCACGAAGCGCTGAAACCGACGCGAAACACAATGGGCGGCCGGGCGTATTGCTGGCGCATGCGACAAGCGCTCGTCGTCTCAGTGTTGCTGTTCGGAGGGTGTGCCGGCCGAAATACCCGAGACGAGGCTCCGGCGGCGTCGGCCGAACGGTGGGTGGCAGCGCTCGAGGGTCGGTGGCAGGGAGTGCTCGAATACCGCGACTACCAACCGCCGCATCGCCAAGTCGAGCTGCCGACGACCCTGGTGGCGGCCACGCGCCCCGACGGCTCGGTGGCCATGAATTTCGAGTTCGACGACGGCCCGTCGAAGAAGGTTCGAAGCCGCGACATCGTACGACTCGACCTGCCGCGTGGGCAGTTCGCCTGGGGCGAGGCCGACCAAGACCCGGCGATGTGGTCGGTGTACCGGGTGCTCGAATTTGCGTCTGGTGACGCGACGACGCGGCTGGCGGCCGAGCGGGTGGGCGAAGACGACGGGCAACCGGCGGTGCTGCGCCAGACCTTCATTGTGACGACCACGAGCATGACCATCGTCAAGCTGGTGCAGCCCACCGGCGGGGGCGCGTCATACGTGCGCCACGAATACCGTCTGAGTCGAACCCGGTAGCAGGCGCCGACGTCAGCGAAGCAGCGCTTCGAACCGAGCGCGACCCTCGCGGTCGTCACGGGGCAACGGGTACTGTAATTCGAGCAGACGCTTCACTTTGTTGGTGAAGGTGCTCGAAGGCCCGGTCGCCACGTATTCGGCGAGTTTGTCGACGATGAGGTCGAACGGCAGCCAGGCGCCCAACGGCCGAGTCGTCGACGCCAGGGTCTTCACCATGGCCACCGCGGTCGACTCGCCGAACGTGCCTTTGCGGCGCAGCAACTGGCTGATGACTTTGCTCAACACGTCGAGGCGTTGTTGGTCGTCGCCTCCGTAGACGAGCACTGTTTCACCAGGCCGGTGCCCCGAGAGCCGCTCGAGCTCTCGCAACACGCGCTCGGTCGCATCGATGGCGACTTCGAAGCGGCTCGGCAGCGCTTTCACCGCCTCGAAGGTCGGGCACTCGCTCAGCCTGATGCGCGTGAATTCGAATTGGGCCGCTTCCAGCAAGATGCGGTCGACCACGTCGTGGGCAGACCCTGTCGCCGGGCCCGCACCGAGTTTGGCGGCAATCGCCAGCAGCGCGTCACGACATTCGGTGAGGTCGCTGAACGCCACGCTGTTGTCGGCCCACGAGGGCTCGGGCTGCGCCACCGAAGAGACCGTCGCGCACAGGTCGGCCAAGACCGCCTTGTCGGCGGCGGGCAACGACGCGAGTCGTTCGCGCTTGGTGCAGGCTCGCGCGACGGCCGTCACCGCCATGAGCCACGGGGCGGCGTGGGGCCACGGCTGGCCCGACGGGTCACCGGCGTTCGACGGCCGTCGCTCGACGTGCTCGAGAATGCGCGCGAAGGTGCCGCTCTGCTGGCTGAGGCTCCAGTCGTGCCATGGCGTCGTGCGGTCTTTCGGCCCGGGCACCCGCACCGCAAAGGCGATGGGCCACTCTCGGTGGAGCTGCTCGAGCGCCTGGTCGACCAACAGGTGCATCGCGAACGGTACGGCTTTCATGGCCGCCTTCGTCGTGCCGTAGCGCTTCAGATCGGCCGACTTCAACGCGGCCACGATACGCGGGTCACTGGGCGACACGTGCTTGCGCTCGCTGTCGAGCACGTCGTGTTTTTGCACGACCCGTTCACTCCAATGAACCGTGTGGGCCCGTTCGGTTCCTCCGAAAAATGAGTGTACGCGGGCGAGCAGGCTGTTGGCGCGGGCCCTTACGTCTTCGGGCGGAGGCCGTTCGAACCACGCGAACACGTCGACAATGACGTACTCGCTGTATGCATGCCCGAAGTAGGGAAACGGAAACGTCGCGGGAGGCGCCACGGCGATTGACGTCTACACGCCATTCCCCCGGGAGTCGAAGTGCTTTGAGGTGGCGAAGGTCAAACCTTCACGACGGTCTGGAGGCTGGCGTGGTGTTCGCTTGGTCAGCACGACAGCGGCTCGGGCCGACCCCAAGCGGGTCTTGGGAGCGAGCGGCAGGTACGAGCATCGTTGATGGCGTTCATCGCTGTTTTCGTACAGCGCGTCGAGCGTGGCCAAGTCGGAGTGGGCCAGCCAGTGTCGTGTCTTACCGAGACTGGGTGACGACGCGGGGAAGCCGAAGGGCCACGCGTCGTCGCGAATGCGGTGCTCGAGCAGCGGCCCGCGGCGTTGCCTGTGTCACGCGAGCCGTGAGGGGAGGCCTTGTCGCTGACAGGCACCATCGGGTAAGCACGAACAACTTCTTGATGGGGTGAACATGGCGGGCATCGACGGTCGAAACACGCAGTTGCCGAGCTGGTGGGTGGCGATGAATCAACGCGCTGGCATCGACCGTGCGCCCGACGCGCGGGTGGCGAGCGCGCTCACTGAATTCGAGAAGGCGCTCGACGAAACGCAGTCGCTGAGGAGCGTGTGGGGTGGCCGGGTCTCGCCGAACGAAGCGAAGCGGTTGATCGCCTCGGCGTCGAATGCCATCGAGGCACTCGTCGCGGCGAAAAACTCGAACCTGAAGACCGAGGTTGCGACCGTCTTCGGGGAGCTCGAAATCGCCCTCCCGCAGACCAGCATGACGGGGCCCAACGGTTTCTTCGGCAAAGCTTCGGCCGCCGACGGTTTTATCGGGCAGACGTTGCGACCGGGCTCTGAAACCGTTTCTCCGAACACGGGTTTCAAAGACGCGCTCGAGGCGTTCGAGCGCTTGAAGTCACGAGTTGGCGAGCTGGTGAAGTAGGGCTGCCGGGCTCAGGCCGAAATCAACGCGCCGGTATCAAGGTGCTCATGGGCCACGCCAGGGCACAAAGAAGCCGTGGTCCCCAATTCGCTAGGAACCACGGCTGGTTCTTCATGGAGGCGGTGGGAATCGAACATCAACGTCGTGCACCTTTGAAGGTGGGCATTTAGCTCTCAGCGATGACTCCACCTACCCCCAGTTCTACCCCCATCGATTGTGAGTCGGTGGCAGCCAAGACTAGGCGCTCCTGACTTGGTGCGTGCCGGCATGATCCTCGACAATTCGCAAAAGGCGTCGCGCTTCTCGAATGCGAACAGCCGACGCGGCCGGTCAGGCCTCCTCTTTCGTGCCCGCTTGAGCGGAAACGCTCGGCCCGTTCGTTTGGTTTTGTTGGTGGTACGCGTCGAGACGCGCAGCAATGCGAGCAGCATGAGGTTTTGTCTCCTCGAATGAGGCCGGCACCTTCGGGCAGCTACACGCACCGAGAACTTCGTGTGGCTGAATTCTCCGAACCCCTGCGTCAATCTCGGTCTTCAGCCGAGCTACAATTTTGCTGTCTGCAAAATCGGCGACTCGCACCAGGAACCCCAGGTCCTCCGCCTTTCGCACCGGCCATGACGCCTCCTCGACTAGCTCCACACCCGACGCGTTCAGCACCGCCAAAATGAGCGTTGCACAGCTGAGACCGACTGCACGTTCAGAGAGTTTGAGACTGCCGTCGTTGGAGAATGTTGTGCCCTCGAAGCGGAGCCCGTATGGAAAGACTTGCTTCGCCTCAAAGGTTTTCTGGATGGTGCGGCAGAGCGTGGCCGCCGCGCGGAGCTTCTCCGGTGGCGCAACTGGCGTTGCCCAGAGACGCTCCCATTTCCAATCAGAACGCAGGTCGTTGTCCCACGCCAAATGAAGCACATGTGTTGCTTGGCCGTTGCGTCGGTGGAGCAGGCCGGCGTGGAGGCCAACTCCCGCCGGGTCTGGCTTGCAAACGACAATCGCTAGCCAGGAATCAGTCTGCTTCGCGAATGAACATTCCGTCTCGAATTGCGCCTCGCCCACGTCGCCCCCACGTCACTATCGAAGCCCTGCCAAGAGTTCTTCAACGCGTGCTGGCGCGACACCACGGAGGTGTCGCTCGACCCGCTGAACAAACTGCCGACGGCTGGGGAGCTTGTCAGCCGCGCGCTTCGTGATTGAAAGAAAGCCGACGAGAAGGTTCGTATCGAGACGCTTCAGGTCAATTGCTTTCGTTACCGCGTCAGCGAGGTCAAATTTTTGCTCGTTGTACAACGACTCGAGTTTTTCGAAGGCGAGATCCAGCGCATCGTCAATTTGATCGCGCCGAACCAATGAATAGACCTCTTCTAGCCAAGTTGACGAACTGGGCTCGGCACTCAGAAGGGCGACTTCAACTACACCCAACCACGGTTTGTTCGTGTCGTTCGACCCCAATCGCTTGAACTGATGTCCGCCAAAAACAGGCGAATCGTGATGCGCTGCCTGAAACGACGGTTCGTTCGGCAACGACTTAGTCACGCGCGCGATCGAAAAATTCATTGAAAGAGTTCCCTCATCTTGTCTGTGATGGAGTTCTCAAACATTTCCTTCTGACGTGCGTGCAGGTCGTCGGAGACGATGAGCCAGTCCTCGGTCTTAAAGTCAAATCCAGAGGGCCATGCTCGCAGCATGCTCAAGTCGTAGGAAACGGCCGGGCCGATTGCGCTCGACATCGTGAGTAGCGAGATGGTCTGATCTTTCGGATCGAACGCCTGAGTCGAAAACGAAAACCCCAAGAGCTGTTCTGGCATCTGTTCAGGTCGTCGCGGCATCACCGTGAAGTAATCATTGAAAACCACGTCGGGTTCTTTGAATTCAATACGGTCGATGTAGCGAACGGCGAGAGCGCGGAGGCCGCTCTCTCGAATGGGAAGTGGCAGCTTCATCACAACGCCGATGATCTGTTCTCTGAAGCTCTGCCACCCTGGGTAGGGCTTTTGAACATGCACCGATAGCAAGCTGGTCGCGAACCCCACAGCTCGTGCATTGTCAGCGGAATGAAAAAGGACTCGCCCACCCGGGTCGCCTGAATCGTGTGGTCGTGGTGTTAGCCCGGCGAGTTGGTCTCCGACTGAATCGCGAAGCGCATCCCGAGCCCACGTCCCCGCTAGGTGAAATTCAACGATCGCTTCTACAATCGGCGGCCGCGGGTAGGGTGCGCGTACAGTCATCGGTGGTAATCATACCCTGCGTGCCTGACCAGCGCACGTCGTAGCTTCACTGAGCCGGCGCCATCGTTGACGCATGGGCCGTCGAGTTCGACGATGAAGCGCTGCGTATACTGTGGCCATGTGGCGGGTCGCCAACGTGTGGCTGGTTTAGATGAAACGCGCCGATGCCCGAGCGCCGAATCTCAGTGAGAGTTCGCAAAGCCCGCAGGTAGCGGCGTTGAATTGATTCCTGCCTGTGCATGTCGAATGTCGCCTGTTTCAGGGTGCGTTCGGTCTGCTGCACTTCGACCTGGTCGTGGAAGTTCACCTGAAGCCAACACACCACGATTCGGTCAACGATCAAACGCTCCACGGCGGTCGGCGACACACCGAGTAGCGAACGACGTAACTCGGCTGCTTTGACTTTCAACGCCTCACGGGTCAGCACGTCGCTCCCGGCGTAACGGCGCACCCATGCCGCTTCGGCGAGCGCGGCCGCGTCGCCTGCCATGTTCACCAGCTCAGTCGAATTGGCGAGCATTCGGCGCACGACCGGCAGGGTCGATTCATCGCCGCTTTGAGCCGCAACGAGCACCTTGCGCACGTCAGCCTTTGCTTTTGGCGATGCGCTTTCGTCTCCAACGACCACGCTTCGGTCGGTGGAAACCTTCACGATGGAGGAGTTCTTCGATGCACCGGTCAAGAGTTTCGAGTTGCTCTTCGCATTCGTCGTTTTGCTCATCGTCGACCGCCTTTCTCACGGCACGTCGTTCGGCGTCGATCGCCGCCGCGTGTTCGGCAATGGCGCCGGCACCGACGTAGGTCTTCACGACACGACCGCCAACGCGCTCGGCCCGGTAGTAGTAGCGACGGTTGCCGCGCGTCTCCCATGCCATGTGCAACACCTCGAAAAATGCCCCACTCGATCACGTGGTTCCCGCCTCCAACTCCATGACCGGAACCGGAACCACCTCTGCCAACCGATAGCCGTCGGCAACTTTCATCAGCACGCCCTCCGACTGTAGATAATCAATCAGTTTCAGAACCTTGTTGCGTCGCCCACCAACGGCTTCGCCGATCGCGTTCTTGCTGAGCGGCTTGGGTGCACGGCCGACGACATCTCGAATTTCGGCCCGCATGTCTTGCGCGCCGCCCGAGTCGGCATCGGTGATGCACACCGGTTCGGCGCTGCCGAGCGAAATCGTCATGCGTTTTTTTACGCCGCGCGCGCCGTCGCGCATCTTGGCGACCGACAAGTCAACAGTCACCACGCCCGAGTTTGGGCCCGCCGGCTGCCCCACCAGATTCAGTTGAACGTCGACCCACCCAGCCATCACCGAGCTACCGCGGCCCGAATAGACGCTGCCGTTGCCATCGCGCTCACTCCCCTTTGAGGTGTGATGCAAGAGTACGAGCAACACCGACGGGTTGGAGCGAACGACTTCTTCGAGTTGAGCTTTGAACTCGTTCATCTCCTCGGTGCTGTTCTCATCGCCGCAGAACACCGAAGAAAGTGGGTCGATGACCAAGACCGGCTCTCGGGCATGCTTCACGGCCTCAGCAAGAGCGCGACGCATTTCTTTGTCCTCCAAACGCACGCCCCCGAGGTGCACCAAACGAACGCGCTCCGAATCAAAGCCAAGAGACTGAAACCGATTCGCTGTTTGCCGAACCCCACCCTCCTCGAGCACCAAGAGTACATCACGCCCCTGACGACCTGCCGTCAGCGCGATGACCAGAGCCGCCCATGTCTTGCCTGCGTTGGGCGCGGCGACCAGAGCGACGCGGCCACTGGCTGGAACCAAGTCATCGATAAGCCACGCCGGCTCGGGCATTGACTCGGCACGCGCGTAGAACTCGGCGAGCGATTCCCACTTGAGCGCGCTCACGTGGTTCCCCTGGTACCGCGTGGTTCCCGGAACCGGTTGGTAGTACCCGCCTTGGGTTCGGCGCTGGGAACCGGTGCCGCCGAACCGTTGTGCGGCGAGCGCTCCGACCAGCCGTGAACGCGGCAAAAGTCAGCCATTCGCACCAGCTCGAGCCTGAAGCGCTCGAGCGCATCGTGCTTCGACGGGTCGCCAACTGGAGGCACTCCGGCGAAGGCGAACAAAGCCTCCATGGCCAACCACTCGAGCGACGCGATGCCGCCCCTCAGTTCAAGCAACTTCACCTGCTGCTCGGTGAGTCCCGACAAACAACAACAGTGCACGGCATTGAGAGGAGCCATGGTCACCCCGCCCTCGTTGCGCCCATCGAAGCGATGAGGGCGCGAATGTCTTCGACCCTCCAGGCCGTGACGCGTGCGCCCAACTTTACCGGCTTCGGGAAGCGGCCCGACCGAATGCCGGCCCACCACGCCGATTTACCGATGGGTATGGTGGCGGCTCAGGCGGCGTCGCCCGAGGCCTCCCGAGAATTTGTGACAAACGAAGGAACCCAGTCTCTGGCAGGCGGTGCATTGTCGACCTCCACGGCGCGCGGCCGTTCGTTGAAGGTCGAAGAAATGCGCGCAGTCACCGCGACAAAATAGCGGGCCGAGTTACGAAAACTTGGGGTGCACAATTCAGCAACCACCCCACCGGGGATGATGAACCCGACCACCCACCCCACCCTGGGTCTCAACCCGGCGTTTTCGGGGCACCTCCGCCAGGTGCCCAGTTTGCGACCTTGGAGGCCTCCTCGACGAAGGTCTCGTTCGGCTTGCCGTCGTCATCAGACTGACGAAAGCGGGAGGCATTTTCTCGAAGCCACGCCTGAAGCGCTTGTTTGACGGTCTTGCCCTCTGGCGCCTGCTCAACGACCAACCACGCCGAAACCGCGGCGGCGAGTTTGGGAGCAAATCGCGGGTGCGCGGGGTCGAGATACGGCGCCTCGGTCGACGACTGCTTGAAGAAGAACGGCGGCCTGATGTTGCGACTTTCATCGAGCCACTTTTTGAAAACATCGACGTCGAGAGTCGTTTCGTCCCAGTTGATGTCGCCTGGGCCGTTGCTGTTGTCGTGATAGCGAACATCTGCCTCCAGTTTCTTGCTGCGCACGGCGTGTTGGAGGCCCCGCAACACGGGCGGGTAGTCGGGCACCTGTTCTTCCCAGCTGCCGTTCTCATCGTGGAGTCGAATCGCGTGCCGTGGCTCGTAACCGGCCACGAGCGCTGCGGCCTCACGGACCGAGAGCACTGGTGAGAGGTGCCACATCGGATTGATGGCGGGATTGGTCATACGAGCGACCTACTCGGGAGCGCTGACACCCAGAGTTCCCTCGAATGAAATTGCGAACTCTGCGTTGATCGCGATGAGCTCATCTCGACGTTCGTCCGTTCATCGACCTGAGCCTTCACTTCCCGGTGAATCGCACGTTGCGAATTGCGACAGAGCGATGAAGTAGACAAATGTCGTGCTGCGATTGCTGACTGAGTTGCCCGGTGGCGTCGAGTAGATTTCGCGTGCGTCAAACCGAGGGGTGCGCGTGCGAGGTCTCGTTCTTTGGTCCGGGTTGGTGGTTCTCTTTGCGTCTTGCATCAGGGGTGAGTCGGGCCCACCGGGAGGCACTGGTGCGACCGGTGCCACCGGGCCAACAGGAGCGACGGGTGCAACAGGGCCTGTAGGGGCGTTTGGTCCAACAGGAGCGACCGGCGCAACAGGAGCGACGGGGGCCGACGGTAAGCAAGGTGCAGCCGGCGCGGCGGGCGGAACGGGTCCTCAAGGAGACGTTGGGCCCACGGGTCTCCCCGGGCAAGTGGTCGTCATTTACTCCGCTGACGGTGGCAGCCTCGATGTCGACGGCGGCGTCGTAATCGTGGCCGGCCCACAGGGTCCAAAAGGCGTTCAGGGCGACCCGCCCATTGGAACCAGCGAACCAGTTGGCACGAACTGCCCGCGAGGAGGCGTTCGGTTTGAAGCACCGCCGGGCGTTTTCACTTACGTTTGCAATGGGCACGAGGGCGCAGATGGTGTCTCAGTGACCGCTTTTGCGGAGGGGCCAACAGCGGAGTGCCCAACCGGCGGCGTGCGCCTCGAGTCAGCATCGAGTGTGACTCGGATTTGCAATGGAGCCACAGGGCCGACCGGCGCCACTGGTCCAACCGGAGCCACCGGCATAACTGGCGCAACGGGCTCGACCGGCGCCAGTGGGGCAACCGGCTTGACCGGTTCTGTTGGTGCAACAGGGCTAACCGGCGCGACTGGGCCAACAGGTTTGACCGGGGCCAAGGGCGAGCCCGGCGATCAATACGGGGAGGTCGCCTCAAGCTTCATCGGTTTCACCACTGCCACCACCAATGGCTCTCCAGATGCCGGCCGAATCGGAATGCAGGCCCTTTGCAATTTTGAGTTTCCCGGTGCTCACATCTGCCACGCGGCGGAATTCTACCTCGCCAACCCTGACGCGGATCCGCCCGCGCAGGGCGCCTGGATCGAACCATCGGCAAGTATTCAATTCACGGTATCTGGAACGCTCAACACCATGATCCCGTCGGTGCAACCCATTCTGGGGATGGCGACTCGGTCGACAGGCATTTTCTCGGGCGGGTCCTCCTCCTACAACTGCCAACGGTGGGAGGCGGCAACCTCGGACAGCGGTGGTTCGATCGTAACTCCATCTGGCCCAACCACTGGCTCCTGCGATATCGCTCGACGTGTCGCGTGCTGCGATACGCCGTTTCGAGAAAAATTTGCCGGCACAACCACCGCGACGTTTCAGGGTGGAGCGGGCCGCGCTGCAATGAACGCTGCGTGCAAGGCCTCGTTTGCGGGTAGCCGCGTCTGCCACTTTTCAGAATTCATCCGAGCCCACCCAGCCACCGCAACACCAGTGGCGTGGATCGACATGAGCGCGCTTAGTTTCCTCGGCTACGATCCATCAGTGAACGAGCCGCGCCATATCTTCGACGCCCCCACGTTTACCTACGCAGGCGAGTTATCGGGCCGGTTCATCGCGTATACCCGATCGAATGATGCAAACTGTGAGAACTGGCAAACAAGCGCGGCCAATGCCAGTGCCATCACTACGCCCAATGGCGCTTCAACATCTTGCGACTCCAGCTTGCCAATCGCTTGCTGCCGGTGACGATCAGATCGCGTGCTTGGTGAGCGGCACGACGTTGCCGCCGACTTTTATTTGGTCGAGGTAGTTCGCCCACTGCTGCATCATCTTCTTGCGCTCGGGCAGGTGCGCCGTTCGGTTGTACGCGCGCCCGTTCGCGTCACGCACCGCGTGCGCCAGTTGGTGCTCAATCAGGTGCGCCGGCACGCCCAACACTTCGTCAAGAATGGTGCGCGCCATGGCCCTGAAGCCGTGGCCCGTCATCTCGTCGGAGTCGATACCCATTCGCCGCATCGCCGCGAGCACGGCGTTGTTGCTCATCGGGCGCACTTCGGTTCGCGCTGACGGAAACACGTACATGCCGCTTCCCGTTAGCGGCTTGATCTCGTTCAAAATCTCAACCGCTTGCCTCGACAACGGCACGATGTGCTCGGTGTCAGTCTTCGTCACGTGGTACCGCCACTCGGCCGCCTCGAGATCGACGTCAGCCCACTTGGCTTGTCGCAACTCGCCCGGCCGCACAAACACCAACGAAGCCAACCGCAGCGCGCACCGAACGATGAACGACCCCTCGTAGCCGTCAAGCGTGCGCAGCAACTCCGCCGCCCGCTTCGGCTCGGTCACCGCCGCGAAATGCGTCTTGGTCACCGGCTGCAATGCCCCGCGCAGGTCTGACGTCGGGTCGCGCTCGGCTCGTCCGGTCGCAACGGCGTACCGCATCACCTGCCCCGCGTTCTGGAGGGCCCGGTGCGCCGTTTCAATCGCCCCGCGCGCTTCAATTCTCCGCAAGCACACGAGAATCTCAGGCGCAGTCACCTCAGCCACTGGCCGGCGCCCGACCCACGGAAACAAGTCTTTCTCAAGCCGTCGCAGCGTTCGTGGCCCGTGATTCTCGGCCCAGGTCGGCGCGTTCTTCGCGTACCACTCGCGCGCCACGGCCTCGAACGAGTTCGCCGCACCCTCCAACTGCTTCGCCTTGAACGCCTTTCGGTAGTGACTCGGGTCGACACCCTCGGCCAACCGCTTGCGCTCAGCGTCACGCCGCTCCCGGGCCTGTTTGAGCGAGACCTCCGGATACACGCCCAACGACAGCAACTTCTCTTTCCCGGCGAACCGGTACTTCAGGCGCCACCCCTTGCCGCCCTGCGGAGTCACCTCGAGAAACAGCCCGCCACCGTCAAAGAGCTTCTGTCGCTTCTCGGTGGGCTTCGCGGTGCGTACGACGAGGTCGGTCAGTGCCATCGGTCGGCGCTGGGGGTAGGAGAACCAAAGTACCCCCAACTACCCCCACAGTTACCCCCGTCAAACGGCGGATGTCAACGCACCCTCCCGACCTGCCTTGGACGATTTCTCGAGGGAAACCCAAAAGAAAATCGGGTGTCCAGGACGTGAACGAACCGTCTTGGACACCCGATTTATGGAGGCGGTGGGAATCGAACCCACGTCCGAAAGCCTTCAGCGCTGAGATAAGCCACGTGCGTCTTCCGCGAATTTACGGCCTAGGCCCAACACCCCCCACGGACGGGTCAATGTTGAACTGGTTTCGGCTCAATCTCGTCTCCCTCGCCCGAACACTTGGGAGACCAGCCCGGTTTGGTTCAGGCAGCCCCCAGCCTCCAGGCGTGGACCAGGGCACCTGTGCTACCGCGGGGTATTAAGCCGCGAGAGCGAGCTCAACGTTGTCGTTGGCTTTTGTGTTTTTGCCCATTTGTATTTACGAGTGTGTAGGCCCACTCGGCACGCATCTCAGAACGTCATTGCCCTCGTCGAGACCAGGTCGCCCCCGGTCGGTTGTACTGAAAAACACTCCTACCACAGCCGCCGCCGCCCGACACCACACAGACGTGGTCGCCCCGCTCGACTGACGGGTCAGAGCGTCGCGCTCTTGCTCGACGCTGAGCGAGCCGCGAGCCACGCCAGCCCACCCAAGCCAACGCCAATGGCCACCCACCCGAGCGCGGCAATCGCCCCGCCGATCGGCTGGGCATACCGCAGCACGCCGGCGGCCCCGAGCATTTGCCACCAGTCGTGCGCGTCGAGGTGGTCTTCAGAAAATTCGTCACCGACCGCCACCGGCATGGCCAAATCGCGGTACCAGGCGTCGCTCGCGTAGGCGGCAATGTCGAACAGGCTCAGCGCGAGCCACACGAGCGTGCCGGCCAGTTGCACGGGCCACCGCCGCCGCGCGAACACGACCGCCGCAATCGACGGAAACAGCAACTGCCCCCACGCGCCCGCCGCCACGCCGACCAAGTGGGGCAACACCGCGCCCACCACCAAGTGCCCCGCTTCGTGCGGCACGTAGAACGCGCCCTGCCGAAACACGTGAAACACGAGCCCCTGCGTCTTCATCGACCAAAACATGAACGCCGTCACCGCCCCAAGGCCGCCCACCGCGGGCCAGGTCACGGGGGCCCAGTCGTCATCAGCCGACTCGAACCCGTCGTCGTCGCTCGCCACGACGACCGAGCCGACCAGCCGGTCGTGAAACGCGCGCCCCGTGGCGAGCCCGTCGACGAGCCCGGCGCCATTCATGGCGAGCGACAACCACTTGAGCGCCGTTTCTCGCAGCACCACGGCGAGGGCCGACAACTCGCCCCCGTCGGTCGCCAAGACGCGCAAGCCGAGCAGCTTCTTGCCGACGCTGGCCCGCCACGCGAGCACGGGGGCCACCGCCCACGCGCCGTACAGCACCCCGAGCGCGGGCACGATGCGCCTCGCCGCGAGCGCCGCCTGGTGGGGTGGAAAGTCGGCCTTCACCGAGCGGTCGAGCCCGCGGCAGACGACGTACGCCAGAGCCGCGAACCCCACCGCGTCAATGGCGAACGCCGCCGCTCGGCGAAGCGGCATCACCACCAGCGCTTGGCCCAGGTCGTATTCGTGTCTTGCACCCACTGATTCGAGCGAATGTTTTTCCACACGAATTCTTCGAGCTCGGCGGGTGACGACACGTCGAGCCAAAAGCACGAGTCCCACTGGCCCATGGTCGACCAGGCGCTCTTGATGACGGGGTTGTCTTTCCACGTCTCCCACGCATTCGAGGGGGCTTGCGGCTTCCACTTCACCCAGACCCACGCCTGCCACTTCTTCATTTCGCTCATGGTTTCTCCTTGGCTGGTACACGTGAACTGCGAGCCGATTGTGCGGCAAGGCGCGCCAAAACCTCAAAGAAAACGCCCGACTGGCGCGAATGGGCCCCAGTGGCTACTGACCAGAGGCCCTGATGCGAGCACTCAAAAACGCGGCGGCCTTGATCTTTTTGGTCGTGTTCTTCGCTGGTTTCATTTGGCTCGTCGGCCGCACTTACCGCCAGCGGTTCGAGCAGACCCTCGAGGCCATTGAGCCGCAACTCGCCCGGGCCGAGGCCCACATTGGCCCGCTCACGGTCAACGAGAGCACCTGCCGCTTTCTCAAGCCCAATGTCGCCGACCATTACCTCATGCCGCTGCTGTGCCACCGCTGTGCCAAAGAAGGTGAGCGCCTTCGCGAGAACTACGAGGTCGACGTGCTCGAAGGCCACTGCGCCCGGCGAGGCACCAACACGCTCGAACTCGTTCGCCGCCCTGCGCGCTGAATGAATGTTTAAGGCGGCTCGAGGCAACGCACACCCGCATAAACGCCACGCGCTCGCCCCTGCTGTTGCTCACGCTGCTCGCCCTGCCCTTCACTCCGGGCTGCGCGGCGGCCCCGAAGGTCGCGTTCTGACATCGGTTTGTACGGCGCGCGCGGCTTCTCAAGACCGCGTGGGAAACGCTGTCGCAAAAGCGAAACCGACACCGGCAGGCACCGGGTTCGCGCGCAGGCAGACCCGCGCCGCCCTCGAAGAGCTGGGGGCCATTTCAGCCCCGACGCGAAAAGTGCCGTTCGACGGCCCGCCGTCGCTGGCCATTGCCCTCGAATTGCTCGAACAAAGCGAGCGGGAGATGCAACGCATGTGTAGCAACGACGCGCTCATTCACGCCCGCCGCGCGGCCGCCGAGCTGAGGCAAGCGCTGGCGTCGAAGTGAGGTTTCGGCACTTTTCCACACTCGAGAATTTGGAGCCTTGCCCGCACCCGCTATAACCCTGACCCGTGGGTCGCTCCGCCACCACCTTGTTGGTGTTGTTCTCGCTCAGCGCCCTGGCCGAAGACCCGTTCGCGCGCGGCATCGACGCGGTGCCGGTGAAGTTGACTCCGACGGTGGGCTCGGGCCTGACCCTCGACGGGGCCGACTTGCCGCAGGTGGGCTCGTTTCGGCTGATGCCGCTGCTCGACTTCAACGTGGGCATTTTGGCGCTCAAGGCGGGCAACGCGCGGCTGGGTGACTTGCTGCCGTTTCGAACCGACCTGCACATTCTGGCGGCGTACCAGGCCCTCAACCGGCTCGAGCTGGCGGCCGACCTGCCGGTGACGTTGGTGAACGTGAGCAACTTCAAGCTGCTCAACGACCAGGGTTTCCCCCAGCAGGCGCCGCGGGCGTTCGGCTTGGGGGCGCTGCGCGCCATGGGCCGGTTTCAAATTGTGCGGCAGTCAGAAATACCGATCATCGGGCTCGCCGCGATCATGGAAATTCGGGCCCCGACCGGTGACGGCTTCAGCTTCATGAGCGATGCCGGGTGGGTCTTCGCTCCGCGGTTGGCGGCCGAGCGGCGGTTCGGCCCGATTCGGGTGTTGGCGAACGGCGGTTGGCGGTTTCGCACGACGCCGGGCCGGTACCTGAACCTGTACGTCGGCCACGAATTCGCCATGGGCGCGGGCGTCATTTTCGAAGCCCCCGACGCGTGGAAGTTCAAGCGCAACGAATTCTTGGCCGACCTCAACGTGGTGACGCCGGCCGAAGCGCCGTTCACCTTTCGCGACGCCGACGCGTTGAAGACCCCCTTCGAACTGATGGTGGGCGCGCGCACGATGTTCAACGAGCACTGGGGTCTGCAGGTCTCGGTGGCGCGAGGGCTCGGCGAAAACGGCTACGGCCGCGAGACGTTTCGGTTTTCGGTGGGCCTGCGTTACGAATACGTGCCCATTCTCGACGCCGACGGCGACGGGGTGCCCGACAAGGTCGACGGCTGCCCGAACGTGGCGGCCGACAAGACGCACGACGCCGACGGCGACGGCTGCCCCGACGAGCCCGAAATCAAAGACCGCGACGGCGACGGCGTGCCCGACCTCGAAGACCAGTGCCCCGACGAGAAGGGCCCGCGCGAGCTCGACGGCTGCCCCGACAAAGACCAAGACCAAATACCCGACGTCGTCGACAAGTGCCCCGACCAGCCCGGCCCGGCCGAGTTGAACGGCTGCCCGCCTCCGCCCGAAGAAGAACCCGTGGTGCTCGAATCGGAGCGAATTCGCATTCGCAACCAGGTTCTCTACGAATTCGGCAGTGCCAAAATCGCGACCCAGTCGTACCCGTTGCTCGACGAAGTGGCGCGGGTGCTCGACGAGCACAAAGACGTCGGGCCCGTCGTCATCGAAGGGCACACCGACAACATCGGGCCGCGCTTGTTCAACATCGACCTGTCGAAGCGACGCGCGAAGGCCGTCGAAGACTACTTGGTGCAAAAAGGCATCGACCGGGGCCGCCTGCGCAGCGACGGGTTCGGCTTCGACCGCCCCATCGCGCCGAACGACACGGTGCTCAACCGCGCGAAGAACCGCCGCACCGAATTCAGGCTCGTCGACGAAATCGACGTGAAGCCGGGCTACGAGCCGAAGCCGGGCAGCGGCGTCGAGAAGGTGCCGAACGAGACGCCGGCGGCGAAACCCGCGACGCCGGCGGCGAAGCCCGCCACGCCGCCCGGGCCACCGCCCAAAGCGGCCGCTCCGGTGCCTGCCCCGAAGCCGGCGACGGCCGCGCCGCCTCCAGCACCGAGCCCCGCGCCGAAGAAGTAGCCGCGCCGAACGACTACTGCTTGAGCGCTGCTTCGACCCAACTGCGAATGGTGGCTTCGTCGCGCAAGCCGCGGCCGCTGGCGAACACCTTGCCCTGACGGTCGATGACGAACACCGTGGGCAGGGCCTGCACTTCGTATTTGGCGCGGGCCGTGGGCTCGGCGAACACGGCGTAGTTTTTCAGTGCCGGGTCGGAGCCTTCGACCCACTGCGCGACGGCGATGTGCGCTTCGTTGGGGTCGCCCTCTTCATTCGCCGCGACCAAGGTGACGCCTCGGTCTTTGGTCGCTTCGATGACGCGCTCGAGGCCCGGCAATTCTTCACGGCAGGGTGAACACCAGCTGGCCCAGAAGTCGAGAATGACGACCTGGCCGCGCAACGAAGAGAGCCGCTCGAGTTGCCGGGTGCCGTAGCGCTCGAAGACGAAGTCTGGGGCTTCGGTGCCCTTCGGCAACCCGCCGCTGTTTTCGCGCGTCTCTTGAAAGGCGAAAGCGAGGGTGGCGAGCAGCAACAGGCCGACAATCAACACGGTCACCCAGTCGGTCTTTTTTTCGACGGAGTTGTTGGGAACGTCAGGGTCGGGGTTCACGGCGGGGCCTCTCGCGCGTCGTTTGAAGCACCACCACGACGGCGCGCAGCCCGTGGCGTACCACTCGGTGAATCACTTCGTGCCGACCGACGAAAGCGGCCAGGCGCTCGCCGTTTCGGTAGTACCACCCGGTGAAGGCGCGGCCCGAAACCGACTTCGCCAACACCTCGTCGCGAAAGCGGCGCAGCACGGTCAGCTCGGGGGCTCGCTCGCCGAACGCCACGGTGGCCACGAAGCAGCGTGACGAGGCCAGCCAGAGCACGCGGCTCGAACTCAAGTTGAGCACGCCGCGCAACGTGTTCTCGGGCAAGTACAAGAACGCCAACCGGTCTCGCCGAGCCACCGCGAGCGCGTCTCGGCCTTCGTCGTCGACGTGGAGCTGGGTTTGCGCTCCGCTCCATTCTTCGAGCCGAAAGACGTAGCGGCGGCCTTTCGCCAGCGGCTGCACTTCACACGAGCGCACTTCGCCGAAATACGCGGTGAAGCGGGCCGAACAGGCACGGCACGTGAACTGGTGCGTCGCGTGCCGGGGAGAACACGAATGGTCGTCGGCTTTTTGGCACTGCGGGCAGACCAGCTTCACGCGCATCGACACTTCGGGCGCGGGGTCGAAACGAGACTGGGTCGACGCCTTGTCGTACACCGGCACCGAGCGGTCGTCTGAGAGCGACCACAGCCGCTTCGAGTTCATCGCTTCGCGTTCGGCGCTGATCGCGTCGTGCCACGGCACTTCGGCGGCTTCGATCTTGCCTTCGGCCACGAGCGCCAAGGCGGCCACGTGGCGTTCGACCGCGAGCGCCCAGGGCCGCAGCTCGGGCATGGAGCCCAACGCGTAGGCGCGCGCGAGCAGTTTCTCGCCGTCGCTCAGCAACGCCTGCGCCTGGCTCAACGCCGGGTCGTCGCGGCGGCGGTACACGGGCGGTTCAGGCACCCGCGAGAAAAAGTTCATGGAGTCGCTGCGCAACACTTCGGCGGCGCGAAACGCGGCTTCGCTGCCCGCCGGGTCGACCGAGAGCGTCGCTGCCAAGGCCCGCGCCCGCGCTGTGATCTCCTCAATGCCCACGGTGTCGCTGGTTACCATATCGGGCCACGCCTCTGGTACGTGCGAGGCCGTTCGCGGTTACAGCGCCGCCCCCTCGAGCGAAAGCCCCTCGAGAACAGACTTTCGGGCAGCGACTGGTCAAGGCGAGCGTGGCGCACGACAATGCGCCACGACTCCGATGCTCGACCGCCCCACGTTTTTGCGCCTCGCCACGGCCCTCACCGAAGCCGGAGCCCGACCGCTGACCGGGCCAGCGCTCGCCCAGCGGCGAGCCGACCTCGCGCAAGCGGCCGGGGTCTGCGAACGGCCCCCCAGCGATGAGCTGCTCGCGTGGCACGAATTCGCCTGTTCATTCAGCGACGACGACGCGCTCGGCATCTACGACGGCGAGCCCGACCTGTGGGCCGTCGCCGAGCCCGCCGAATTCATTGCTGCTTTCGGCCGCTCGAAGTTGCTCGCGGTCGCCCACGTGCTCGAGGCCGTGCCCCTCGCCGTGCGGCTGCAAAACGGCAGCCCCCTGCTGGCCTGGGCGACCCTGTCGTCACCCAGCGACCCGAGCAGCTCACTCGTGCTGAGCCACCACCCCAAGGCCCCGTCGCTGTGGCTCGAGCGAATGACCATCACCCAGTGGCTGCAGAGCGAGCGCGTCGCCGCCGCCCAGACCCCGCTCAACACGTTTCGCTTTGCCCAACAGGCCCCGCCGCCGAGCGCCGAACAGCCCCTCACTGACCGGGCGCTCGACGCCGAATGCCAGTTCGACTTCGAACTCGGCCTTTCACTGCGCCGAGCCCTGACGGGCAGCACCCGGCCTGGCATTCGCCTCGCCCCCGACGCGGTGGGCACCAGCTCCGGCCGCGGCCTGGCCCGATTGCTCAGTGCGTGGCTCACCCAAGACGTCGAGCGCTGGCGCCAACCAGACCGAGCGCCACCGTTCTTGCACGCGTTGGCGTCGTACCTCGCGGCCACCGAGCCGCCCCCGCTCGCGGTCGCGAAATTTCGCGAGTACCCCATTCGCGAATGCCCAAATCACCAGTCATTTCAGGCCAGTACCTGAAATTCGACACCCGGGTGGGCAGATGTAGTCTCCACGACGACCGAAGGAGACATCGCCCATGGGCATCATCAAATTCATCGTGTGGACCACGCTGTGCGTCGGAGCCGGCATCTTCTTGGCGGGGTTCGAATTCAAGGGCCGCACGCCGTTGCAGCACCTCGAGCGCGAATGGCATTCGAACAGCCCGAAGCTCGACAAGGTCAAAGACGGCGCCGAAGACTTGGTCGACGACGTGAAGAAGAAACTGTCGACCAACGCCAAAGACGTGGGCTCGGCGGTGAGCAACGCCGCGGGTGGCGCGGTCAACAACGTGGCCCGGCCGGTCGAGCACCACTCGAGTGAAGACCGCGACGCGATTGAAAAGCTGATCGCCAAGCGAGCCAAGTAAAGAAGCCCGCCTGCCCTCAGGGCGAGCGGCCGAAGAAGAACCACAGGGCGAGCGCCACGGCGACGGCGCCGAAGAACAGCACCACCCACAACAGCCGCTTGAGCAGCGTGGCGATGACGCCAAAGAGCCCACCCAGCGCGACGCCCAACCGGCGCTGTTGTTCTGCCCGCTCAGCGACGCAGTTCTGGCACAGCGGGCGGGGCTCGTAGAGCGTGTGGTGATGGTGGTGCTGCTCTTCAAGCAGCCCGCCCGACACGCGCCCGACAGCCACTTCGACCCGCTGAAACGGCCCGGCACCGCCACAGCCAAAACACCGTTCTTCTTCGCTCACCAGTGCCCTCGCTTTGCCCAACGTCGAGTTCGCTTACCCACCAGCCACTTTCGCCGACGTCACTCGGCGAACATGTTCAAACGCGGCGAGCCAGATTTCGGCCTCGCGTTGCGTGAGCCCCTGACGCACCAGCGAGCGGGTCAATTCACGCAGCACGTGTTCGGGCGCTTGGGGGTTCAAAAATTCGCACGCCAGCAGCGCGTCGCGCATTTTGCTTTCGAGCGCTTGCACCGTGCCCAGCCTCGCGCCCTGCGACTTCGGGTCGGCCGCGGCCCCGCTCACCGCGTCGGGCGTTTGCGCGCGCGCGACGAGGTACGACAGCACCGTCGCCGCTTGGGCCACGTTCATCGACGGCTGCGGCCCCGGAGTCGGAATGACGACCACGTCGTGGCAGTGGCTCAACTCGTCGTCTGACAGCCCACGTTTTTCACCGCCAAGCACGAGCGCGACCTTGCCGCGAGCCGCGTGTTCGGCGAGCTTGGCCACGCCCGCCTCGGGGCTCAGCGGCACGAAGCGCTTGAGCTCGGTGCGTGACGTGGTGCCCACCGCGTACACCACCTCTTTGAGCGCCTCTTCGAGCGAGAGCGCCACCGAGAACGAAGCCAGAATGTGCTCGCCCTTGACCCCGAGCCGCTCGGCCCCGCGAAAGTCGTGGGTCACCGGGTCTGACAGAATCAGCTCGCGCAGCCCGAAGTTCGCCATGGTGCGCGCAATGGCGCCCAAATTGTCGGGCGAACGAAGCTGGTGACAGACCAACACGGGGCTCCACGAGGGCATGGCGCGGCACTGTACCGCCCGCCGAATCGGCGTCTCCCCGGTGCAGTGTCACTGTACGCTCACACCTGCACTTCACCTCCGGGGAAAGCTGGCATCTGCCCCGATTGCTCGCTAGGGTGACAGGGTCTTGAAGCGCTCCCTGATCAGCCTTTTGGCGTTGCTCGTTTCGGCCTGCGGTGTCGGCGGTCAGGCCCCGTTGTCTCGTACCCTCACCACCAACCAGGCGCTGACCGGCGCCGCCGAGTGGCTCGAGTTCGAGACTCCGGCCGCGCGCGTCGAATTGCTGCGTGACGTGGTGCGCCAATCGCAAGTGCAGGCTGGGCGAGCGGGCACCGTGCTCTTCCCCATGTCGAGTGCGATGACGGGCGAGTTGCTGGCCGCTCCCGCGCTCGACTCCAAAATCGACCTCTTGGCCGCGGCTGACGCTGGCCAGGGCGTGGTGTTGACGTTCGACACTCGCGGAGACCGCTTCGGTGAAGACCGCCGCGACGCTTTTCAAGGGCTGTCTGAACGCGAAGCGACCGAGCTCATCGCCCGTTCGTTGCTCGCCCAGTGGAACGTGAAGACTTCAGGCCCGGTGACGGTGAGCCGCTCGGCGGGAGCGCCCTACGCGGCGGCCTGGCTCGACGGCACGCTCCGCATCAACCCGGCGTTCGTGTACATGGTGACCGCTCCGGCACCGGCTGCTGCACCGTAAACTCATGGCTGACCAGCGACTGTTGGCGCAGTTGCCTTTCACGTTGAAGGCGACCGACTTCCCCTCCTTGGGTCAGAAGTACCAAGGCAAAGTTCGAGACACCTACCGCGAAGGCCACCGGCTGGTGCTCATCACCACCGACCGGCTGAGCGCGTTCGACCACGTGCTCACCACCCTGCCCTTCAAGGGCGACGTGCTCAACCAGCTGGCCCACTTTTGGTTTCAGAAGACCGCCCACGTGGTGAAGAACCACGTCGTCGACATGCCCGACCCGTGCGTGTTGGTGGGGCGCTTGGCGCAAGCCCTGCCCATCGAATTCGTGGTGCGCGGGTACCTGACCGGCAGCCTCTGGCGCGACTACGAAGCCGGTCGCGACCCGTACGCGCTCGGCTTGCCCAAAGGCCTCAAGCGCGACCAAGCGTTCGACCGACCGCTGCTCACGCCTTCGACCAAGGCCCCCCTTGGCCAGCACGACGAGCCTCTGTCGGAGGCCGAGGTGCTGCGCCGGGGCCTCGCCTCGCCGCGCGACTGGCAGCAAGCCAAAGAAGCCGCGCTGGGCCTGTTCGCCGAAGGGCAAAAGCACGCCCAGTCACGGGGCCTGTTGCTCGTCGACACCAAGTACGAATTCGGCCACATCGGCCAAGAGCTGGTCGTCATCGACGAAATGCACACGCCCGACTCGAGCCGCTTCTGGGTGGCCGAGGGCTCGGCCGAGCGCTTCGCCAATGGCGAGCCGCAGCAAATGCTCGACAAAGAAAACCTGCGACAGTGGCTCATCACCGAGCGCGGGTTTTCGGGGCAAGGCACGCCCCCCGCCATACCCGACGACGTTCGCGTTTCGCTCGCGGCGACCTACCTGACCGCCGCCGAACGCATCATGGGGAGAGCCGTGCCGCTCGAAGTGGGTGACGTTCGCGCGCGCCTCGAGGCGAACTTGCGCCGCGCGAAGTTGCTCTGACGCTCACGCCGCGCGCTGGAGTTCGTCGAAGTCATAGACTTCGAATTCAGGCGGAGGCACCGGCGCCTGGTGCGCCAGCGTCTTCGGCCCACCCCACGGCGTCGGCGACCAGCCCGACAGCAAGGCACTCACGTCGAACCGCTCGAAGGCGTCGGCCGCATTGCTGTTGGCCGGAGCCCCCTGCTCCCCCTCGACCAGCCGGAGCACTTCGTCATTGAGCAAGCTCATGCCACTGCACAATTGCAAAGCCGCGCCCAACGCCAGCCGCACGAATTCGCTGGAAAATTGCAGCCCCGGGCCAGGTCACCGGCGCCCCTGGGGTGCCTTCGAACCCGGCTCTCTTCGAGGGCCTACTCGAACTCCAACGTGGGAAAGTGGGCGGTTTGCCCGTCGTGACCCAAGGCGACGTGTCGCGCGAACACCGACACGAGCCAGCCGTTGATGGCGCGGTCGTTGGCCCAGAGCGTGTGCACGGTGAGAAACCCGGGGCCGGGCGCCAGCATCGAGAGCACGTCGGTCGGTACTTGAGCAACCCCGGTCGAGGCGTCGAAGCGGCAGGTCGCCGTGCGCACATTGTCGCTGACGGCGACGGCCACCACCTCGGGAGCCCCTTTCGGCAGCGGAGACCACCGCACTTCGAACGGCACGTCGCGCTTGAGCGACAGCGTGGTCGCGGCCGATTCGACTTGGGGCGAGAGCAGCTCGACCGGGCGCGGCACAACGAGCGGGCGGCGAAACGGCGGCGCGGTGTTGGCTCCGGCCGAAATGGCGGTCACGTACACCAGCTCACCCGGCGTGAACATCGGCTCGCTGGCTTGGGTGAAGCGGGCGCGCGTGCCTCCGTCGGCGGCGAGCCACTCGGTGTGACGCTCGCTCTTGGCCGAAAGCTCGCCCACCGCGACCGGCGTCACCGTGCCGTACGGGTACGACACCACGTCTTTGAGCGACGTGCAGTTGGTGATGAGACACTTGCCGACGATTTGGTTGGGGCAGGCGACGTTCGGTTGAGCGAAGCGCTCGCGCGTGCCGGGCCGCGAGATTTCGGTCGCCGACACGGCCAAGAGCGAGTGGTGCCCCGCCGGAGACTGGTCGAGCACCACCGACACGCTGCGGGTCGTGTCTCCCCCGCCGTCGGTGCTCAAAACGTACTCGGCGACCGGCACGCGCCCGGGCGCGTCGTCAGACACCGGAGCCGACGAGCTGCACCCCGCCACCCACAGGGCCGCGGCGAGCGAACAACCACCCCCGAGCACCGTCCGAAGGGCCCGCGTCATGCGCGCCGCCCGAACACGCGCTCGAAAATGTCGCCGACGTGGCGCAGGTGGTACCCCGCCGAGAAGCAGGCCTCGACGTCGTTCGCCGGCATGACCTTGAGCAGGTCGGCGTCGGCCAGCAGGGCGGTCTTGAAGTCGGTGCCTTGTTCGTAAAACTTCATCGCGTTGCGCTGAACGATGACGTAGGCGGCCTGTCGGTCGACGCCGCGCTTGGCCAACTCGAGCAACAGGCGCTGCGAGTTCACCACCCCGCCCAACAGCGCGAGGTTCTTCGCCATGTTCTGCGGGTACACCGTCATGTTTTCGACCAAGCCGGCGAAGCGGTGGAGCATGAAGTCGCAGACCACCGTCGCGTCGGGGCCGATCATGCGCTCGACCGAAGAATGCGAAATGTCGCGTTCGTGCCAGAGCGCCACGTCTTCGAGCGCCGACAGCGAATACCCGCGCAACAAGCGCGAGAGCCCGGTGAGGTTCTCAGACAAAATCGGGTTGCGCTTGTGGGGCATCGCCGAGCTGCCCTTTTGGCCAGCGGTGAACGCCTCTTCGACTTCGCGCACCTCGGTGCGCTGCAGGTGGCGAATTTCGACCGCGAACTTTTCAATGCTGCTGCCGAGCAACGCGAGCGACGAAAAGAATTCGGCGTGACGGTCGCGCTGAATGACTTGGCTCGAGGCGGGCGCGGCCGACAAGCCCAGCACCTTCATGGCGTGTGCTTCGACGGTGGGGGGCAGGTGGGCGAAGGTGCCGACGGCGCCGCTGATTTTGCCGAACGAAATCGACGCGCGGGCGGCTTCGAGGCGCACCTTCGCGCGGCGCAGCTCGTCGTACCAAATGGCCAACTTGTGACCGAACGAAATGGGTTCGGCGTGAATGCCGTGGCTGCGCCCCACCATGACCGTGTCGCGGTGTTCGAAGGCCCGCTTTTCGACCGCCTTCATCACCCGGTCGACCCCGGCGAGCAACAGGGTGGCCGCGTCGCGCAGAATGAGCGCCAACGACGTGTCGAGTACGTCGCTCGACGTCATGCCCCAGTGCAGCCACCGCGCCGACGGGCCGATGCGTTCTTCGAGAAAGGTGAGAAACGCGATGACGTCGTGCTTGGTGGTCTTTTCAATGTCGTCGATGCGGGCGACGTCGGCGGCCGAGAAGTCACCGGCCTTTTCACGACACTCGCGCAGCGCGTCGCCCGGAGCGATGCCCGCCGCCACCATGCCTTCGAGCGCGGCCAATTCGACGTCGCGCCAGCGCCGCAACCGCGCCTCACTCGACCACAGGGCCACCATGTCGGGCCGCGAATACCGAGGAATCATGCGGTCTCGTGTACA
>JBGAIY010000045.1:0-27822 GCA_044225205.1 Myxococcaceae bacterium | reverse complement strand
GAGATGCGTCAGCACGCGGAGATGCGTCAGCACGCGGAGATGCGTCAGCACGCGGAGATGCGTCGGCACGCGGAGATGCGCTCGTTCGCGGAGACGGACAGGGAACCCCCGAAGAAGAAGCCGCTCCCAAAGCGCACAGAGCGAAAGAACCTGGCCGTTCCCGAAAACGGCCACCACATCTCCGACTCGTCGGCGACGAAGATCCGAGCGCTCCCGAACCCGACGACATCGGTCACGAGACCCGACTCGACTTGCCCAAGGCCCTGCGGCTCGAGCGCAACCTGGCTCTGCTCGCCGGGGCGGGCACGGGCAAAACCTACAGCCTCGTCACCATGTGTCTGCACGTTCTCGGCGGGGCGCGCGCTGGAGCGAAGCCCATCGCCCCCGAGCGCCTGGGGCTGCTGACCTTCACCGACAAGGCCGCGGCCGAAATGCGTGAGCGCCTGCGTCGCCGCCTCGACGCGTTGGCGCAAAACGACGCCGACCTGCGCACCCTCGAGCCCGAACTGGCCGATTCCTACGATCTGCACGACCTGCCGTTTCCGCCTCCGCGCTTCTGGCGCTCGGTACGCGACGACCTGGGAGCCGCGACCATCGGCACCTTTCACTCGCTGTGCACGCAGCTGCTCCGTCGAGCCCCGGCCGGGGCGGGGGTCAACCCTGGCTTCACGCTCCTCGATGAGCGCGACGCCCGCGACCTCACCCGGTCGGTCATCGAGCGCGAAGTGCTCCGGCGCCTCGAATCCCAAGAGCCGCTGCTGGTCGACCTGGTGCGCGAGCTCCAATTCGGAGGCCCCACCGAGACCGGCCTCGTCGACGGCTTGCTCTCGGTCTACGTGCGGCTGCGCGAAGAAGGCTGCCGGCCCGAATTCTTGCGCACCACCGACCCGGTGCAGGCGCGGCGCGAGTTCGACCGCGCCCTCGCTGAAGCCCAGTCGCTGACCCGCCAGGGTGTGCGCATGGCACGTGAACGTCGCTTCAAAGAGCACGAAGGCGCGAACACCTTCGAAGCCATGCTGCTGTCGACCACCTTCGAGCAGTACCCGAACGACGCGAAAGCCCTGCAGCAACTGAGCGGCAAGCTGGCGCAAATCGCCGAGCTCAAAGAGGCCCGCAGTTTCGTCAGTGAAGTCAAAGACTTCGACAACCCACGCCGCCTCGACTGGTTGCACGCCGCGGTCGGCATGGCACCGTACGAAACGGTCGTTCGTGACGTGCTGGGCGCCATCATGCGCTTGCACCAGGCGGCGCTCGAGGCCCGCGGGGCGCTCGATTTCACCGGGCTGCTCTTGCAGTCACGTGACTTGCTCCGCGACGTGCCGGCCGCGCGCCTCGAGGCCCAAGCGCGGTTCGACGCCCTGCTCGTCGACGAATTTCAAGACACCAACCGGGTTCAGCTCGAACTGGTGATGTTGCTCTCCGAGCGTCGCCAGGGAGCCCCGCGCCCCATCTCCCAGTCGCTCGAGAGTGCTTCGCAAGAAGTGCTCGAGCTGCCGCTTGAAAAAGCGTTCGTGGCCGTGGTCGGTGACCGCAAACAAGGCATCTACGAGTTTCGTGGCGCCGACGTGACGGTGTTCGAAGAAATGGCCCGCCGCATCGAGGCGAGCGGAGGTGGGCGGGCGTGGCTGACGACGTCGTGGCGCTCGTCGCCCGAGTTGGTGAACGTGGCCAATGCCTTGATGTCGCGGGTGATGGCCAAAGAAAAATTCGGTGGCGCGCCGCGCGCTTACGAAGTCGTGTTTACCGACGACGACGCGTTGACCGCGAACCGCGGCAGTGACGGCGTCATGCCCTTGGTTCAGCTGACGCGTCAACTGCCCGAGGGCCGGCTCGACGCGAACTGGTTGCGCGACGCCGACGCCGACGCGGTCGCTCGGTACGTTCGGCACCGACTCGATTCGTCGCCCGACCTGCGCGGAGGCGACTTCGCGTTGCTCTTCGCGCGGCTGACCCAACTCGAGACCTACCGGCAGGCGCTCGTTCGCCACGGCGTACGACACCGGGTCGTGCGAGGCCGCGGCTTCTTCAAGTCGCAAGAAGTCGTCGACGTGGCGGCGTGGTTGCGGCTGCTCTCGGCTCCCGACGACGCGTTGGCCTTGGCGGCGGTCTTGCGCAGCCCGCTGGTGTGTCTGCGCGACGAGTCGCTCGTGCGGCTCGCTTTGCCGACCCGTGGCCTCAACGCGCGCGCGGTGCTCTTCGAACGAAGCACGCCCGAAGGGTTTTCGACCGAAGAAGCGACCCGGCTCAACCGCTTTCGCGACGTGCACCTGGCCCTGGCCGCTGAAAAAGACCGCCTGGGGCTGCGGCCGCTCATTCGGTCGATGCTCGACGCGCTCGAGGTGCGCGAGGCGTTGGCCGCGGGGCCGTTCGGCGAACAGGCGCTGGCGAACATCGACAAGTTGCTCGACTTCGCGACCGCGCGTCAGGCCGCGGGCGTGGGGGTGGCGGCGTTCGCGCAAGAATTGCTGACGCTGTCGACCCGAGAGCCCCGAGAGTCTCAAGGCGACGTGGTCGACGCCGCCGACGCCGACGCGGTCACGCTCTGCACGGTTCACCAAGCCAAGGGCTTGGAATGGAAAATCGTGGTGCTGCCCGAGTTGTTCACTCCGCGGCGCGCCGAGAGCGAATTGATTTGGTTCGACCGCAACGAGGGCCTGGCGCTCCGGCTCTTCGGTGCCCCCGAGGGCATCACTGGGGCCGCCCGTCACAAAATCATCGCCGACGTGCGTGGCCGGCGGGCGTTCGCCGAGAACCTGCGGTTGCTCTACGTCGCCGCGACTCGGGCTCGAGACCAGCTCGTCTTGGGGCTCGTGCCGCAGCTCAAGCGCGGCAACAGCTACCGCTCGTGGGCCGACTTGCTGCAAAACGACGTGCGCTTCGACCTGCAGGCCGTCACCGAATTCGTCGACGCCGAGGCCCTGCCCGAAGGGCACGCGCCGGTCGACCCGTTGCTCGACCGACCCGACGCCGATGCGCAGGTCGCGGCCGTGCTCCGGCGGGTTCGCCACGCCCCGGTGGCCCGCGCGCGAGAGGCCGTCTTGCCGGTGACACAGTTGCAAGACTTCGTCAGCTGCCCGCGGCGCTTTCACTGGGCGCACCAAGTCGGGCTCGCCGAACGCCCGCGGGTGTTCGCCGTCAACGACGCCGAGGGCGACGAAGGGTGGGGCGCGTCGCTCTCCGGAGCGCCGGTCGTGCTCGACGTGCGGGCCCGCGGTACCGCCGCGCACCGGCTGCTCGAATTGACCCCGCTCGACGCGGTCGGCACGGGTGACTTGTTGGGGGTCTTGCGCGACTTGCGGCGCTCTGAAGACTTGCCCGACGACGAAGACGAATCGGTGCTGAACTGGGTGCACGGGTTTTGGTCGTCTCCGTCGGGCCGGCGCATCGCCGCTCTCGGTGAAGCGCGCGTCTTTCGCGAGTTGCCCTTCGTGTTGCCGTTGGCGACCCAGGCAGGCGACTTCACCTTGCACTTGCGTGGGCAAATCGACCTTGTCGTCGACGGGCCAGACGGCCTCGAAGTGCTCGACTACAAGACCTCGACCGAGCCCCCGGCGGGGTTGGCGCCGTACGCCTTTCAGCTGGGGTGCTACGCCGTCGCGGCCCAGGTCATGCTCGGCCCCGACCGCCCCATTCGAGCGGGCATCGTGTTCTTGCGCGAGGCCGACCGCAGCCCTCGGTTCTTGCCGTCGCTGGTCGACGCCGCGACCCTGCGCTCGAGCCTCGTCGAGCAGGCCCGGCGGTTGGTGCAGTCTCAGGTGACTCAGCAGTTCGAAGGCCGCCCGCTGGCCGAATGTCGAGCACTTGGGTGTGGGTATGTGTACCGATGTCACCCTGGCGCCAACGAGGCGTTGACCGATTCATAAATCGCCTGAGGACGTTCGGCGGCGGGCTGATAGAAGCGTGTTCATGCCGAATGTCGTCGTTATCGGAGCGCAGTGGGGTGACGAAGGAAAGGGCAAGGTCGTCGACCTTCTCACCGAGCACGCTCAAGTCGTGGTGCGTTTTCAAGGTGGCAACAACGCGGGCCATACCCTGGTGGTCGGCACGCAAAAGACGGTGTTGCACCTCATCCCCTCCGGCATTTTGCACAGCGGCAAAACGTGCGTCATCGGCAACGGGTGCGTGCTCGACCCGACCGTTTTAATGAAAGAAATCGACGGGTTGCGAGCCCGTGGGTTTCTGCAAGACCCCACGCAGTTGCTCATTTCAGAGCACGCGCACGTCATTTTCCCCTGGCACAAGCACCTCGACGCCCTGCGAGAGAAGGCCCGTGGGGGCTCGGCCATTGGTACGACTGGCCGCGGCATCGGCCCGGCGTACGAAGACAAGGTGGCGCGCCACGGCATTCGCGTGCGCGACTTGCTCGACACCGAGCGGCTGCGCAAGCGGGTCAAAGAGCGTCTGCCTTCGGCGCTCGAAGAAATGGCGCAGCTGGCCAAGAGCGCGAAAGCCGACGAGCCGTTGCTCGAAGTCGAAGCCATTGTGTCGGAGTACGCGGTGCTGGGGGCGCGCCTCAAAGACTTCGTCGGAGACGGCTCTCTTTTCTTGTCTGAGCATGCGCGCAAGGGCACCCGCATTTTGTTCGAGGGCGCCCAAGGCACGTTGCTCGACGTCGACCACGGCACCTACCCGTACGTGACGAGCTCGAACACCGTGGCCGGCAACGCGGCGGTGGGCTCGGGCATCGGCCCGACGGTCATCGACCGGGTCATGGGCATCACCAAGGCGTACACGACTCGCGTCGGCGGGGGCCCTTTCCCCACCGAGTTGACCGATGAAACGGGCGAGCGGCTGCGCAAAGTGGGCGACGAATTCGGAGCGACGACCGGTCGCCCCCGGCGCTGCGGGTGGCTCGACACCGTGGTGCTGCGCTACGCCGCGCGCGTCAACGGGCTGTGGGGGCTCGCGCTCACCAAGCTCGACGTGTTGTCGGGGCTCGACAGCCTCAAAATTTGCACCGCGTACGAACTCGACGGTCGGCGCATGACCGAATTGCCGGGAGACTTGGAAGACTTGTCGCGCGTGACGCCGGTCTACGAAGACCTGCCCGGGTGGGAAAAGCCCCTCGCCGGAGCCCGCACGCTCGAAGACTTGCCGCCCACCGCGCTGCGGTATGTGCGCCGGGTCGAAGAAATGGTCGGCGTGCCCGTCGTGTGCATCTCGGTCGGCGCCGAACGCGGCGAGACCATTTTGCTCAGCAACCCGTTTCGCATGTGAGCGACCGAGGCCCCTGTCGTGAGCGCGCCGAACGGGCTTTCGGTCGAGGCGAAGTTGGGCGGCACCGCGCTCGCACTTGAATTGGGTGAGGTGTGCTTGAGCGCGGAGGCGTCGGTTGGCGGTGAGGTCGAGGCGTGGCTGCTCGGCACCTTGGCCGACCCCGCCAGCGCGGCCTTGTTGACGTTTCGCGTGCCGCTCGCGTGGGCATCTCCGCGCCTGCTACCGGTGACGGCCGACACCCGGTGGAGTGCGCGCTTGCGCCCGCCGCAGGCCAAGGCGTCGGCGGTGCTCGCGCTCGATGTGCGCCGGTGCGTCGTCGACGGTCGCTCGTTCTCGCTCGAGCTCGGGGGCTCGGCCGGCGTGGCTGGTCGGTTCGAACTCCAGCTGCACGGGGTGCCCAACGTCGTGCGCGCCGTCAGTCACCACGCGAGGCCAAAGGCTGAGGCCGAAGCGTTCTTGACGCAGGTGCTGGGTGGGCTCGAAGCCGAACACCACGGAGTCACGTCTGAGTTTCTGCTCGGCACCGACGACGACGACACGCGCTCATTGACCTGGTCGAGGTCGTTGCCCGAGCCCCAGCCGGCGGCGCCCGTGACCGTGCCGTCAGCAGCTGCGCCCTTCGCGCACCTCGAGCCAACCGCGAACGAGCCGCTGTTCGCCGACGGTCGACTCCACCGGGTGCGGTCGGCGAGTCTGCGGCGAGAGGCGCGACCCGGTTGGGTCGACCTCGCCCTCGAGCTCGACGTCGACGAAACTTCGGGCGAAGACGGGGCGTTGGCGCCACGGGCCGTCTTCTCGGTGCCCGACGCGGCGTGGCGGTGGCCTCCGCCATGCGAATGGCACGCCGTCGACCTCACCCGTGCCGCGGCCGAGGGGTGGTACGGCAACGACGCGCCTGAACTGTTCGAGCACCGACTCGCGATTCGCGCCGTGCCTGGCGACCGCGTCGAGGTCGACTGGTCTGCCGTCGTCGGCGCCGACCTGGCGCAAGCACCGCCGTTGCGGTTTCGTGGCACCGTCAAGGTCGACTGAGACCCGAGCGAGGCCGCACACCGCGACCTGCGGGAGTCAGCCGCTGGGTGAACTCCTCCGCGGCCTAGAACGAGTCTCCGAATGGCACGAATACTTCGGGCTCGGGGGCGTCGGCCACCCGGGCTCGCAGCGGCGCCAGCAGGCCCTTCGACTGAGCAGCCGCGTCGACCGCATCGATCGCGCCCAGGAGGTCTTGCCGGGGGAGCAGCTGATTGGCGGCTTCGGCAGTCGTGGCCGGCGCGAGCCACTCCCCGGCGAGGTGAGTGAGCTCGGCGGTGGCGTCTTGACCAAGCGCTGCCAGCGCGAACACGCGAACCCAGCTCGCCAGAACACGCCTTGCCGGGCTTGCCTGGTTGCAAATGCCAAGCGCCAGGTCAGGGCGCCGAAGCCTGATCAGCTCACGCGCGTCCCCCAGGGCTCGGGCCTCCTTGATCGGGTCTTCGAACGAGACGCACCCCATGATGCCCGCGACCTCGGCGGCAGGCGAAGTCTCCTCCGTCTGGCCTTCAGGGCGGCGTTCGTAGCCGCTCGCCTCGCCTCGACGGAGGCGATACCAGGAGGTCTCCTCGTCACCCGAGCGGCCCTCGAGGACGAGGTATCTCCCCGCTTTGAGCGGCGCGAAGAACACAAGCGGTGCAGCGTTGGTGGGCGTGGCTCCTGACTTGGCGAGGTCGAGCTCCGCTCCCTTCTGCCACGAGTCGCCGATGAGCACGCCGCCTTCTCGAATCGCGATCTCGCCGGCGAGGTACTCCTGCTTCTCGCGCGCTGCCAGGGCCTGACGCAAGCCATCTCGCTCGCTGTCGCTCTCGTCAGAAGCGTAGTGCTGGAGAACGACGACTTCGTCTTTCGCGACGCCGATGTCGAAGACGCCTCCCTCGCAACTGTGGGCTATCACCGAGCGCTGGTCGAGGTCGACCACCCCGACGACGCCGTCAAGCGCGTCGAACGAGGCCTGGGGCTCGTCGGTGCCTCGCCAGTTCCTCCAGACCGCGACGTCAGCAACGAGAAGTGGCGCGCGTTCGCGCACCCCGGCCGCATTCAGAAACCACTTCATTTCGTCACTCCTCGCGAGGGCGCCGCTGCTGAACAAGCGCGCTCCCACCTACCAGAAGGCCCTGCGTCAGAGCGAGGGGAGCGGGCGGCGCCGACGTACGGGTTCGCTCGATGCCGATCAGGTGACAGCCGCACCCCGGCGAAGGAAGCGGCCCCTCGTGTTCAATGCAGCTGAGCCGTCACCGCGGTCTCGAGCTTGGTGAGCCCCGAACGTCGCATGAACGACAAGGCCTCGTCGGCGGGCACCTTGCGCACGAGAGCGTCACGCAGCGCCAACAGCGCCGCGGCCCGGTTGCCGGTCGTACAATGCACCAGCACGGCCTCGCCTTTGGTGGCGGCCAGCGCCGCGTCGAGCTTCTTCGCATTCTCGAGCGTCAGGTCTTCGGCGCCTTTGACCGCGATTCGCACGTAGGTTTGGCCGGCCGCCTTGGCCAGCTTCGCTTCAGGCGCCGCCCCTTGCGTGTCGGCCGGCCGCAGGTCGACCACGTGCTTCACGGCGAACTTCTCGTGCAACGTCTTGAGCTGCGCCGCGTCTTGTTCTCCACCGACGTACAACCCGGCCCCGGCGACGAGCACGTCTTTGAGCCCGGGCACGGCGCAATGCGGGCCGTCGTCTTGGGCGAGGGCTGGTGGTGCGAAGGCGAGCGCCAGCACCGCGACCACCGCCGTCACCGCGAACGAGCGTGGCATCAGTGCTTGCCGGGCTCGAGCTTCACGCCGCGGCGCTCCTGGGCGATGTAGGTCAACAGCGCCGTCATTTTCGGGTCATCGGCCGCGAGCGCTTGCCCCTCGAGCGGGTTGCGAATGCACCAATTCACCATTTCCCACAGCTGCGAGACCTTGCCGAGTTGCTTCTGAAACTTGGGGTACGTCTCGGGGTGGGTGTTGGCCGCGTTCGGGTGGCACTGCGCGCACGCCACGCCGTTGCTGCCGAGCTTGCCGTCGGTGAACAATTCGCGGCCTCGCTTGACCACGACTTGCTGCTCGTCTTGCCACTTCTTCAAGTCGGCCGCGGTGAAGTTGTCGGCCAGGGCCGACCCCGACACCACCGACAGCGCCACGGCCACTGCAATGAATTCTCGTTGCATGTTGTTCTCGCTTTGCTTTCGCGTTCAGTAGTGCGCTTGGGGCGGCGTGCGGTTCTTTTCGTCTTGGTAGTCTTTGTCGACCGGCGAATTCTTCTTCGCGTCGAACGCCACGGTGCGCACCTGGTTTTCAGGCAACAGGTAGTGCGCGGCGACCCGGCCGGTGTTGACGTCGATGTACTGCCAGCCGGTCGCGTCGCGTTCGTTGAACGGGTCGGCCCGGTTGATCGGCACGGTGAGTTTCGGCAACAAGTTCGGTGCTTGCGCGTAGCTCGACGGGTAGGGCCAGGGCCACGCCGTCGCCATCACCGAATTGAAGCTGATGTTGCCGATTTGGTTGTACTGAATCTGGTGCACGTGCCCGTACAAGACGTTCACCTTTTTGTACGGCTTCAAAATGTCTTGAACGAGCTCGGCGTCGTCTGTCCAAAAGTTCCAGTTCTTGAAGATCTTCTGCAGGGGTGAATGCGAGAAGACGACGACGGGCGTGTCTTTGCTGACCGGCGCCAAGTCTTTCTTGAGCCATTCGCGCTGCTCGGCGCCGACCATGAACGGCGAACCGTTGGGGTTGTCGAGGCCGGCCATTTGCGCCATGCGGGCGGGGCCGTCGGGCCAGCGGTCGCGCCACGCTGTGTCGGTGAGAATCGAGTTCAGCACGACGAAGTGCACGCCCTTGTGGTCGAAGCTGTACCACTGGGGCCCGAACAGCTTCGACCAGTACGCGCCGTCGTCGGCGTAGTAGTCGTGCTCGCCCATGACGCAGCGAAGCTGGCCCTTGACCCCGCTCAAAATTTGCGCGCCGTGGTCGAGTTCTTGGGGCAGGGCGAGCTGGGCCAAGTCTCCGCCGAACATCACGAAGTCGGGCCGGGGGTTCATCAAGTTGCACTCGGCCACCGCTCGTTGCAGGCCGCGGTCCCAGTTGCGAACGAACTGGGTGCCTTTGATGTGCTGAATGTGTGAATCAGAAATGTACGCGAAGGTGAAGTTTTCAGCCGGCGTGGCGCCCTGCAGTTCGACCAGTGAAACGGGCAACACGAAGCCGGCGGCCAACCCGCCAGAGGCCTTCAAAAAGTCACGACGCTTGAGATCGGTTGGGTTCATGGTTCGTCTCTCGTGTCTTACTTTTTGGCAGGAGCAGGAGCAGGCGTCGCCGAGGCCACCGCTTTGGCGACTTCGGGGCTGGTGAGCGATTTCAAGAACGCGACGAGGTCTTTTTTCTGGTCGTCGGTCAAATTCAGAGGGCGAATGCCGCCCGACAAGAAGCCGGCGGGTTCGGGGTCGGCCGCCTTGAGCTTGCCTCCGTTGTTGTAGTGGTCGACGACCTCTTCGAGCGTCTTGAGGCTGCCGTCGTGCATGTACGGTGCGGTCAGTTCAATGTTTCGCAAGGTCGGGGTCTTGAAGGCGCCCATCGCGCTCCACTCGTCGGTCACGGCGAAACGCCCCAGATCGCTCGTGTTTTTGTTCGCCAACACCGCGACGTCGACGTTGGTGCCCTTCTTCTTGGCTTCTGAAAACGCACTCGCCATGTCGACGACGTCTTTCTCGATGCGCGGAAACCCGATGTTGACGTTGTGAAACTTGCTGTCGGTGAAGACGGCGTAGCTCTGCGACACCGTGTGGCACGACACGCAGCGCCCCTGCTCGAGAAACACTTTGAAACCGCGCTTGGCCGAGTCGCTCAGCGCCTTCTCGTCGCCTCCGTAGCGCCAGCGGTCGAAAGGCGAATTGCCCGACACCACCGTGCGCTCGAATGCGCCAATGGCTTTGGTCACCTCGTCCATCGTCAGGGCGTCGCCGGCTTTGCCGAAGGCGTCTTTGAACAGGCCTTGGTATTCGGGGTCGGTGCGAACGACCTTCAAGATCGGGTCGTGGTTCGCCAGGCCCATTTCAACGGGGTTCAAGAACGGCTGCCCCGACTGTCGCTCGAGCGAGGGCTCGCGGCCGTCCCAGAACTGGAGGTCGTTGTAGGCCGCGTTGAGCACCGTCGGGGCGTTGCGCGTGCCCTTCTGTTTTTGAATGCCCTCTGACGTCGTCAGCGGCGAATCGGTGAACGCTTTGGTCTTGTCGTGGCACGTCGCGCAGCTCACCGTGCCCGTCGAACTGAAGCGCACGTCGTGAAAGAGCTTGTCGCCCAATTTCACCTTCGCCGCGGTCTGCGGGTTGTCGGCCGGCGTGGGCACGGGGGGCAGCCCGAGCGGGGGCGCTTCTTGCGCGAAGGTCGGGGTGGTGCTCAAGGTCAAAGCGGCCAAGAGTGAAAGGTGACGCATGAGAGCCTCCAAGGGTTTCGGTGCGGTCGGGCATGCTTTGTAGCCCAGGCGGTCGAACGGCTCGAAACAAACTGCCTATCGGCCTGAGAGGCAGCGGCTATGGTGGCTCGTCGGAGGCTTCATGCGTCGAGCTTGGGCGTTCGTGGTAGCGAGCGGGCTTGGGTGGGGGTGCGCGCCGAGCGAGACGTGCCCCCGCGACCGCATTCTCGATGCGGGTTGCCCCGCCCCGAGCGCCGCGTGCGTCGACGCCGGCGAAGAACGGCCGTGCGACACCTTGCTGACGAAGTGCTTGCTCTGCGTCCCGAGCAACCACGCCTACATTCTTGAATGTGAGCGCCGCCCCGACGCTGGCCTGCGGTGGGGCTTGAACATCGGCATTCCCCCTCCGGGCTGCTTCGCTGAATGAAGCGGCGGCCCTACTTGCGAATCGCTTCGAGGTGCGCCTCGCCAATGTGGTCGACCGCGCGGTCGACGTCGGCTGAACGGCCAATGACGAACTCGACGAGCGGTTTCGCGTTGCCGGTGACGGCTTGTTCGCTCAAGCGAATGACCGGCACGAGTTCGACTTCGGTGCCGAACGCGTTCTCGCGAATGACCGCCTTTTTCCACCCGTCGTGGGTGCGGTGGCTCACCAAGGTCAAGACCCGGCCGCCTTGGCCCTCGCTGGTCGTGCGGGTCACCTCGCTCGCCGTTGAAAATTGCTTCGCGTAGAAGTCGCGCAGTCGTTCGAAGCGCAACGGCACCTGAAACCGGGTCTGGTCGGCCGTGACGGCCAACGGCTTGCCGTCGACCGCCGGGAGCGGAAACGGGGTGGGGTCGGCCGACAACACGGCGAAAAGCACCAAGGCGCAGGGCATGGGGTCAAAGACACTGCAACTGGGCCAAAAGGTCCACCCCGGGGGTACGAAAAATCGACGGGGCCGGTTGAACACCGGCTCGGGCCGGGCGTTCTGTCTGGCGACAACCGTCGCTTGACGTCATCGGCGCGCAAACCTTATAGCAGCGGCGCTCGTGAAGGCCGCTTGCCGTCAACCCGCGCGCTTCACATGTGAGGAAATTTGTATGCGCAGTCACCTGCTCGTGGCCCTGATCGCTGTTCTCACCGCCGGCGTGGCCCACGCCACCGACATCAAGCTGGGGTACGTCGACCTCCAGCGTGCGCTCGCCGAGGTGCAAGAGGGCATTTCGGCCAAGTCGCGCCTCAAGTCTGAAGTCGACCGCAGAAAGACCGAATTCGACGCCGAGCAGAACAAGCTTCGAGACGACAAAGCGGTGCTCGACAAGCAAGGCGCCATGATGAGCGAAGAAGTGCGCAACCAGAAGTTCACCGAGCTGCAGAAGCGCTTGTTCGACCTGAGTCAAAAGGCCGAGCGCCTGCAGACCGAGCTCGCCGAAAAAGAGCGCGTCGAGCTCAAGAAGATCTTCGAGAAGATGGACCCGATCATCGCGGGCATTGCCCAGCGTGAAGCGCTCACCATGGTGTTCGAGAAGACCGACTCGGGCTTGGTCTATGCTCCGGCCAGCCTCGACCTCACCAATGAACTCGTGCGCACGTACAACGACAAGTACCCGGTGAAGGGCGTCGTCGCCGCGGCGAAACCCGCGGCCGGTGCTCCGTCGGCGGCGGGCCCGCTGGCCGGCGCGGCGGCTCCGGCGAAGACGCGCCCTTGAAGTGACGAGGAAACGGCAAGGAGCTCGCCGCGCTGGTGCACGGCGAACTCGAGGGTGATGCCGCGCTGAGCGTCCGGAGGTGGCCGAATTCGAGAAGAAGCCGGCCCTGAGCACCTCTCGTTCTTCGGCAACCCGAAATACAAGAACGCCTTTGCGCGACACCAAGGCCCGGTGGTTCTTGGTCGGTCGCGAAAGCTCCGGCCCGTGACGGGCGAACGTTCATTCGGGTGCCGAACCCGCACCTCGCGTTTGCCCGAATCGCCCGGGTCTTTCACCCGGCGAAAAAGCACGTGCCGGGTCGTTCGCCGGCCGCCCACGTCGACCCGAGCGCGCGAGTCGACGACACCGCCACCGTCATGGCGGGCGCCTTCGTTTCGAAGAACGCGGTCGTCGGTGCGCGGGCGGTGCTGTACCCGGGAGTGTTCGTGGGCGAAGAGGCCACCATCGGTGACGACACGGTGCTCTGCGCCAATGTGGCGGTGCTCGAGCGCTGCCAGGTGGGCGCGCGGTGCCTGCTGCACCCGAGCTGCGTGGTCGGCGCCGACGGGTTCGGTTTCGCGTTCGACGCCGACGGCCCCGAGCACGTGAAAATACCGCAAGCCGGCATCGTGCGCGTCGAAGACGACGTCGAAATCGGAGCGTGTTCGTGCATCGACCGCGCGACCACCGGTCAGACCGTCATCGGCCGGGGCGCCAAGCTCGACAACCTCGTACAAATTGGTCACAACTGCACGGTCGGCCCCCTGCCGATCGCCTGCGCCCAGGTCGGGCTGTCGGGCACGACCGAGGCCGCAACGGCACACCGCCGGCGGCTCGGCTGCACTTGCGCATCGCGACGGCGCCGGCGTGGCCGGGCAATGGGCATCGCGGCGACGTGGCCGCCGGTGAAGTGATCATGGGCGCCTTCGCCTGCTGCCGCGACTACCTGCGCGCGTACGCCGTGTTCTCTCGGTTGCCTGAACTGAGCCGCGAAGTGCACGCGCTGCGCAAACGACTCGAAGCCCTCGAAGGGACAAAGACGCGATGACGCTCGACATCACCGAAATTCAGAAGATGCTGCCGCACTGGCCTGTTTTCTGCTGGTCGACCAGGCGGTCGGCACCAGTTTATAGCGCTTGGTCGGCTTCAAGAACGTCACCGCGAACGAAGACTTTTTCAACGGCCATTTCCCCGGGCACCCGGTCATGCCGGGGGTGCTCATTCTCGAGGCGCTCGCCCAGGCGTGCGCGATTTTGGCGTACAAGAGCGCCAGCTTCGACCCGACCAAGCAGGTCGTGTACCTCATGGCGATTGACGGGGCGAAGTTTCGCAAGCCCGTCGTGCCGGGTGACCGCTTGACGCTCACCGTCGACGTGCTGCGGCACAAGTCGGCCGTGTGGAAGCAGCGGGGCGTCGCCACGGTCGACGGCCAGGTCGTGGCCGAAGCCGAGTTCTTGGCCACGGTCATGAGCAATGAGAAGCCGGTGGCCCCATGACGGTGCACGCCACGGCCATTGTGCACCCCAACGCCCGGCTGCATGCGACGGTCGCGGTTGGGCCGTTCGCCGTCATCGGGCCGAACGTGCGCGTCGGAGCGGGCACCACCATCGGTTCGCACGCCGTCATCGACGGCGACACCACCATCGGTGAGCGCAACACCATTTTTCACCACACCTCGGTCGGCGCGGTGCCGCAAGACCTCAAGTACGCGGGCGAGCCCACCACGCTCGTCATTGGCGACGACAACACCATTCGCGAATTCGCGACGGTGCACATTGGCACCGCGGGCGGCGGTGGGGTCACCAGCATCGGCCACAAGAACCTGATCATGGCGTACAGCCACGTCGCGCACGACTGCGTCATCGGCAACGGGTGCGTGCTCGCCAACAGTGCAACGCTCGCCGGCCACGTCGAATTGAACGACCACGTCACGCTCGGGGGCTTGTCGGCGGGTTCACCCGCGTCGGCAAGCACGCCTTCATCGCCGGAGGCTCCATGGTCGTGATGGACGTGCCCCCCTTCTGCACGGTGCAAGGCGACCGCGCCGAATTGGCCGGGCTCAACACGGTGGGCCTGTCGCGCCACGGCTTCAGCGAAGACCAAATCGGCCGCATCAAAGAGGCGTACAGCATTTTGTTTCGCTCGAAGCTGGGCCTCAACGAAGCGGTGGCGAGGCTCAAGGCCGAGTTCAAAGGTCACGCCGAAATCGACCTGATGCTGTCGTTCATCACCGGCAGCAAGCGCGGCATCACCCGGTAGCGCCATGCCAAAAGCCATTGGGCTCATCGCCGGCAACGGGCAGCTGCCGGTGCTGTTTGCACAGGCGGTGAGGGCCCAAGGCTACGCCGTGCACTGCGTCGCCCACGAAGGCGAAGTCGAGCCTTCGCTCGGCGCGTTGGTCGATTCGCTCACCTGGGTCAAGGTCGCTCAAATCGACCGCATGGTGCGCGCGCTGCGGGCGCACGGCGTCACCCAGGCGGTCATGGCGGGCGGCATCGGCCGCATTCGCTCGATTTCGGCCGCGCGCCCCGACGTGGGGGCCTTTCGCATCATCGCCGGCCTGCGCAGCATGCGCGACGACGAGGTCTTGCGCGGCGTCGCTCGCTACTTCGAGCGCCACGGCATCGACATTGTCGCGCCCACCGACTTCGTGACGTCGGTGTTGGCCCGAGAAGGCCACCTGGCGGGGCCGGTGCCGACCCAGGCCCAATGGGCCGACGTCGCCATGGGCCGCGACGTCGCGCTCGCGCTCGGCCGGGCCGACGTCGGCCAGACCGTGGTCGTGAAAGACGGCGCGGTGCTGGCGGTCGAAGCCGTCGAGGGCACCGACGAAGCCATTCGCCGCGGAGGCCGCTACGGGGGGCCCGGCACGGTCGTCGTCAAGCGCAGCAAACCCAACCAAGACCTCCGCTTCGACCTGCCCGCCGCCGGGCCCGTGACCCTCGAGGTCATGCGCGAAGTGGGCGCTCGCGTGCTCGCCATTGAAGCCGGCAAAACCGTGCTGCTCGACGCGTCGGTGTTGTTCAAGTGGGCCAATCGACTCGACATTTCGGTCGTCGGAGTGGCCGAAGGCCCACGCCCCGAGGCCGCGGGCTGACCCCGCGCAAGCCCCGTCAGAAGCCCTCCGACAAGTCTTGCTCGGGGCCGGCTGCACGCCGTTCGGGCTCCGTTGGGCGTTTCGAGCAACCTTGTATCTCGGCCAGTGCTGCTAGGCTCTTTCGCCCGTGGGGCCCTCGAAGTCATCACCGTCGACGCCGTTTCTCGGCCGTGAGTTCAACGGAGAAGTGTTGCTCGACGAGCTCGACGAGCTGCGCCGCGGCCACGTCACCCAACGCCACCTCGACGACTGCGCCCGCACGATGCGACGGCTCGACGGCTCGGCCAAGGCCGCGGCGCACGGCATTCGGCAAATCGCCGAGACCGAATTCGCCGCCTTGCCGGCGCTGCATGCCTTGCTGCGACGCTGGGCGGTGCGGGTGAAGAGCGACGCCGACGTGCCGTTGCTGGTCGCTCACTTCGAGCGGCTCGCGTTGGTTTCGGCGTTGACCTCGGCGCTCCACCGGGCAGCGGAGCGCCTGCCGCGGAGCCTGCGATGAGCCGCGCCTCCACCACCAAGACCGAAGGCCGTGGGTCGAAGGCGTCGCCGGCGTCGTCGGTCGTGCTGTCGAAAGAAGCCCAGGCCCAGCTGAGTCGGTGGCCCGCCACGGCGCAACGCCTGCTCACCGAGTTGCTCGAAGACGCGGCGAGCGACCTGCAGCGCGAACTGTTGCAACGCGCCGTCGCTGCCGGCCACACGCCCAACGAAGTGCACGCTTTCGCCGACCAGCTGCGCGCCATGGGCGACGACGACGCCTTCACGGCTTGCACGCTCGATGAGTCGGCGCCGAGTGACTACACCGTCGCCCAGCTGCTGCGCGCCGAAGCCGACCCCCTGTACGCGTTCGAATTGAAGGGCGGCACGCTCGAACCGTCTGACGACGAAGTGCCGTTGGCGAAACCGCCCCCTCCGGTCGACCTGAACGCCCTCAAACGCCGCCCGTCGTCGGGCTTCGTGGCCGACTCGAACGACGTCGGCCCGCTCATTCGCGAAGAGCCGACCTTCACCCGTCGCCCGGCCGCGGCCAGCGAGCCCCACGCGCCGTTTTCGTCGGGCGGTACCCCCAGCGCGATGATCGAAGACGTGTTTTCTGAAGCGACCCGAGCGCTCGGCCTCGAATGGCAAGAATCAGAAGTCGACGTGCCGGGCGGGTTGTCGCTCGAAACCGCCATTTCAGACAGCGCGGTGGCGTTGAGCGAAGGGCTGCCGGTGCCCCTCGCGCTCGGGGCCGCCCCCGGCAAGAGCGGGCGACTCGTGCTGGCCATTCAACTGAGCGTTTCTGGGCACAACCGGGCCTGGCAGCTGTACGACCCTTTTTCGAATGAGCTCGTCTGGGCCAACGAGCGCGACCTGCTCAACCGCAACGAGCTGCCGTTTTCGAACAAGGTGTTTCGGCGCGTCACCCGCGTGGTGCTCCCGTCGCGGCGTCGGTGAAGCCCACCGCTGGTCGAAAGGGCAGGTCGGCCAGCCGCCCCGAAAAGCGGTATATCGAACGGGTGAACGCTGCCTCTGCCCTCTGGCCCGTGGTGTGCGCGCTGACCGTCGCTTCGGGTTCGGCCTGGGCCAACGCGGTCGACGTTTCGGTCGACCACAACCACGTCATGGTCGGTCGCGGCATGCCCACCGTGAAGGTGGTGTTGCAAGAGCCCCTGAGTGGGTTTCACTTGGTGCTCGAGCGCGACGACGGCAAGAAGCTCAACGTGCGCGGCGCCGGCCGGCCAGGGTCGACCCACTCGTACCGGCTCGACCAAGGCGTCGGCCGTTTTCGTTGGCGGGGGGCGCTCGCCATCGACTTTCCCACTGGGGCGACGGGCGAAATGCCGCTCGAATTCGAAACCGAAGTCGTGGGCCCGTTGACCATGACCATCGACAAAGCCCGCGACGTCGACGTCGAGCATCGCACGCTGACCCTGCGGCTCAGCAACCCCGCCGCGAAAGTGTCGCTCAAAGTCAAAATGGACACTGGCGACTTTGCGTTCGACGACGACATTGAATTTCACGCCGAAGCGCCGGGCACGCCGTTGACGGTCACCTGGCCCGCCGCGCCCGGCAAGCCGTTGCAGATCAGCGTGGTGGGCTACGACACGTCGGGCGCCTACACCGGGGTCGACTTTTTCCCCTGGGCCATTGAAATACCGCACGACGAAGTCGTCTTCGACACGGGAGAGGCTCGCGTTCGCGCCGACCAACAGCCCAAAATCGACGCGAGTGCCAAGCTCATCGCCGAAACGGTGGCCAAGTTCGGCCGCTTTGCCGAAGTGAAGCTCTTCGTGGCCGGCCACACCGACAGCGTCGGCTCGAGCGCCAACAACCGGGCGCTCTCGCTCAACCGCGCCGCGGCCCTCACCCGTGCGTTTCGGGCGAAAGGCCTCAAAATACCCATGTATTTCGAAGGGTTCGGCGAAGAAGCCCTGGCGGTCGAAACCCCCGACGAGACCGACGAGCCCAAGAATCGCCGCGCGCAGTACTTCGTGGCCATTCACCCGCCGACGGTGCAGAACGCGACCTTCACTCCGAATTGGCAGCGTTCTTCGAAGTGACTTGGCTCACGTCGAAGGTGAGCGTCGTCGTCTCTCCGCTTTTGATGGTGACGTGCTCGGTCTTGGTCAACCGCGGGTGAACGAGCTTGAGGTCGTGGAGCCCGGCGTTCACCTTGAAGCGACCGAACCCGTTCACTTCGCCCAGGCTGCGCCCGTCGAGCCACGCCATCGCGAAGGGTACGGCCCGCAGGTCGAGGGTGCCTTGGGCCGCCACCCGGGCGCCGGTGGGCCGAGCTGGAGCCGGCCGCGGCGGTTCGGCGGCCACCGTCGGTGCGGCTGGTTTGTCTGATTCTCGCGGTGCTTCGGGGGCGGGTGCGGCGGCCCCCGAATCGGGTGACGCTTCGGGCAGCGCGCTCGGCGGTTCGGCGTCGACCGTCACGGGTGGGTCTGACGGGGTCGGCGTGGGCGACCCGCTGGGCGCCTCGGTCGGCGCTTCGGCGCGAGCCACCTCGAGGGGGTGACCGTCGTGCTGCGCGACGAACCACGCGAGCGCCGCGGCCACGCCGGCCAACAACACCACGCCGGTGACGACCCAGGTGGTCGACATGCCCGACGGGCGACCGACGACCGAAATCTCGCTGACCGAAGACGCCGAGACCGGGGCGGGAGACGGGCTCGATTCGGGTACGGCGGCCGCCGTCGCCAACGGCAGCCTCCGCGAAGGGCGGTGGGCGGGCATGACGTCGGTCTTCGGTTTGGCGACGAACGCGGGCGCCGACTCCGACGTTGAATTCGACGCGTCGGCCCCCGGTTCGGTCACGGCCGCCGCCGACAAGCCCGGGCTCGGCGAGTCGCCCTTCAACGTGCGCAAGCGCTGCGAAATCGACGCGGGTACCCCAGGCTGCTGATCAGTCGTCTTGAGTGACGGGTCGACCGGCTCGCGCCTCGGCAGCGTCTCGTCGCCCGACTCGGCTCTTCGTGGCGGGCCGTCGGGGGTCGTCAGCGCATGGTTTCGTTTGACCGCCAGCGTGGGCCCGTGGCTCAGCTCGTCGAGCCCTTCGGCGGGCTCGGGCCCGGCGGTACCGTGGTAGTCGTCTTGAAATTGTTGCTGCAAGAACGCCGACGTCGAAGTGTCTTCGACCGTGGCCGCGTGGCGCAGCACGTAGTTCGCCAACGCCCGCTCGAGGTCGAACGCGGTTTGAAAACGCTCGTCGAGGGGCCGCGCCAGCGCCTTGATGACGATGTCTGACAAGTCGTCGGGCACGTCGGGGTTCAAGCGGCTCGGAGGCACGATGGCGGCTTGCTGCACCGCCCGCAGCACCCCGATTTCAGAGTCGGCGTCAAACAAGCGTCCGCCGGTCAGCAGTTCCCACAGCACGATGCCCAGGGCGAAGACGTCGGTGCGCGCGTCGACCGCGTCTCCCCGCGCTTGCTCGGGTGACATGCGAACTTGCCCTTCAAAATGCCGGGAGCCGTTTGCGACGTACCCGCCTTGGCGATGCCGAAGTCGGTCAATTTCACCGCGCCGTCGAAGCTCAGCAACACGTTGTGGGGGGTGACGTCGCGGTGCACGAGCCCCAGCGGCTGGCCCCGGTCGGTGAGCGAATGGGCGTACTGCAAGCCTCGCGCGACTTGGGCCCCAATTTCAGCCGCCAGGGTGGGAGGAAACGGCACGCCGCGCTCGCGACAGCGCTTGCGCAGTTCCCACAACGACGCGCCGCGAACGTATTCCATCGCGAGGTAGTACGAATCGTCGACTTTGCCGAAGTCGAAAATCTGCACGACGTTCGCGTGGTTGAGTTTCGACGACAGCCGCGCTTCGGCGATGAACAGGTCGATGAACTGCTGGTCGTTCGCCAAGAAGCTGCGCACGACCTTGATGACCACTTCTTTCGCGAAGCCCTCGGGCCCGACGGCCGACGCGAGGTAGACCTCGGCCATGCCCCCTTCGGCCAGCTTCTTGCTGACCACGTACCGGCCAATGGTTGAACCTGGGCTCAACACGACGCGCTCCACCGTTGCAGAGGGGCGGCAGCGTAGCGCATCTGGGTGCCAGAGCAGATCAATACGAGCGAAGCTCCGTCGCGACCGAAGCGGGGTATAGAGTGCCGCCATGCATCGGTTCGAGGTCGGGGTCGTGGCGGTGGTGCTGTGTTGCTCGGTTCACCCGTCGTGGGCGGCGGCGAAGATACCGTCGCGGTCGCCACCGATTGCCGCAACGGCGAGTTGCTCACGGGCATGGCGTCGTTTCACGAGGCGCTGAAGACCCGCTGGCACGACGAATTGTTTTCTCCCGACATGGTGCTCACCCTGTTGCGGCCGCGGCCCGCGCTCAGCCTCGAAGACGTGCAGCGCCAAGTCGAATCGGCCCGCACGCTGTACTACGCGGGTCAACTCGAGCGGGCCCTCGAGCTGGCCCGGCAAGCCTCGCTCGAGCTCGAGAAAATTTCACCCACGGTCAAGCCGTGGCCCGTCACCGCCGACGCGCTGCTCTTGCAGGGCATTTCGCTCAAAGCCCTCGACCGAAAGCCCGAGGCGACCGAGCTGTTTCGCCGCGTCTTGCGGGTCGACCCCGCGTACAAACTCGACCCCGACATTTACACCCCGTCGACGATTCAGTTGTTCGAACTCTTGCGCAAAGAGTTGCAGCGCACCCGAAAAGCGGTGCTGCAGGTGCAGTCGACCCCCGGAGCCGAAGTGTTCGTCGACGGCCGCTCGGTCGGCAAGGTGCCGTTCAAGGGCGAATGGGTGCCGGGCTCGTACCGCGTTTCGGTGGCGCAGGCCGAGCAAGTCTCGTTTCCCCACGTGGTGACGCTGCCGAAAGAAGGGGCCCTGCAAATCGACCTCGCGTTCGAAGGCGCGCTGTTGCCGCAGGTGCCACTGTGTCTGGCGTCGAGCACCACGCCGGCTGAAAGCCTCGCCCAGAAAGTCGCCAACGCCGTCGGCGCGCAGAACATCGTCGTGTTTTGGAAAGAGGGCCGAGACGGCCCGCCGTTTTACCGGGCACTCATTTTGCGCAACGGGGTCAAAGACCGCGAGGGCGGGGTGCAGGTGACGCCCGGCGCTCCCTCGGCCCCCATTGACGAACTCGCGAACTTCATTGTCACCGGCCAGGGCAACGGCATCGTCGGGCGCGAAGGGGCGCCCACGCCCCCCGCACCGGTCGAAAACAGAAGTGAAAACAAACAGTTCGCCGCGGTGCCCCCACCGCCGACAGTCGCGCCGAGCCCCGCCTTGAGCCCGGTCGTCGAGGTGACGGAGTCGAACGTTCGCGTCTCGAAGGTGGTGGGGTTTTCGTTGCTGGGGGCCGCGGTGGTGTCGGCGGCGGCCGGCGTGGTGGTGTTCGCGACGGCCAGCGGCGACCGCGAGCGGTTCGCCCAGCTCACCGCTGCTGGCCAATTGCCGCCGGTGACCGACAGCGGGCACCGCCAAGCCCTCGACTTGATGACCGGCATCGAAGCGAATCGGTTGACGACGTTCGCGTTGGTCGGGGCGGGGGTCGGCCTCGCGGTGTCGAGCGCGCTCACGTTCTTGCTGTTTTCACAGGCGCCTCGCGCCGCGTCGGTGACCGTCACCCCGGTACTCACGGCGCAAGCCTTCGGAGCGAGCGTGTCGGTCGCGCTGCGCTGACGGGTTTAGGCTTGCGGCACTTCGGCCGACTTCGGCTTGGGGTCGATGCGGTGCTTCTCGAGTTCGCCGTCGAGCTGAAAGGTCAACATCAGCGCCCACATGCGCCAGTCAGAAATGAAAGACCACCCGGGGTAGGTGAACGTCGCGGGCCGGTTTTTTTCGATGAAGAAGTGGCTCACCCACGCCCACGCGTACCCTTGCACAATGGCAATGGGAAACAGCGCGAGCCGCCCGGTGACGGCGCCGCCCACCAAGAACGCCACCGCGAGCGACGTACCGACAAAGTGCATCAGCCGCGTGGCTTTTTGCCGGTGCTCACCTAAGTAAAACGGCCAGAACGCCGCATACGTGGTGATGCGGTCGCTCATTTCGCGAAGATTTTTCGAAAGAACCCGACGATGCCTTGGGTGTTCGTGGCGCGCAGTTCGTTGATCTGCACTTCTTCACGTTCACCAGGGGCGCCCGGCTTCAACACCTGCCGAGACTTGAGTGCTTTGCGCCGCTCGGGGTCGAGCGACATCGTGCTGAATTCGTCTTCACCTTCGTACGAAATTTGAGCACGTGGCCGCGGGTCACCAGGAGCAGAAGGGGTCGAACCAGTGGGCTGCTTTGGGGCCATGATCAGGGACTCTACGTACGGTGTGGGCTTGACTTCAAATTGGCGAACTGCCCGTTGGCCTACTGCCGCGGGTCAAGAAGCGCAACAGCCAATGATTCCAGAAGATTGACCCTCTCGAAGGGGCGTGAGACCTTCGGCCCCCACATGGTTTTGGCGCGTCGTGTCCTCTTCTTTGTCGCAGCTGCCGCCGCGGTGCATTGCGGCCCGGTGCAGTCGACCGCGTACCTGATCGACGCCGAGACCATGCTCGACGCCGCCAAGACCGCGCAGGCCGAAAAGCTGAGCCCTTACGAGTGGACGGCGGCCACCCTCTACCTGCACAAGTCGAAAGAAGAGGTCGGTTACTCTGACTACGAGCAAGCGGTCGACTACGCGAAGAAGGCGCTCGACTTCGCGACTCGGGCTCGCAACCAGGCCATGAAGGTCGGCAAGCGGGCCGAACCCACCACGGCGCCTGAGGTACCCGGTCAGTGATGCGCGCGTCTTCTCTGGTACTGCTGCTGCTGGTCTCGGGCTGTTACAGCGGCGCCGCGTTGCGCGCGAGCGGCGACGTGATCAAAGTCGACCTCGAACGCGCCCGGCGCGCGGGCGCCATGCGCTGCGCCCCCAAAGAACTGGCCACCGCCGAGGCAAACCTCGACTTCGCGCTGGGCGAACTCGAAGAAGGCAATTCGATGCGCGCGCACGACCACATTGGCGTGGCCGACGTGGCGTCGAAGAAAGCGCTCGCCATTGCGACGTCGAAAGACTGTTCGCCGCGGCAAGTGCTCGTCAAAGAGCAGCCGCAGCTCGTCGTGAAAATCGAAGAGACCGACTCCGACGGCGACGGCGTGCTCGACCGCGACGACGCCTGCCCCCGGTTGCCCGGGCCTCCCGAAAACAAAGGTTGCCCGGTCGAAGCCCCCAAAGACCGCGACGGCGACGGTGTGCCCGACTCGGTCGACCGCTGCCCCGACCAGCCCGAAGACCCCGACGGCTTTCAAGACGAAGACGGCTGCCCCGACCCCGACAACGACGGCGACGGCGTGATGGACACCGCCGACAAATGCCCGAACGAAGCCGGCCCGGTGCAGAACTTCGGCTGCCCCATCACCGACAAAGACAACGACGGCATACCCGACGACAAAGACAAGTGCCCCAACGAACCCGAAGACAAAGACGGGTTTCAAGACGACGACGGGCCCTGACCTCGACAACGACGCCGACGGCTTGCCCGACGCCCAAGACAAGTGCCCCAACGAGCCCGGCCCCGCGAGCACCGGCGGTTGCCCCATCAAAGACAAAGACGGCGACGGCGTGGCCGATGAACAAGACGAGTGCCCGAACGACTACGGCCCGGCCGAGAACCGCGGCTGCCCGAAGAAGTACTCGCTCGTGGCCGTCACCAAAGAGAAGATCGAGATCAAGAAGCAGATCAACTTCGCCACGGGCAGCGCCAAAATTGTCGCCGGCATCAGCACGCAAATTCTCAAAGAAGTCGCCCAAGCGCTCAAAGACACGCCGCGCATCAAGAAGCTCCGCATCGAAGGCCATACCGATTCGGTCGGCGACGACGCCAAGAACCTGTACCTTTCGCAGCAGCGCGCCGATTCGGTGATGTCGGCGTTGCTCAAGCTCGGCATCGACCCCGGCCGCATGGAAGCGGTCGGCTTCGGCGAGACCCGCCCCATCGCTTCGAATTCGACCGCGTCGGGTCGCGCTGAAAACCGCCGCACCGAGTTCAACATCACCGAGCAGTGAGCCTGGCCGAGGGCTCACGTGCTGTCAGCGCGCGCGTGAGCGCCGCTGTTCGGCTCGCACGGCTTCGTCGCGTGTGCTCGGGCGCCCCCATGGCCGACGATGGGTCACAACTTCAGTGCGGCTGGCGCGACACCCGAAGGGCGAAGTTCGCCGTCTCATTCGGCCGCAACGACGGCCGAGGGCCGCTGTAGGCCGCCAGTGAAGGGCCACTCCAGGGTTCCACGCAGACGAATGGCTGGCCCGGCAACGACCAGACGACCAACGTCTGAAACGCCCCCGACCAGTCGAGCCGAACGTCGACCCCGTCGCCCCGGTGCAACGTCGTGTGTGGGGCCGAATGGTTGAGCAGGTGCAGGTCGACTTCGGCGGGCTCGAACGACACGCCGACCGCCGAGTCGTACGCCTTCAACGCCCGGTCGCGGTTGTCGTACGCACGGGTCGCATCGGTATCGACGCGGGCCTTGGCCTTCGTGGCCAGCGGCACCCGAAAGTAGGGGTGCAACCCGAAGTGCAGCCCGAACGCCGCTCGGCCGGTATTGCGCACCGACCAGTTCAGCTCGAGGGCGTCTCCCTGAAACCCCAGGGTGAACTGCATTTCGAAGTCACCGTCGAACAGGGCCCGCGTCTGGGCCGACGAGTTCAGCGTGAGCAAAACGTGGGCGCCGCTCGTGTCGGCCAAATGCCACGGCGAGGTGCGCGCGAAGCCGTGCTGCTTCATCGGCGACCCGGCGGGCGCGGGCCCCGCCACGGGAAACAGAATGGGCACGCCCCCCCGAACGTTTTTCGTGGGGTCGGCGAAGGTGGCCTCGTCGAGAAACAACAGGTCGTCGTCGCCGACCTGGTACCTCGTCACCAAGGCGCCTCGCGCCGGGCACACTTCGACCCGCGCCGTGCCTTGGGTGTTTTCGAGTTGCAGCACGTCGAAACCGGCGCGGGTTGAACGGGTCAAGGCCATGCTGGGTCACCGCACCCGGGTCGACGGCGCCGCCACGGCCGCGTCGCTTTCCGACACGGGCGCAATGGGGTCGAACGAATTCGAGAAGATGGCCTCTTGGTCTTTCGCCGATTGCTGAACGGCGTCGACGCCCGTGAGCAGGTCGTCGAGCTGCTCGGTGAGCTGGTTCGGGCTCGCCATGGTGAGCGCTTGGTCGCGCAGCAAGCGCACCGAGTTTTCGATCAAGTTCATTTGGCCACGCGCGCGGGCCAAGTAGGTGGTGATGTCTTTGATGGTCGCCAACCGCTTCTGCAGCACGCTGGCATTTTGCTCGGCCAGCGACCGAATTTCGGGCTGGTCGGTCTTTTCGGCCAACGTGTTCTGCGCGGCCAAGTTTCGTTCGAGTTCTCTGGTGTCAATGGCCTGCAAGTAGGTCTCGGCGCGCTTGCACGACGTGGCGAGCTTGACGAAGCTTTGGTGCAGCTTCGAGAGCTTGTCGAGCTCGCTCTGCAGCAAAATCGCCTGAAACGCGGTGTTGTGCTGCATGTCGCGTTCGATTTCGCGGCGCAGTTCGTCGAGCGCTTTGGCCCGCTGCCATTCACGCTCGGGCAGTTCTTGCATCAGCGCTTCGACCCGCTTGCGGTCGGCCGCGTCGCGCGCTTGGCGGTCGGCTTCGCGCACCGCGCGCTGAAACGGCTTGAAGTCTGAACCGAAGACCAGCCACAGCGCTTCGAGCGCGCCCGCCCCAGCCATGATGAGCCAGTCTCCGGTCGCCGCGGCCGCTACGCCGGCGCCCGTGAGCAGACTCAAGTTGTACACGTTGAGAAACGCGGCCTTCAGGTAGTTCGGTGCTCGGTCGTCAAGCATCCCTATTTACCGCCTCGGGTCGCGCCCCGCTGCGCCGCGCTTGGGTGGGAGGTGAGCGAAAGGTGAGGCCGCGCGCCCAGCGTGGCGGCCCTCGGCTCGGGTGTACCGCCTCGGGTCGCGCCCCGCTGCGCCGCAAACCCCTCCACCACGTTAGAGCCCCACCCGAATGTTGCCCTGCACATTCAATGCGTGCAGCTGGTCGAGCACATGGTTCACGACGCGCTGAAATTCGGGCGACTGTTTCACCTTCGGCTCTCGCGACTCGAAGTAGGGCACTTCGATTCGGTGCAGCACCCGAGCGGGCCGGTGAGAAAGCACGAAAATGACGTCGGCCACGAACACGGCTTCTTCGACGTCGTGGGTCACGAACAGCACCGTGTTGTCTTGCGTACGCAGCACGTCGAGAATCAACGACTGCATGCCCCAGCGCGTTTGCGGGTCGAGCGCGCCAAAGGGCTCGTCCATCAAGATGAGCTTGGGTTTGTTGATGACGGTTCTGGCAATGGCGACCCGCTGCTTCATGCCGCCCGACAACTGCTTCGGCAAGGCGTTCGCGAAGTCTTTGAGCCCCACCTGTTCGATGATCGCCAGCGCTTGGGCTCGGCGCTCTTTCTTCGGCACCCCCTGCAACTCGAGCCCATACTCGACGTTGCCCAGCACCGTGCGCCACGCAAAGCTCGTGTAGCTCTGAAAGACCATGCCGCGGTCGCGGCCCGTGCCCGAGACCGGCACGCCGTCGACCAGAATTCGGCCCGAGTCGGGCTGCAACAGCCCGGCCGCCGCTTTGAGCACCGTGCTCTTGCCACAGCCCGACGGCCCCAAAAACACGGCGAGCTCGCCCACGCCCGGCTTGTTCGCCACCGTCAGGCTCACGTCGTCGACCGCTTGCACCGAGTTGCCGCTCCGGTCGGTGTAGCTGATGAACAGGTTTTGAATTTCGAGCTTCGGGGGCGTCGGGGTGGCCAGCTTCGCCGCGACGGCGGGCTCGGTCACCGACGGGCCGGTGGGGGCCGTGTCAGACATCGGCTTCCCTCCAAGGAAACAGCACGCGGTTGATCGCGCGAATGATGAGGTCGGTGATGATGCCGATGACGCCGACCACCAAAATGCCCGCGAAACTCCACTCGGGTTTCAAATGGTTCTGCGCCAGCTGCAAAATGTACCCGATGCCGTTCTTCGAATTCACGAGCTCGGCCAGAATAATGTACGTCCACGCGATGGCGTTCATCACTCGAAAGCCGTCGAAAATTTGGGGCAACGCCGCGGGTATCAAGACCGTGCGAATGACCTGGGCCTTGGTCGCCCCCAAGGTAAAAGCCGTCTGCACCAACTCCTCAGGCACCTGACGAATCGCGTCGACGATGGCGGGCAGCAAGTAGACGACCGTGCCCAAGAACAAGAACGCCACCTTCTGCGTCTCGTCGATGCCGAACCACAAAATGAGCAGCGGTATGAACGCGGTGATGGGCAAGTACCGCAACGGCGCCACGATGGGGTCGAAGAGCCGGTTCACCGCGTCGAAGCTCCCCATCAAGATGCCCAGGGGCATGGCCACCGCGAGCGACAAGCCGAACGCCTTGATGATGCGCAGCGTGCTCACGCCGACCGCCGACAGCAGGTCTTTCTCGAACGTGAGGTACAGCAGGCTCTTCACCACTTCGTGCGGCGCCGGCAAGAAGAACGCCGGCACCAACGGCCCGGGCGTGCCGTCGCGGTTCACCTCGACGTACGACAACACGCACCACCCCAGCATGATCACGCCCAACGAAGCGACCGAGAGCAGCCGCCCCGTGCCCGTGGGTACCGCCGAGCGAATGGCCCACAGCGGAGCCTTCGCTCGGCTCACTTTGGCGGGCTTGGCCTCACTGGGCATTGAGAACGACCTTGATGTCGGTTCGCCGGTTGAGGGCTCGGCCGTCTTCAGTGTCGTTTGACGCGACCGGGTTCGCGCTGCCCTTGCCCACCGCGACGAAGCGCTTCGGCTCGATGTTGAAGTTCTGAATGAGGTACCGCTTCACCGATTCGGCACGCTTCTGCGACAGGGTTTTGTTCACCTGCTCGTTGCCACGCGCGTCGGTGTTGCCCTCGATTTGCAGGTACGTGTTGCCGAACGAGAGCATCGTTTCTCCCAGCGAATCGAGGGTGAAGAAG
>JBGAIY010000635.1:0-3339 GCA_044225205.1 Myxococcaceae bacterium | reverse complement strand
CGAGAGGGGCTCAGGTGCGAAACAGCCGCCAGCTCTCGCTGGTCAGCGATGAAGAGATCGCCGAAGTCGCACGAAGGCTTGACGGCCCGCCGCTCGACTGCCGTTGGTACGCTGCAAACCTGTGCTTGGCCGGTGCCCCGGCCCTGACGGCGCTCGAGCCTTCAACCCGGCTCGTCTTCGAGTCGGGGGCCATCGTCGTCATCGATGGTGACAACTAGCCGTGCCGACGCACGGGGCGGGTGCTGACGGCTCAGCTGGGCCATGACGTGACGTCGGCCTTCGTCAAGGCGGCGGGGGGGCTCCGCGGGTTGGTGGGCTGGGTCGAGCGGCCGGGCCTCATTCGGGTCGGCGAGGTGGCGAAGGTCGTGCCGAGGCGCTCCACCAGGCGTTCGGCGCCACCGTTGCCTTGACCTGGCGGCAGGCCCGCACGAAATGCGTGGGCTGGCCGAGCGCCTCAGGCCCCGCGAGGAGGGGCTCGACGGGCCCGGTCGGTCGTGGCATCACCTCGGCATGAAGACCATTCTTGTCGCCGTCGACGGTTCTGAAGCGTCGCTCAAAGGGGCTCGCATGGCCGTGTCGCTCGCCAAGGCGCTCAGCGCTCGGGTCGAGCTGGTCTACGTCATTCCTCCGGTCTTGTTGCCGCCCAGCGTGTACGCCGAAACCATTGCGCGACTCGAAGAGAGCAACCAACTCGCCGCCAAGGAGATTCTCGACAAGGCCGCGCACATCGTGAAAGCCGAGGGCGGCGAGAGCGACGCCATTGTGCTTCACGGCGCACCCGCCGAAGCGATTGCCGATTTGGCTCAGGCCGAGCGGGTGTGGGGCGTCGTCATTGGCGCCAAAGGGCACAACGTGGTCTCGCGCGTCATGTTGGGCAGCACCACCGACCGGTTGGTGCACATCAGCTCGAAACCCGTTCTCGTGATTCGGTAGGAGGGACCCATGCTTTCGATTCTTGCGCTGGTGTTGGCGGCCGACCTCGACGCGGCCACGTTGGTCGCTCGAGCGACCGAGACGGCTTCGCGGCAGGCGCCGTTGGTCGTTTGTCAGGTCGACCTCGCCACCGAAGTCTTCGGCAAAGATGGCAAGGCCACCGGCAGCGAGCGCCGCCTGTTTCGTTCAACCCTGCAAGCGGGGCAACAGCACGACGACCCACCTTCAAGGTGGTGGAAGAACGGCGAAGAACTCAGCGCCGCGCAGCTCAAACGGGCCATCGACGACGAAAAGAAAGCCGCGGTCATCGATTTCAGCTTCGAATCGCCGTTTTCGAAAGGGCAGGTCGCTGAGCACGAGTTCGTGCTGCTGCGAACCGAACAACTGTGGGAGCACACGGTGTACGTGGTCGGCGTCAAGGCCAAGACCGACAAGGGTCTCAATGGCACCGCGTGGCTCGACGCCGAGACGTTTGTCGAACTCAAAGGCACCTACCGCCCCGCCACGTTGCCTCCGCACGCCGACTGGCTCACCATTCAAGAGCAGTTCACGGTCACCTCCGAGGGCGACACCGTGCCGAGCATCTTTCACCTCAGCGGAGCTGGGCACTTCTTGTTCTTCTCCGGTGGCAACCACGTCACCATGAAGTGGGCCGACTGCCAGCGCTCACACTGAACTTCGCACCGCCGTAAGCCGCGCTGATGGCGCCACGGCCCTGGGGGGTGGGCGGTAGTTGACTTTGATTCTCAAAATCAAATACATGTTCGGTCTCTTGTTGAAGGAGCCCGAGGTGATGAATGGCAAGCCCCGAACGTTCGCCCGTGGTGTTGGCGAAGAGCCCGTGCGCCGAAGTGCAGCGCTGGGCCGACGGTACGTTTCACTTGAGCGTCGGCCCGGTCACCATTCGAATGGAGGCCGACGTGTTTCGGGCGCTGTGCCTCACGTTGACGGAGGCGACCGAGGCGTCGCGGGTGAACGTGTTCGCCGCGCCGCGCCACGGCATGCACTGAACGCGTTGGTGGTGGTGATGCTGGCGGCGGGGTGCGCGGCTCCGTCGCAGCCCCCGTTGACGGTGGTGACCGACGAGTCGAGCGATCTGCCATTGCGGTTGGCCGGGGCCGAGCTCAAGGCGCGTTTCGTGGTGGGCGACGCGCAATTCGACGAGGTCTACCGGCCGGCCGACGGGTTGGGCCCCGTGTACATACGAGCTCAGTGCTCGGCGTGTCATCAGGCGGCGGGGCGCGGGCCCGGCTTCGTCATGAAAATGAGTGGTTCGGCCGACTCGCTCCAGTTCGGTCACACCGAGCGGCCCCGTTCGGTCGACGGGGCGACTCCGCTCTTGGCTCCGGCCGATGCCGGGGTGTTGCTGACGCAGCGCTCGGCGCCCGCGGTGTTTGGCCGGGGCTACCTCGAGGCCATTGCCGACACCGAAATCGAAGCGGTCGAGGCGAAACAGCGCGCGGTCGGTTCGGCGGTGAGCGGCCGCATCAACCGAGTGACCTACAACAGCGAAGCCAACCCCGAGAGCCCGTTTCATTCGCACCAGAAAGGGCAGGGGGGGCTCATTGGTCGGTTTGGGCTCAAGGCGCGCATCGCGTCGCTCGACGAGTTCGCCGCCGACGCCATGCAAGGCGACATGGGCCTGACCTCGCCGCTGCGGCCCGACGAATTGCCGAACCCCGACGGGCGCCTCGACGACGGCAAAGCGGGCATCGACGTGCCCCTCAGCGTGGTGAACGAGCTGGGTGACTACATGCGTTTGCTCGAATTGCCCAACCGCCCGGTGACCGACCCGGCGGCGACCGCATTGTTCGACCGGGTGGGCTGCTCGGCGTGCCACGTGCCTTCGTTGAAGACGCGCAGCGACTACCCGCTGGCGCCACTCGCCGGCATCGACGCGTGGGTGTACTGCGATTTGCTGTTGCACGACATGGGGCCGGCGTTGTCAGACGGTTTGGTCGACGGCGACGCCGAACCGGGTGAATGGCGAACGGCGCCGCTCATTGGGCTGCGGTTCTTGCCCAGCTACCTGCACGACGGCCGGGCCGATTCGGTCGAACAGGCCATCGTGCTGCACGGCGGCGAAGGCAGTGAAGCGAAGGCCAGCGTCGACGCGTTCGAAGCGCTGTCGGCTGACGACCGGGCCCTGTTGCTCAAGTTTGTTTCGGCGTTGTGAAAGCTCCTCACGAGGGAAAATGTGTCATGGGCAATGAATTCAGAATGGGTCTGGTCGTGGTTTCGTCGGTCGCGCTGTTGGGGTGTGGCCCCGCGGTGAACACCTGCACGAGCCCGACCGAGGCGTGCGCGCTCACGTCGGTGAAAGCGAACATTCCGCAGACCCTGAACGACCAAGCCGCGGCGGCGAAAGACCTGTGCGCGGCGGCTCCGAGCAAGGCGTGGTCGGCT
>JBGAIY010000044.1:0-27328 GCA_044225205.1 Myxococcaceae bacterium | reverse complement strand
ACACGTCGTGTTCGGGGCTCGTGGCTTTGAACGCGCGCACTGCCGCCCGGTTCGGCTCGGTGAGCCACTCGTCGGAGTCTAAGAAGAAGACCCAGTCGCACCCCGCCAACGCCTCGGCGGCGACCTTGCGCGCCGACCCAAAGCCCCGCCACGGGTGAATGATCCGTTGCACCCCCCGGCTGGTGACCAGGCGCGAAGACCCGTCGGTCGACTCCGAGTCAACCGCGACGACCTGGTCGGCCACGGCCAGCAGGCTGTCGAGCGCCGCCCCGAGCGTCGAGACCGAATTGCCGTGAATGACGTACGCACCGAGTTTCATGGGAGCGCGGCCGCACGGCCCGCCGCACCTCGCTTACGCCATTCGAACATCGAATCAAGGCGTCAGAATGACAGCGTCAGGGGCAGCGACCAATTCTTCGGGCCCGCGGTGACGACGGGGGTCTCGCTCAGTCGCAACAGCGAGCTGGCGTAAGAACTGCCGCTGTTGACGCAGGTGCCGTTCACGTCGGGGCGCTGGCTCTGCACGTATACGCCGGTGACGATGGCACCGCGCCGCACGCGAAATTCGCCCGTGCCGTAGCGAGTCAACACGGCGTTCTTGATGGGCGTTCTCGAGCCGCTCCCGTTGAAGGACAGGCTCAAGTACGGCTCGCCCACGCAGTTGAGGCTCGGGTAATAAATGGGGCTGTCGATTGACGACATTGCGCGGGTTTCGCCTGTGTCGAAGTCGAGAATCCACAGGGCTCCTTGGGCGTCGCGGTAGCCGGGCAACGGGTAAGTCGAAGGCATCAAGAAGTACGGGCCGACCACGGTGCCCGCCGAATCGACCACCGAAACGCCCCCTGGCCCGGCGGCACCGGTCGGCCCCGGTGGCCCTCGATCTCCGGCGGGCCCCGCAGGGCCAGTCGGGCCGCTGGCACCCACGGGCCCGGCGATGCCTTGGGGCCCCGGGTCGCCTTTGGGCCCAGCGGGCCCGACGGGGCCTTGAATGAAGACCACTCCGGCATCGACCACTCCACCGTCGGCCATGATGACGGTGACGGTGCCAGCAGGGCCGGCAGGGCCCGGGAGACAGCCGGTGGTGACGGTGAGCAGCAGCACTGCCAACGAAGCGAGCGAACGAGCAATCACGCGCCTTCAACCCGACACCGCCGAATCGGGTGCAAAAGAACGCGCGCCCACCCAGGGAGCGACGTGATTTTAGGAGGTTGGGCCTTCGAAGGTCAGCGACGCCGGCAAGGGCGCGCCGAGGTGGACCACGCGCTTTTCACCCCATGGTGCGAGCACCACGAGGGAGTCGTGATCAAATTGAATCTTTGGTTCGAAGTCGTGCTCGAGCGCGTCGACCTGATCTTCGTCGGTCTTCGAAACGACCTCGAGGGCGCAGCGATGCGGCGGGGCGGGGCTCGAGAGGAGTGACTGCCAGAACAGCACGCCCCAGGGCGCCTCGTCGAAGGGGTCGAGGGTGCCGTTGACGGTCGTGGCCAACGCGAGCCACGCGTTGTCGCTCGAGAACACCGGCGCCTCGGAGTGACCGAAGTGGTACGGCAACCCGCCCAAGTGCATCAGCTTCGGGGTGAGCGCGAACAGCTCGTACCCCACTTCAGACTGGCCCGAAAACAGCCACACCGCCGCGTGCGTTTCGCGTGGTGACACCACGACTTTGTGGCCACCGAGCCCGGCGTTGGGGTACGGCCAGTGAACACCCTCGTCACCGACAATGAGCTCGAGCGCATGCGCGCGGTCGACCGCGAGGCGAATGGGGCGACCGTCGCGAAGGGTGATCATGTTCAAGGAGACATGCATCACTTTGTCGCGAAGGTCACGGCCTGGTGCGATACGACGAGAACCATGCGAATTCCGTCGGCGGTTTGGGGCCTGGTGAAAGAGACGGCCCGTCACGTGTTGCGCCGGCCGGTGGTCGGGCTGGTCGCATTGGCGCGCGTACCCGACGGGCGCGTCGTGCTGATTCGCCGGGGCGACACCGGTGAATGGGCGCCCCCTGGAGGCACGTTGGAATGGGGAGAGACCCTGCGCTCGACCCTGGCCCGTGAGCTGCTCGAAGAAACCGGCTGCGAGTTGATCGACCACGGGCCACTGCTCGGCGTGTACTCCGACCCCAAGCGTGATCTGCGCTTTCACGCCGTCACGGTCGTCGTCGAAGCGCGCGTCAAAGAGCCGTCACGCCCGCCCATGAATTCGCTCGAGGTGCTCGAGGTGAAGTTGTTCGCGCCCGATGCGTTGCCCAGCCCCATTGCGCACCACATGGGTGACATGGTGACCCGCGCTCTGACCGGCCAAGCCCATTGGGAATGAGCGGGTCGGCGGCGAAACGCAGTGGCGCGAGGCCATGGTCGATCATACAGCCGCCACGATGAGCATCGCCCCGCCCGGCCTTCGTCACCCTGTCGTGGCACCAGCGCTCGAGGCGGGCGCATGACGCTCTTCACCGAATGGCGCTGGCGCTGGCGCAACGCCGTCACCTGGTCGCCCCCCGCGTGGAAGCGGGTGCTCCCCTTCACCGCCTTCGCCGAAGCCGAGCCGTTCGAGCCGGCCGCCCGCGCGCGAATGCACGAGCTGGCGACCCGCTACGAACTCGGGCCCTGGTCGACCGTGTGCGACGCCCAAGACTGGCGCGAGAGCCTCTACGTGCTCGACCTGCTCGACCGCCTGGTGCCCCGCGGGCTCCCGGTCGGCCGGGCGCTCGACGTGGGCGCCAAAAATGGCTGTGCTTTCGCGGGTCTGGCGACCTATTGGCCCCACGGTGCTGACGCGGTCGAGCTCGACGCGCACCGCCGGTACGCCTGGGGCAGCACCCGGCGGGTGTACGGAGAGCGCATGGCGTCGGCGTTTGCCGACTGTCGCTACCTCGCCGCCGACGTGCGCTCGCTGCCGGGCCCGTATTCGCTCGTCACTTGGTTCTTGCCGTTTCTCTCGAATGGCCCGCTCGAAGCGTGGGGCTTGCCGAGCCGGTACCTGCAGCCGAACGAATTGCTCGCGCACGTCGCGCGGGTGATTGCGCCAGGCGGCGTGCTGTTGGTCGTCAACCAAGGAGACCACGAAGCCGACCTGCAGTCGGCTGCCTTCGAGACGTTGGGGCTGAAGGCGCAAGCCCTCGGCCCGGTCGATTCACCGCTGTCACCCTTTCGCCGCGCGCGTTTCGGTTTTCTGTGGCGCGCGCCGCCGGTATGAGCGACTGGAGCACCACATGACGCCTTCGCCCTCGTCACGTTTCTACGCGCGCGCGTTCGCGCTCGGTACGTTTCTCGTGTTGGGCACCTTGCTGTTGTTGGTGCTCAAGCCCTTCGGCGCGCCCATTTTGTGGGCGGCGTTGCTGGCGTTCATGCTGCAGCCGCTCAACCGGCGCCTGGTGGCGAAGTGGCACCGCCCGGCGCTCGCCGCGGCGTTGGTCACCGCCATCGCGTCGCTGGTCATCATTGGGCCGGTGGGCGTCTTCGTCATCACCTTCGTGCGGCAGACGACCGACCTGTTGACCCGCTTTCAAGTCGAAGCCCAAGACCGCAAGTTGCCCGCGCTGCAGTTGATTCTCGAATTGGGGCCGGTGCAGCGGTTGCTCGAATCGGTGGGCTCGGTGACGAACTTCTCGAAAGAGCAAATCTTGGGTGAGGCGGCCGCGGCCGCTCAAGCCGCCCTGCAGCAAGTCGCTTCGTTCAGCAGCGCCGTGGTGCTGGGGCTCTTCAGCGTCATCACCCAGTTCGCGCTGACCATGTTCTTGCTGTTCTTTTTCGTGCGCGACGGTGAGCGCACCTTCGAAGTCGGGGTCTCGCTGGTGCCCATGTCGAGCGCGCGCAAGGTACAGCTCGCCGCCACGCTCGCCGGCGTGACCCGCGGTGTCGTGCTCGGCACCGTCATCACCGCGCTCGTGCAAGGCACGCTCATCGGCATCGGTTTCACCATCGCCGGGTTGCCGTCACCACTGGTGTTCGGCGCCATCGGTGCGTTGACGTCGCTCATACCCGTCGTCGGCACCACGCTCGTCTGGGTGCCCGCGTGCATTTCGCTGGTGGCCACCGGGCAAACTGGGTGGGCCACGTTCTTGCTGGTCTGGTGCGTGGTGTTGGTGTCGGGTTCTGACAACGTCATTCGGCCCCTGGTCGTGAGCAGCTCGTCGAACGTGTCGACGTTGTTGGTCTTCGTCGGGGTGTTGGGCGGGGTGAGCGCCTTCAACTTCGCCGGCATTTTCGTGGGCCCGGTGCTGCTGACGTTGATCGCCGCGCTGTTGCGCTACGCCCACGAGAGCCGCCGCACCATGATGACTCCGAGCGAGCCGCCGCCGGCGCCGGCGCTGCCCGAACCAGGCCCGCCCGAAGCGCCTCCAGCGCCAACGCCATAACGCGCTCGACTGAACTGGGTCGGGCTTGCGGCTGTTCGCCGAACCATTCACAATCAGGCGGTGCTGACCGCTGAAGAAATTGCTCCGCAACGAGCGATACCGCTGACCCGAAAGGTGTATCACCAGCTCGGCGAGCTGGGCGTCTACGACGGTCGACGAACTCAGCTCATCTACGGAACCGTCATTGACATGAGCCCCATGGGCACCCCGCATGCCGAAGCGATTCGCGTTCTCACTCGCTTCTTCGTGACTCGAACCTCACCCGGTTTCGACGTGATGGTTCAATTGCCGATTGCTGCTTCTGACGAATCAGAGCCCGAGCCCGATTTCGCATTCGTACCGGCTCTCGTCGAGCCCGCCGACGATCACCCTTCGACTGCTTTGCTGGTCGTCGAAGTCGCCAATTCGAGTCTGAAGCTCGACCTTGGCCCCAAAGCGACGCTGTACGCCCAATGCGGCGTGCCTGAATACTGGGTGCTCGACCTCGCGGGCCGCACGACCACGGTTCATCGTTCGCCTCGCCGTGGCAAGTACACGAACATTCGAAAAGTGCCGTGGTCGGCGGTCGTGACGTCGAAGTCGATACCGAACCTTTCGGTTCGCTTCGCTGAACTCCTCAAGAAATAGGTGACGAAGGCTCAGTTCGCCGGCGTCATTCGCACGTCGTCGGCCGAAAGCCGGCTCAAGTCGATTCGGTCGATGGTCGACGCCGAGACGGGCGCGTCGCGCTTGATCAGCGCTTGGCCGCCCTTCTTCAAGTCGAACACGAAGTTCTGGGTTTGCGTGCCAGTCACGTCGAGCCGGTACGAGGCCGGGCCACTCGACGACGCGACCTGCGGTTTGGCGGGCCGGCCGCTCACCGAAGCGGTGCCTGAGCGAACGACGCCGACCGCGTATTCTCCCGGAGCCAAGACGACCTGCACCCAGCTCGCCTCGTTGGTCGAGGTCGTGCGGCGCACCGGCTTGCCTTGCTTGTCGAACACGACGAGGTCGACGTTCTTCTTGTCGCCCACGGAGTCTTCGGTCGGCAGCGCGTTGATCGTCACGACCTGGGGCCGGTCGACCGTGAACTTGTACACGTCCATCTCCTTCGGAGAGCCGAGCGTGCCGTCGACACCGAACGACGTGTCTTGTTCACCGAGGTTGCCGAGCTGCTTGGCGCGCGCTTCGCTGTAGCGCTCGAAGAGGTGCAGCCGCGTGGCCGTGCTCGAGTCGTATTGGGCGTCGACGGTGCGCTGCACCGTGCCCGACTCGTCGAGAAAGTCTCCGGTGGTGGGGTCGCGCTTGAAGCCGTGCGCGCCGATTTCGCTCAGCGGGCCGAGGGCGCCCCACGACGAACTCGGGCCGGCGAAGCCGCCCACCGCGTTGCTTTCGCCCACCCGCAACCCACTGCCGATGGCGCCGTTCGTCGGGTTGACGAAGGCCGGGCCTCTCGAGCTGAAAATGCCGTACTGGCTCAGCGGGCCACGCACGTCGTCGCGCTCGCGGGCCCACGCGTCGCTGCCGCTGATCAGCTTCGCCGGTTCGCCCGTGGGGCCGTGCGGCGCCAAGGGGCCGTTGCCACCGAAGGCGCTCTGGTACGCGTCGAGCGCGGCGCTCTGGGGGCCGCTCTGCGAGAGCACCGTCACTCCGGCGCCCGCGACCTTCGCGTTCGTCAGCGTCGTTTGGTTCGAGAACCCCGCTTCGAACGCCTTGCCCCACGTGGCCGCCGAAGTGAGCAGGTCGGTCGCGAAGTCGTACGGCATGTCGCGCTTGAAGCCGTCGAGTACCGGCGTCTGCACCGGGTTGGCCGCCCGCTGTGAGGCCCGCGCCCGAAGTTCGGCCGAAGCCTTGGGTACGAACGCGGTCGACGAGCTGGTCGTGCCCGCGTTGTCGTCGGCGGTGCGCTTCTCCGTCGCGTCGTCACTGGGAGCTGGCTGAACTCGGCCGGCCCGAGCCGGCAACCTGGGAGGCACTTTGGAGGACATGGGTCGTCTTTCGAGAAGGCTTCAAGCCGCTTGAATACGAGGGGTTGTCTGTCACACCGGTGCCAAAGTTGTGCAGGCGTTCAACTTGCTGGCCGCGGCGGTTCTCCCTGTTTTTGAGAAAATGTCAGCAGGGCCGATTCGACAACGAATTCATCGGGTTTGAGCCAGTCACGCAGTTGTCGGAGTGCGGCCTGGCCCCGGGGCGTCAGGCCGCTGTTGGCGAAGGCGACTTCACACGCCAGCACGAAAGCCTGGTTCTTGGCCTCGCCGAGCGCGCCGAGGTCGGCCACGACGTCGGCCATGTCGTTGACGATGCGGGCCTCGGCCACCGACACCAGATCGGCCAGGGCGTGGGCCCCCAGGCTCGGCACGGTATGGCCGAGCGCCACGCAAGTGCCCAATTCAAGCGGGTCGATTCGGCCGTCGGCCATGCCCGCGAGCAAGAGCGCCTCGACGACGGCCCGAGCCCCCGCCCCGTCGAGCGGCGGGGTCGCGAACTTCGCGGCGAACGTCACCTGCGCGCACTCGAGCACGGCTTGGGCGTCATCGAGCTTCAGCGTCGCGGCGAGCACCGAGAGGCCGTCGGTGTCGGCCGCGGCGCCTCCCTGCTGACCCGCCGCCACGACCTCCGCCGCCAGCACCAGGGCTTTGGTTCGAAGGGCCGAAGGCCAGCCCCTCAACCCGCCGAGGTCACGCTCGGCCGAGGCATCGTTGAGCAGCTGACGAAAGTCGTAGCCGCGGAGGTCGGCGTCGAGCAGCAGCGTCGTTCGCAGCTGCACCGCCTGGGCTTTGTCGTCGAGGTCGGCCGCGCCGACCATGGCGCGGGTCAGCAGCGTGGCGACTTCGCGGGCGCCCGCTTCGACGGCTGGGTCGGTTCGGCCTGGTGCCCCCAGCGCCCGCAGCACCCCGCCGAGCCATTCGCTGCGGGGAGTACCCGCGAGCAGCGCAGGGCCGACCGCCACCCAGCCTCGCGGAGCGAAGACGAAAAACGTCTCTCCCGCCGCGACCGCGTTCAGCACGTGGCCGGCGGTGTCGGCTTGGTGGCGTGCCGCGAAGCTCGAGTCGAACGCCTTCAACGCCGCGTCGGGGCTCAGCGAGCCCGTGGGGCGCCCGTCGGGGCCGTGGTCGGCCAAGACCGTGGTCAAGCCGGCCCGGGCCGTGGCGGCCGCCAGGTGCACGGCCAGGTCGTAGTCGGCGAGCGAGCCGAACACGGGTACGCGAAAGCACACCGCGTTGCGTTGCCAGCCCACTTCGACACCGCGGGTCGAACGCGCCGGCACGGTGGCCAGAAAGCGCCCCGTCGCCCCCGCGCGTTGGTACACCTCACCGAGCGCGGGCAGCAACTGGAGCGACGTCGGCCGCGCCGCCACGTCGGGCACGTGTTGCCAGGTGCCCTCGGGCCACCCGTCTTTCACCGAGCCCGCCCCCAGCATGACCGGGGCCGGTTGGCTGAGCGGCTCGAACGACGGCCGCCGTGAACCGAGCTCGACTCTGAACGAAAACCCCATGTGGTGCCCTCGGCGACACCATACTGCCCGTCGGCGCGCCGTGGCCCGAATTGAGCGAACACGGCATGCAGCAACCCACGCCGCTTCGCTGTACAACGGTGGCATGCAGGCACTCGACGAACTCGCGACGATTTTGAAGCCAGCCGGAGGCGGCCTGTACCTCGTTTCGACCGGCCGCGAAGCGCAACAGCGCCTGCAACGAACGCTGTACCGAGCCGACTCTGACGCCCAGGTACAGCAACGCTTTCGCGACGCGCTCGCTCGGTTGCCGACCGCGAAAGGCGCGCTTTTGGGCCTGCCGTCAGACGTCGGCGCCGGCTTTTTGCGCGGAGCCAACACCGGGCCGCAAGCCATGCGGCTGCAGCTGCTCGACGAAGCCCCCGACTGGGCCGACCGTGCCGAGTCGCTCGGCCTGGTCGACGTGGGCGACGTGTTGTGCGTGCCCCAGTTGCTGCACGACGACATGCTGAGCGCTGATCAGCTGGCCGCCACCCAGTTGGCCTTGTACCCCGACGTGCCCCCAAGCGAACGAGAAGGCCTGCCCGCCTCCCCCCTGTCGATTGCCCAACGCGCGTGGGAACTGATGTTTTCGCTCAACCCGAAGCTCAAGCCGTTCGTGCTCGGCGGCGACCATTCGACCGCGCTGCCCGCGGTGCTCGCGCTCACCCGCGTCGCTCCCGCGCCTTGGGGCATCGTGCAGTCAGACGCCCACACCGACTTGCTCGAGCGCCGCTTGGGCGTGAAATACTGCTTCGCCACCTGGAGCTGGCACGCGAACGAAGCCATTGGCCGACAAGGCCGCCTCACCCAGGTCGGCATTCGGGCTTCGGGCAAAGACCGCGCCCATTGGGAAAAAACGACCCAAGCCCGTCAATTCTGGGCCAAAGACATTCTCGAGAACCCAGCCCGAGCGCTTGACGACGTCATCGCTCACGTGAAGTCGACCGGGGTGAAGGGGGTTTATTTTTCGAACGACATCGACGGTACCGACTCGAAGTGGGCCGACGCGACGGGTACGCCCGAGCCCAATGGGCTGACGCCCGACTGGGTGGTCGAGCTCATTCGGCGCCTGGGGCGAGAGGTCGGGCTGTTGGGCGGTGACGTGATGGAGGTCGCCCCTTCGTTGACCCGCACCCCCGAGAGCGCTCCGCGAACGGTTGCGCTCGCCGTGCGGTACTTGCGCGAGACGCTGGGCGCCGCTCTGGGCCAAGCACCCTGAACACCGAGACCCGCTCGTGCATTTCATTGCTCCGAGGGCGCGCCCCGTGGCAGGTTGCGCCGCGTGAAAGCCGTCTTGCTCGCGTTCTCGGTGTGCGTCGCCCTGCTCAGCGTTGGCTGCAAAAGCTCGTGCCGGCAGTTGTCTGAAAAACTGTGCGAATGCACGGGCAACACCAACGACCGAAACAACTGCCTCGCGCTGGCGTCGACCAAAGAGTCGAGCAACCCGCCCAACGACGTCGACAACAACTACTGCAAGTCGTTGCTCACGCAGTGTGACTGCCGGCTCATCGACACGACCGAAGGCAAAATTCGCTGCGGTTTGGCGTACCCGCTCGACGGCGGCTCGGTCGCCTCGGCGCCTGCCCAGTAAACGTCATTCGAGGTCGTGGTGCCCCCAGACCGGCTTCGCGGGTGGCAGCGGCCCCTGCGGTTCGCGGGTGGCTTTTCGAAGGTCGGTCATGAACGACGCGCGGCTCCGCGGGTCGGCGATCTGCGCGGCCACGTCGGGAGGAACGTTGCCGTAGTGGTCGAAAACCTTGGCGCGGGGCGTGCCCGGAGGCGCCAACCGAAGCAGCAAGTCACCCATGATGCGCGAGCTGCCCTGCAGCGCCTTCTTCGCTTCATCGAGCGCGTTGCCGGCCCGCTGTTGGGCCTCCGACCACCCCGGCGTCGACCACCCGGCCCGTTCGACCTGCAAGTACGCTTGCTTGGCCTGTTCGTAGGCCGCCCGCTGGTGTTGGTAGTCGCTCACGCTGTCGGCGAACGCGCCGCGGAGCCTCGTCTGGCCCGTGTTGCGCTGGAGTTCTTGGCTCTGTTCAATGGCACGGCTGCCGCTCATGGGGCCTCGGGGGTGGGTCTCCCCCCAATTTCCCCAGCGTGGCCACAACCTTCCCCAGGTCGTGTGGGCGAGGTGTTTTAGGCGGCGGCGGGCTGCGCTTCGCGGTCGTGAATCATGCGAAACATGCGGCGAATGAAACCCGGGTCGAACGGCTTCACTTCGTAGTCGTAGGCGCCCAATTCGAGGCAGGTGTGGCGAACGAATTGGTCTTCGATGCCCGACAGCACAATGACGGGCAGGTCTTTGGTGCTGGGGTCGTGCTTGAGGTGGGCCAACAGGTCGCGCCCGTCGACCCGCTGGTGCACGTCGAGCACGATGAGGTCGGGGCGGTGGGCTTTGGCCAGTTCGACCACGTTCGAGTCGGTGTCGATGATGGCCGTCATGCCCATGCGCTTCAGTTCGCGTTGCATGGCCATGGCAATGGGGCGCTCGTCGTCAGAAATCAAAATGGTCGGGGGTCGGCTCATGTCATCACCACCGCAGGAGGGTGAGAACATGAACAGCAAGATGAAGACCACGCAGAGGCGCGTGATTTCAGGGGGCTGGGCCACTCGGGCCGGGTAGCTGATCAGAAACGGGTCATGCCGTACCACCCGTCATGACACCGACAAACGCTTCGTCAGGCCGCTGACACCTTCTTTGGGCTTTGAGTTGAGGCCGCCGTCCACTATGGCGGCGCTGGTCGGAAAGGGAATCTGGTGGGAAACCAGAACTGCCCCGCAGCGGTGAACAGGAACGAACGTCGTCACGAAAGCACTGGGCCGTATGGGCCTGGGAAGCGACGACCAGTAGGTGCTCCATGGGGAGCTGGCCTGTGAGTCCGAAAACCTTCCGGTGATGTGAAGCAGTTCCACCTGCTCCGAGGGGAGCACGGCGGGCGTCACCCGGCTGGGGTCTCGTTCGTCGTGTTGTCTTCGGTGCCATGGCGCGGCCCGCGGGGGCTCGCGCGGAGACGAAACGACATGCGGTCTTCACGAGTCATTCAACTTGGTACCCTTCTGGTGCTGGCCTGTTCGCAACTCGCTTGCCCACCCAGCAACCCGGTCACCTGTTCCACCGTCAATTGTTCGAACGGCTGCTGCACGACGGGCGGCGTGTGCGTCACCAGCAACACCAGCTCCGCGTGCGGCCTCAATGCGAGCGCGTGCGCTGTTTGCACCAACGACCAAGTCTGCAACGGCAGCGGCCTGTGTGTCGCAAGCCCGGTCGACGCGGGCGCGAACGACGCTGGTTCGACCGCCGACGCAAGCACCCCGGCCGATGCCGGCAAGGTCGACGCGGGCGCGGTCGACGCGGGCACCCCGTGCGACACCGCCGGTGACCCGGTGCTCGGCACCTTCGCGCTGGCGAACGGCGCGACCGTCACCGCGTCGGGCGCGCTGCCGTCGGGCGTCATTCAGGTCGCCGAATCGGGCGGGGTCTTGTACGGCCTCACCAGCGGTTTTTCGGTGCGCGCTTTGGGCAGCTTGCCGTCGCTGACTTTGGGCACCGAAGTCGGCTCGATTGTGCCTTCGGGCTTCGACGCCGGCGTCGCTTACATTTCGGGCTACCTCGCGGTCACGGGCACCAAGCTCATGGGCGGCTTCACCCAGGCGGGCGCCAACTTTCCCGGCAAGGTCACGGTCTTCGAATTGACCGACGGCGGCCACCGCTCGCTCGACGCCCCGGGCAACTTCACCGCGGCGGGTGTCAACGACGCCTTCGTCGTCAATGGTGGGGGCATTGGCGCCAGCCTCGAAAACGCCGCGTTCGGCATTCGCACCGGCGGCGCCGACTTGGCCGGCGCGAAGTTGGTGACGTTCGACCCGAGCTTCGACTTCGCGGGCAGCGGCCCCACCGCGGTCACTGGCACGGGCGTGTTGCTCGTGGGCTATGCCAAGAACCCCGACTTCGCGAGCTTCGTGCGGGCCGTGCCCAGCTCGGCGTACGCCGCCGCGCTGGCCGCCGGTACCTCGTTCACCCTGGCGGCGAGCGCGCCGGTCGTGGCGTCGGGCTTCGAAGTGGCCGACGTCGTCGGGCTGGGTGACGCCGCCATCGTCGTGCGGGGCGGGTACGGCAACGCCGGCCCGTACACGACGAAGGTCGACCGCATACCGCTCTCGCTCAGCGGTGGCGGCGACGTCGTGGTGGGCGCTCCGGTGACGCTGTTGCAAGAAGGCGGCAACCAGTGCACCCGCGTGATTTTCACCGCCACTTCGGCGACGTCGGTCTACCTGGGCTTGCAAGACAAGCAGGGCCGTCGCTTGGTGAAGCTCACCCCATGACTCGGTGGTTCTGGTGTGGCGCGCTCGTGGGCCTGGCGGCCTGCGGGGCGCCGGCGCACCCCGGGCTCGACGCCGGCGCCGAGGTCGACGCTGGGCCGAGCGTGTCAGACGCGGGCGTTTCGGTTTCTGACGCCGGCGCCATGGCCATGGCGTTCGACGCCGGCGACCCCTTCGCCGACGCGGTGACCCGCTTTGCGCCGGGCGCGGGCGCTGGCTTCGGCCACGACCGCTTACCGCAAATCGTGTTGGGGCCTCCGCGCGGCCTGGGGGCGGGCTCTGGCTCGCTCGACGTGCTGTCGTTGGGTCAGGCGGGGGTCATCGAGCTCGAATTCACCGACATCGTCGCGGTCGACGGGCCCGGCCCCGACTTGGTGGTGTTCGAAAACCCCTTCTCGGGCTTCGTTGAAACGGGCGTCGTGTCGGTCAGCGACGACGGCGTGACCTGGCATGAATTCAGCTGTGCGTTCAGCGAAGTCGACGCCGGGTACCCCGGCTGCGCGGGCGTTCAGTCGGTGTATTCGAGCCCCGACAACGGCGTCTCGGCCACCGACCCCGCGGTCTCGGGAGGCGACGCGTTCGACTTGCACGACGTCGGCCTGACGCGCGCGCGTTTCGTGCGCATCGTCGATTCGGGGGCGAACCGCTTTTATGGGCCTCCGTCTGGTGGCTTCGACCTCGACGCGGTGGCCGTGGTGCACGGGCAATACGTGCTCGACGGTGGGGTCTGGCCCGCTGACCCGTGAGTCTGCCTCAGAGGCAAATCGCGGTGCCGTTGGGCTGCGGCGAACAGAGTTGGCCGCAGTTGCCTTTGACGGTGCCGCCGTCGACGGTGCACAGCTCGTATTCGCTTTTGCTCTGCTGTTGAATGCAGCGAAACGCCCCGGGGTGCATCGCCGGGTTGGTGTCGTCGCAGTCGGTGCCGACGTCTGACGTGCCGGGGTCGGTGTTGCAGCCCATGGTGCCGGCACCGGCGCCCCAGCCGTCGTGGTCGGCGTCGGCGAAGCGCAGCGAGCGCACCCCTTCGTCGACCTGGCCGTTGCAGTTGTCGTCGGCGTTGTTGCACGACTCGAGCTGGCCCGGGTGAATGCCCTCGTTGGCGTCGTTGCAGTCGAGGCCACGAACGGTGCCGCCGTCGAAGGTGGGGTTGGTGCAGTGCGAATCGACGTACCCGTCGCCGTCGTTGTCTTTGCCGCCGAGGGTGCTGTCGTCGCAGTCTTCGTCGTGGGTGTCGCAGACCTCGCGGTTGCCAGGAAACCGGTTCGCGTCGTGGTCGTCGCAGTCTGAGCCGAGTGACGTCAACGTGGCGTCGACGCACTTCAGGTCTCCGAAACCGTCGCCGTCGACGTCGGCGACTTTGTGAATGCAGGTGCGCCGGTCTTCGGCACAGACGTCTTGGGTGCACGCCAGACCGTCGTCGCAGGTGGGAGCCACGCCCGCCTTGCAGACGCCGCCCTGGCAGGTCTCTGGGCCGTTGCACCACAGGCCGTCGTCACACTCGACGACGCTCTGGCAGGGCTTCGGGCACCCCGCCAAGTGACCCACCACCAGCACCAGCCACAGGCATCGGAGAGCCACTCGCACGAATTTCTGCATCGCAGACCTCGGAGAAAAGAACGCGACCGCGGGGGCTCTTCAACCAGCCCGGGCGACCGGAGTCCACTCCGAATGAAGTCTGGCCCGCGCCGCAACCGTGGCAGTTCACTACAGATTTCGACCCCGACGCCGGTCAATGGGTCTGAACTGGGCACCAGGTGTGCGGGTTGACCACAGAGTCGGTGGGTTTTGGTAGCGTGCCGGCCCGTGGCGGTCGGTGACGAAACCATCAACGCATTTTCGGAGTCAGCCAGCCGAGACCCATTGTTGGGCACGGTGGTTGACGGCTACGAAATCAAAGACCGGCTCGGTCAAGGAGCCATGGGCATCGTGTACCGCGGGGTGCACGGCATCATCGGCAAGACGGTTGCGATCAAGGTGCTCAAGCCCGACTTCGCCGACGACCCCGACATGGTGCAGCGGCTGGTGGGCGAAGCGCGCACCGTCAACGCCATTCGGCACCCGGGCATCGTCGACATTTTCGGTTTTGGCAGTCTGCCGAGTCGCCAGCCCTACATCGTGATGGACCTGCTCGAAGGTCAGCCCCTCGACGAGTACATCAAGCAGCACGCGCCGTTGCCGCTCAAAGCGGTGTGGCCCATTCTCGATGACTTGCTGGGCGCGTTGGGGGCGGCCCACAACGTCGGCGTCATTCACCGCGACTTGAAGCCCGGCAACGTGTTTCGCGAGTCGCACCCCGAGGCCCGCAGCCGCATCAAAGTCATCGACTTTGGGCTGGCCCGCACCGCCGACCGCGCTGGAGGCAGCGTGCGGCCCACCAACCCCGGCACGTTGCTGGGCACGCCCGCCTTCATGGCCCCCGAGCAGGTGGTCGGCACCAAGGTGACGCCGGCGACCGACCTGTACGCCGTCGGGGGCATTGCGTACCAGCTGCTCACGGGCCACTTGCCCCACGAAGCGCCCAGCGCGGTCGAAGTGCTGAGCCAGAAAATGCAGCACGACCCCATTCGGCCCAAGAAGTGGGTGGCGACCCTCGACACCGAAATCGACGACTGGGTCATGGCCCTGCTCGCGCGAGAGCCCGACGCCCGGCCCCAAAGCGCCGAAGAGGCGCGCCGGGTGCTGCGGCGCATCACCGAGGGCCGCACGAGCTCGTCTTCGCCCAGCGCCCCGGTCGGCAAGCGCGGCGCCAGCGGCAAGAATGCTTCGCTCGGCGCGCCCAGTGGCCCCGCTCGGCCTCGCGGCTGGAGCGACGCGAAGACCGTGTTGGTCGACGAAGCCAGCCCCGCCGACGCGCCCTTCGCCCCCACCAAAGAGACGCCGGCGCTGCGCAAGTCGGGCAACAACCCCATGCCGCACTTCGGCCCAACGCCCTTGCCCCAGGCGGCCCCGGGCGTGGTGCCGCTGCCGCTCAACGTGCCGGTGAGCAGTGGCAGCGGCTCACGGGTGAGCCCCGACAACCGCACCATGCCCATGCCCGCGGTGTCAGACGCCGACCTCGGGCCCCCGACAACGAATCGCTCGAAGCGCGAACTCAAGCCGGTGGTGAAGGTGCCGGTCGTCGAAGCGGCCGAGCCCGAGGTCGCCGATGAACCGACGCTGCCTCCACGGCCCAAACCCAAGTCGCTCGTGCCGCTGCTGGTGGGGTTGACGCTGTTGGTGCTGCTGCTGGGTGGCTTGGCGCTGGCGTGGTTGCGCGCCAAACCGGTTTGACCGACGGAGCCCGCGTGGTCGACCCCGATGCCGCCGCCCGGGTTCGCCTCGAAGGCCGCGCCGAATTGCTCGAAGCCACGGGCGCTCGGTACGGGGCGCTCGTCGGCCAATTGTCGAGCTTTCGGTGGAAAGCGGCGCTCCGTCGCACCGTCGACGTGTTGCGCGAAGTCATACGGGCCCAGCCCCAGGTCGACGAAGCGCTGGCGGTGGCGGCGCACCACGCCGAGCGTGACGGGTGGCCAGCCCACAGCCCGCTGCGCCAGTGCGTCGCGGCGGTCGAACGACAACGGGCCGAGCTTCACCGGCTGACCGTCAAACGGCTCGGCGCCCAAGCGCAGGGGCTCTCGCTCGTCGAACGGCTGGCGCTGTTGCTCGACCGAGACGTGGTGAATGCCCCCCGGGTCGTCGTGCTCGGCCAACGCTGGCAAACGGCCAAACAGGTGCTCGTCTGGCCTTCGGTCGAACTCGAACCGGTCGCCGAATTTGGCCGCTTGCTCGAAGCCGTGGTGTCCCGCCCGAGGGGCGAGCAGCAGACCTTGTTGTTTTCGTTGGCCGACTTCGACGCCCTCGCCGCCGGGTGGTCGAAGGGCGTCGCCTCGCTCGAGCGGGTGTGGCAGCGGCTCGACCGAATCGACGAGCGGGGCGTGCTCTCGAGGTACCTCAAAGAGCGCTCGCGCCGGCTGCCGAAGCCACCGCGGTCGACCGGGCCCGACGTGTTGCTGCACGCCGAGTTCTGGCGGCGCATGGCCGAGGCTCGGTTCGACGCGGTGCTGGCCGCCGAAGTGGCGCCGGTCGTCGTGCGTGACGCCGCGGAGCGCTTGGCGGTCATTCGCTGGGTGTGGCAACGCGAGCGGGCGGCTCCGGCTTCGGTCGAAACCGAGCCCAACGTGTCGCCCCCACCGCGCGCCGCGTTGCTGGCGTTGGCCCACGCGGTCGCTCATTTTTCACCGACCGCCACCCCGTCGTTTGGCGACTGGCACCGCTGGGCCATACGCGCCGACGAGCACCGCGACGAAGACTGGGCGCGACTGCGCGACGCCCTCACGGTGCTGGTGCGGGTGCTCGACGAGCCCCGGGCGCCGGCGACGCCTCCGCTCTACCGCCAACGACGCGGGCCCGGTACGCCGCCGCCTCGAGCGGTGAGCCCCGAAAGGTTGGCGGCGCTCGTCACCCAGCTCGAACAGGTTCGTCGCCACGCTTAACCCCACGGTTCGGCTGAGGTGATTCGTTCGAGCCCTCTTTGGTCGATGACAAACAACAGACAAAGCCCCCACCGTGCTTTTTCACCCATTCGCCACGGCTCGGTCGTCGCGTCAGTGAACTTGCCGCCGGTGACCTCGGTGGGCGACGATGCCGGCGCCGTGGCGCCCTTGTCTGAATTGTCGGTCTTGCTCGAACTCATGCGGTGGGAGGTCAACCTCGGCGCGGTGTGCGATTCGAACGGGCGCCCTTTGCTCGAGAACAGAAGTTCGCTCGTGCGCCGAGAACCGTGGCGGCGAAAGCGGGTCGACTGCCCGTACACCGATTCACGGCTCAATTCACACCGGCCGATGAATGAAGAAGCCATGCTCGCGCTCGCGCCCGACTTCGACGGCATTTTGGCCTGCACCGACGCCCAGCGGCGGGCCATTTTGGGCGGCGAGCGAGACGTGATGACGGTGCCCGAAATCGTGTCGTTGGCGCAGTGCTTCGTCACCTGGCCGTTGCTGCTGTGGCTGCAAGCTCCTTCTCGCACCGAGGTGGTCTTGCCGGCCTTCGTCGCGAATGCGTTTCGCGCACACCAAGGGCTCCTGAAAGCGGCCCGCCAGCTGCTGGTGGCCGGAGTCGAGCCGCACGGCGCCTACTTCATCGCCGATGCCGAAGTGCTCAACGACTTCATCGAACAGAACAAGGTCTTGGTGGGAGAGAGCGAGGTCTGTGCCGCGCCGCCTCGGGTGCTGGCCCGCTTCATTCACGTGGTGTGTCACGGGTTGCCCGAAGACCGCCGTCTCACCTTGCGCCCGGCCCTGCGGCCGATGCCCGAGCTGCTCTGGTCGTTTGCCCACGTATTCGCGAGCCTCGAGGGCCTGCACACGCTGCTCGAGCTCAAGCTGTCGTTGACCTGGCAGGCCTTGCTGCCCTGGGTGAAGCAGACGCGCCCCGAAGGCACCGCCGAGCGGGTCGCCGATTCGCTGGGCGAGGTGCGCCGCCGGCAACGCTTTGCCCCGTTCATCACGGTGCCACCCCAGGGGTTGCGGGCTCGGCTGGTGGCCGCGACGCTCGCGCTCGAAGAGACCCGAATTGGCCCGCTCATTGACGAGTTGTGCGCCGAGCCGCCGGCCGTGCCGCCCACCCCGGAGCTGCTCATTGCGCAGTACACGGCGTTTGAAGCGGCCGTCGTGCGGTTGATGACGCCCCTGGCTGATTTTTGGAACTCGACGTGGCCGGGCTGGGCGTCGAAAGCGCCGACCACCGCCCAGCTCGATGCTTTTTATGGCCTGACGCCTCGGGCCTTGGTCGGTGCCGGCGTTCGCTGACTACGCGTCGCCCAACACTTTTTTCACCACGGCCAGCACGTCTTCGGCCCGCGGAGGCTTGACGATGAAGTCGACCGCACCGGCTTCAATGGCCTCCATCACCATGGTTTCTTGGCCGAGCGCGCTGCACATGACGACGAGCGCGCGCTGGTCTTGGCGCAAGATTTCGCGGGTGGCGTCAATGCCATTTCGGTAGGGCATGACCAAGTCCATCGTGACGAGGTCGGGCTTGAGGTCTTTGAATTTCTCAACGGCTTCTACTCCGTTGCCGGCTTCACCGACGACCTCGAACCCTCCGGCCGCAAAGATGTCTTTGATGATGTCGCGCATGAAGACGCTGTCATCGACAACCAACACCCGTTTTGACGAGGTTCCCACGGTTGGTGCAACTTAGCGGGTTGTGCACGCCTGGGCTACGGCGCTGTCGAGGCCATCGGGTTCGAGCACGGTAATCGCCAAGGCTCCCAGGCGGGCCAAGCCTCGTACCGTAGGCGAAGAACGGGCGGGTTGGCCCACTTTCTCGATGTTTTCGATACCGTCAACATCTGTGATCAGGAGCCCCAATTCGCGCCTGCCCAGCTCCATCAGCACGATTTTGGTGGCGATTTGCGACTGAGTCGTGTCGAGCTGCAACAACGCGGCGAGGTCGATGACCGGCACCACCCGCCCGCGCAGGTTCATGACGCCCTTGAGCGCCCGGGGCGCCCGGGGAATGCGGGTCAGCGCGGAGGGCACCACCACGACCTCGCGAATCGATGCGAGTGGCAGCGCGTACCGGTCTCGCTGGAGTCGAAAGACGACGTGCCGCACGGCGCAGAAGCCTACACGAGTTTGCCGGCCTCCATTGAATCAAGCGTGGGTTCGCCCCGTCACAGGCGCACCTTTTTCTCAAACGAGGTTTCAAGACGTGAAGACCGTCATGGCTGGCTTGGTGCTTTTCTCGCTCTCTTCGTTCGCGCAAGACCTCGACGTTCGCCTCAACGGAGTGCCCGATGCCCCCAACCTCCACATGAAGGTGAAGGTGCGCGGGCCTCGTGACGACGCCGCTGGGGCTCCGGCCATGGCGGTGACGGCGCCGCCGGTTCGCACGGTGGGCGTCGACACATTTCAAGTCGAATACAGCCCCCTGGGCGGCCCGCCTGCGCAGATTTCGGTGCTGAGCCCCGAGGGGGCCCAAGCCCAGGTGTGGAACGAAGACGGCTCGCTGGCCGGCACGTATTCGGTGCCGTTCAATTTCAATGGGCGCGCGTCGACCTATTACCGCTTCATTCTCACCGACCCGTCGGGCGAACTGCTCTTCGACCGCAAGCTCGAAGCCAAGACGTACTTGTGGGGAGCGCTCAAACAGAGGCGGGCGCGGGTGGCCGCCCCGCCGCCTCCCGCGCAAGTCGTCGTCGTCGCGCCGCCACCACCGGTCGTCGTGGCGCCTCCAGAAACGACCGCAGCCATGCTGGGCGACGCCGACTTCGACTCGTTGCTCTCGGCCATCGACCACGAGTCATTCAGTGACGAGAAGCTCGGCGTGCTGTCGACCGCGCTGCCGACCTCGTATTTCACCGTCGCGCAGGTGGGCCGGTTGGTCGACGCGTTCGTTCACTCGTCAGACAAAGTGAAGGTGGTCGAATTGACGCGCGGCCACCTCGTCGACCGGCACAATGGGTACAAGCTGTTCGAGCACTTCACGTTTGCGTCTGACAAAGAGCAGGTGAAGGCGTTGTTGCGCTGATCGCCGCCCGCCCAAAGCCCTCGCCCGCCACCCGTTCGTTGCAAAAAAAGATCAGCGGCAACGCAAGGCGTCACGTGCACGGCCCCGAAATTCTTGTCTTTCTCGCCCCTCGGGAAAAAACGCCAGAGTAGCAGGGGGGCGCGAAATGCAGGTACCCTACGCACCTCGCGTTTCTCCTTCTCGAGGTTGCGTTCATGACGATTACGACCAAGCCGGGTGGCATTACGGGTACAGGTGGCTCCATCAACATCGACCCGGCTGACCCAGCGGCTCCCGCGTTGCCGGCCCCCAATGACCCGCCGGCCCCGGCTCCGGCCCCCGCTCCAGCGCCGCCGCCCGTCGTCATTGACCGCCACAAGAGTGGTTGGCACGAAAAGGCGGCGCAGCTGAAGGCGAAGTTGGCGAATGGCGCGCGCACCTTGGCGTCGCAACCCGTGGCGCCCCTCAACGTGATGCACCAGGTCGGCCCGAGCGTCGCCAACGTGCACTTTCACGGCAACATCACCGAGAAGGTCGCTCTCCAGAAAGACGACGCGCTCGTCACCAGCAACGCCGACCGCGTGGCCGCCGCCAAAAACGGCCGCACGTGGACGAAAGTGGGCGTGGTGGGCGACGCGGGCGTGACGGCCCTCATGTTCGGCTACGACACCGGCGTGAAAGTCAGCGGCGTGGTCGACACGGCGAGCCACCCTTCGTTCAAGAGCTTGGGGCACTTGGCCGTCGACCAGGCCAAGTTGTTGACCATGAGCTTTCACCCGAAAGAAATGGCGAATTACGCGCCGGGCACCGAGTTTTCGATTGCCCGCCACACGACGACGTCGCAGGGGGCGCGGTTGTCGGCCGACCAGTCGGTGTTCGCCTTGAACATGGGCATCGAAATGGGCGCCGAGCGCACCCACGACAAGGCGAGCTACGCGAAAGACGTGCTCGTGCGCGCCGACAAGCACCTCAAGGTGCGCATCGACAAGACCACCCACACCGGCTACTCGGCCGGAGCGGGCTTGGGCGTCGGCTGGGGCGTCGTCGACCACGACCGCCGCCGCGACGTGGGTGACTTCACCAACGAAAAGAACCACGCCAACATCATTTCGGCCTACGTCGGCGCGAGCCACCACACGACCAAAGACATTGCCATCAGCGGCGACTTCGACATGAAGACCGACGCCGGTCAGTCGGCCTACAAATATTTGATGGACGCCGACCCCCGAAAGCTGAGCGCCGACCCAGCGGGCGCGCGCGACGCGCTGCAAAAGTTCGGAGTCAAGGTCGCGTACGTCGACAAGGTCGTCGAAAACAACACGCAGGCGAGTGCGTCACTCACCAGCCACAACCTCTTCAACGTGGGCAGCCACTCGAAGCTCACGAACGGCACCTTGTTCGAAGTGAAGAGCGCCGACGGCAAAGTCATTGACACCATGGCGATGACCGAGCGCGAATACAGCCGCACGCGCAGCGGGTTGTTGCCGCGGTGGGTCAGTGGCGAAGAGCGCGAGTCGATGATTCGCATGGGCTCGGTGTCGGTCAATGGCAGCTCGGCCCAGCGCGCCGCGCTCGTGTCGTTGAAGGTGACCGACCCGAAAGTCGACGCCACCGAGACCCAAGAAATCGCCAATTTCGCTTCGGCCCTCGGGTACAAGACCGACCAGCGCCCCACCGGCAGCAACGGCAAGGGCGTCATGTCGGTGCAAGTGGGGTTGACCGAAGACGGCGTCGCCAAGCTCGACGCGATGAAGAAAGAAGATTTCAGCCGCGCGCTCGAAAATTCGTACAGCGCCATTTACGGCCGCACCGTGCCGTGGGCCGACCAGACCCAGTCGCAGCGCAACCCGTCGTACCGCAACGAAAAGTACTTCGACCCGCCGAGCGTGGCGACGCGGTTCTCCCAAGCGGTGGCCGACATGGAAAACGGCTTGATGACCCGCAGCGACGTGCTGCGCGACTACCGGCTGACGACCGGCCGCAACTTCGAAAACGACCTGAACACCCTGAAGTCGATGAAGCTCATCGCCGAGGAATTCGACCGGGCGCGCGGCAAGTCGATTGAAGACCGAGGGCCGCTGTTGTCGACCCTGGGCAAGCTCAGCTCGCCCGACATGCGGGCCGCGATTTTGACGCTCCGCACGGTCGCCGGCGCGGGCATCGTGGGCTTCGAATACTCCGGCAACGGGGTGAACATTTCGGCCAAGCCCGAGCTGCCCCCCCTGCCCACCGTCGCCGAGACCGCCGCCAAGGCGCTCAACCGGTAAGCTTTTCGGTTCTTCATTCGAAGCACGCTGGCGGCGACTTGGGCAACCGGGTCGCCGTCGCTGCTTTCGTGGCCAGTGACCCGGGCCTCCCGGCGTGAAGCGGGTGGGTTTGGCGCGGTACGGCCCGTGCTGTGAACCGACCGCATGTACCAGCCACGGCATTGGTCGATGTGGGGCGTTCTCGCAGCTTTGACCTCGTTCTCGCACTCCGCCCTGGCGGGCGACAAGCCGTCGGCGGTGCAGGTGTGCTTGACGATGCCTGAGGTGGCTCCGTTGTTCGCCGACCATGCCGGCCCGGGGTACCGGCCGTTGGGTGACGGCGTGTTCGTCGTCGATCTCGAGTTGACGCTCAACGGCCGTGCGCCCGAACGGCTGACGAAGATGAGCCGCGACTGCCTGCGCGCATGGCTGCCGGCCCAGCCCGTTCGCCAAGTCGCGGTGAATTTCGAACGCACCACACTGAATTTGACGCCGGTGACGAAGGCGGTCGACCTGCAGCTCAAGCCCGACCTCTGGTACGACGCGGGGCGACTCACCGTTTCGCAGCGCCCGTGGGTCGAGGTCGTCAGTGAATTGCCCGGCCACCTGGCTTTCGAGCGCCAAGGGCCGCAGGGCCAGAGTGAGTGGCCCCAGTGGTCGAAGCTGGCCGAGGGCCAGTACCGGGTGACGTACGAGGCCCCCGCCGATTCGAAGCGCTGCACGGTGAAGGTGAAGGCGTCGGCCACCGGGTCGGTTCGCGAAGACAACCAACCGGCTTTGGTGGCCGAGCTGGTCGAAACCTACCGCACGGAGTGGTTGCCCGACGTGCTCGCCGAGCACAAGGTCTCGTGCCACGCCGGAGAAGGCGTCGAAGTCGAGGTGCGCTTGGTCGACGGGGTCTACTTCAAGCCGCGCGAGCCGCAGTTTCGCAAGGTGTCGCTGCCCGCCGAGGCACCCACCTACGCCGTCACGGTCGACGGCAACCTCACGCCGTTCACCAGCGGCCAGGTCGTGCGGCTGCTCGCCGGCCAACACGCGCGGTTTAGCGAAGTGGCGCACGCGGCTCAGGCGACGGCCAGCACCGACTGACGCGGCCCCAGGCGATTTCGGAGGCGACCCCACCCGCAGCGCGTTGACGGAGGTACGCTTGGCGCCATGAGGTTGATGCAGGCTTCGCCAAACCAGTTGGCCACAAGAGACGCGCTGTGCTTCACCGCCTGGGGCGGCCGGCTCACCGTCGAGCAGTTCGGCCGGCGCGAAGACGCCTTGCGGGCCCACCGGTGGTCGCGTGACGCCATGGAGTCGTGGCTGTGGGTCGACGCCAGCGGCGGCGTGTTGTCGTCGTGCGAGACCTTTCGCATGTCGAGCGACGTGGGTGGCCAGGGCGGAGTGACCTACGGTGTCGCGTCGGTGTTCACCGAGGCCGGGCTGCGGCGCCGGGGCCACGCCGAAGCGATGGTCGACGCCGTGAAGGCTCGGCTCCTGCAACACGAGCCCCGGGTGCAAGCGCTCGTGCTGTTTTCTGAAATCGGGCCGCACTTGTATGAGCGCGTCGGCTTTCGGGCCGTGCCGTCGTACGACGTGACGTACGCGCCTCGGCAGGGTGACGCTCGAAAGGGCGTGAATTTCGTTCGTGAATTGAACCACTTCGACCAGTCGATGCTGATGTTGCCGGCGCGGCCCGGCACGCTGCGGGTGCACTTCTCGCTCGACCAGCTCGACTGGCACCGAGAGCGCGAGCGGTTCTACGCGCGTGAGCTCGGCGCGACGCCGCTCTCGTCGTGTGGCGCGACGTCAGGCCGAGCCGCCATCGCGTGGACGGCGTCGTTCAAAAGCCATGAGTTGCACGTGTTGTTTCTGCGCGGAGACCCGCGTGACTACGAGCCGCTCATTGCCGCCGCGCGTGGGGTGGCGGCGGCGCACCAACTCAAAGTCGTGCGCGTGTGGGAAAACGAGCCCGAAGCGTTGCGCGACGTGCCCGACGGCGTTCGCACCCCGCGTGAAGACGTGCCCATGTTCTGCCCCATGGGCGGCACGGCGATTGAGCAGTGGCAACCGGTCGAGCGTGCGGTCTGGGTGTGACCCGCCCAGCCTCAGCGAATGGGAACAAGCACTCTACGTGGGGGCGTCTTCTTGCCACCGCCGCCGACCACCGTGGGCCGGAAGGCCAAGAACTCCTCTGCGCTGTCAGCGTCAACAACGGTGATGAGATGACACTTCCGACATTCGATTTCCAGCCTGGGGGAGAGGTCGTCACACGCAATGAGGCGACCGAAGGCAGCGCTCACCCAGTTCGATGTGACTCACCGCTCTCGTGCCAAGGTCTCATTGATCAGTTGCGCTGATGAAGCGGCCCGAATGCCAACTGGTCGATCTTATTTCCGGCTCACTCCCGAATGGTCAGTAAGTTCAGTCTCGGGCCGCTCCGGCCTTTGGCACCCGAATGCGCTCGAGCAACCTCGTTGCGGCGGGGGTCGGCGGCGGCGGAGTGCCGTACTGCCACGACGCCGACGGCGGCATCGACATGAGAATCGACTCGGTGCGCCCCTGCGACTGCAGGCCGAAGAGGGTGCCGCGGTCCCACACGAGGTTGAATTCGACGTAGCGGCCGCGCCGGTGCGCTTGCCACGCGCGGTGGGCGTCGCTGTACGGGTCGTCACGGTGCCGTTCGACGAGCGGCACATACGCGTCGAGGTACGCGTGGCCCACCGCGGTGGTGAAGGCGAGGCACTTTTCGAACGAGCCGCCCAACGGGTGCGCCTGGTTCAAGTCATCGTAAAAGAGCCCTCCGACGCCGCGGCGCTCTTGGCGGTGTTTCAGGGTGAAGTACTCGTCGCAATCGGCCGAGAGCTTCTGGGCGGTGGCCTCGCCTCCGTACGGCCCGCACGTCGCTCGGGCCACCGAGTGCCAATGCCGCTCGTCGCTCTCGTCATAGAAATAGGGGGTGAGGTCGAACCCACCGCCAAACCACCACGCTTCACCGTCTTCGGTGGTGAAGAAGCGCACGTTGAGGTGACTCGTGGGCACGAACGGGTTTCGCGGGTGAATGACGAGCGAGACGCCCATGGCCCGAAACCCGCGGCCGGCCAGGTTCGGGTTGCGTTGGGTGGCCGCGGGCGGCAGCGCCCGGCCTCGCACGTCAGACAGCGCCACGCCGCCCCGCTCGATGACAGCGCCGCCTTCGAGAATGCAGGTGGTGCCGCCGCCTTCGAGGGGGCCACCCGGCTCACGCGACCAGACGTCGCGAAGAAACTCGCGGCCGTCGAGCCGGCCCAGCTCGCGGGTAATGGTGTTGAGCAGCGACTCGAGCATGGGTTTGACGTGGGTGTGCATGGCGTTACCGAGAACCAGGGTGCGGCGCGGCGAGGCGGGCGAGCGTGTCGATGAACAGCGTGTCGGCGTTGAGGCAGGGCACGACGGTGAGCCGTTCACCGCCCAAGCCCACGAAACGCTTCGCCGCGGCGTGCCCCAATTCTTCGAGTGTTTCGAGGCAGTCGGTCACGAAGCCGGGCGTCAGCAGGGCCACGCGTTTCACGCCCTGGCGGGCGAGGTCGTCGACGACCTGGTCGGTGTAGGGTCGAAGCCACGGCACTCGGCCGAGCCGTGACTGAAACGACGTGGTGTGCGGCTGCTTCACCCCGGCAACCGACGCCAGCGCTTCAGAAACGAGGCGCGTCGTCGCGAGGCATTGGGCGCGGTAGCAGTGCGCATTCACCGACGTCAATTCGTCGCAGCAGTTCTGACTGGCCAGGCAATGGCCGGTGCCGTCTTCGCGGCGCACTTGGCGCTCGGGCAACCCGTGGTAGCTGAACACGACGTGTTCGACGTCGGCGGGCACGTGGTGGCGCCACTGGGCGACGAGCGCGTCGACGTAACCGGTGTCGTTGAAAAACGGCGCCACCACGCGCAGCGACGGCACGCGCGGGTGACCGTGGTAGTGGCGGTAGACCGCTTCGCGAATCGAACCGGTCGTGGCCGACGCTTCTTGGGGGAACATGGGCACCACGGTGATGTCGCGAATTCGCAGCTCGTCGCACCGCCGCAGCGCATTTTCGAGCGACGGGTGGCCGTACCGCATGGCCGCCATCACCTCGGTGTCGGGTAACCGGGCTTGCAGCGCCCGTTCTTGTTCGCGGGTGTAGGCCAGCAAGGGCGACCCCTCGGGCCGCCAAATCGACTGGTACAGGGGCGCCGTCTTGCTCGGGCGAAACGGCAGAATCACGAGGTTGAGCAGCAGCCAGCGCCCCAGCGCCGGCAGGTCGACGACCCGCGGGTCAGACAAGAATTCACGGTAGTACCGGCGAATGGCGTCGGGCGTGGGCGCGTCGGGCGTACCCAGGTTGATGAGCACGACCGCGCGCTTTCGGTGGGTGGCGACGAGCGCATTCATGGGCGAAAGAGGTACCCACGGCCGCGCAGCGTGATGAGGTGCTTGGGCGCGTCAGAATCGTCTTCGAACAGCCGGCGCAACCGCATGATGAAGTTGTCGACCGTTCGGTCGGTGGGGAACGCGTCCATGCCCCAGACTTCTTCGAGAATGTCGGCGCGTGAGAGCGCCTCGTTCGGCCGCTGGGCGAACAGCTGCATGAGCCGCAATTCTTTGTCAGACAATGACAATTCGCCTTCGGTGGTCGACGCCTGGCCGGTGTCGAAGCGCACCCAATACGAGCCCAGCGTGAGCCGGTTTTCTTTCATGGCGCCCGGGGCGGCCGGGGCGCCGGTGCGGCGCAGCACCGCGCGAATGCGGGCGAGCAGTTCTTGCACGTCGAACGGCTTGGGCAGGTAGTCGTCGGCGCCGCAGTCGAGGCCCCGAATGCGAGAGGCCACGTCGCCGCGCGCCGTCAGCATGACGATGGGGGCCCGCACGCCGTGCTCGCGGGCACGCCGGGTGAGTTGAAACCCGTCGCCTCCGGGCAACATGACGTCGATGAGCGCCAATTGAAACGACGTGCCGAGCAAACGTTCGAGCCCACTCGCGAAGTCGGCCGCCACGTCGACCTCGAACCCCGCGTGGGTCAAGTTGAGCGACACCAGGTCGCGCACGAGCGCGTCGTCTTCAATGATGAGCACGCGATCAGCCATGGGGGGTCTCCGCACCCGGTTCGCCAGAGACGGGCAGGGCCACGGAAAACGCGGCGCCGCGCCCTTCGCCCTCGCTGCTGGCCGTCAACCGGCCGCGCATGCGCTGGGCGAGCTGCCGCGACAAATACAAGCCGAGGCCGCTGCCGTGGGTCACGCCTTCGTGTGACTGGCGGCGAAACGGGTCGAACAGCGCTTCGGCGTCGGCCGAGCGAAACCCGCGGCCGTCGTCGGGGTCATGGTGCCGTGGTGGGCCTTTTTCGCCCGCCGCCTCATCGCCGAGAACATGGCCCTGCGCAGCCAGCTCGCCCGCGCCCCGCTCGACTTGAGCGCCGAAGGCAACCGGCTGCACTTCATGCTCAC
>JBGAIY010000634.1:0-3364 GCA_044225205.1 Myxococcaceae bacterium | reverse complement strand
CGCATCGACGCCAAGGGGTATCAACCCGGTACGGCCGTGACGCGCGCCGAGCCCTTCGTGGCGTACAACGCGAACCTGAACATCAATGCCAGTGGGGTGACCACGGCGACCCAGACGTGCGCGACTCCCGCGGGAGCGAAATTCAACTGGCTCTCGATGCTGACGTACAAGCTGGCCACCTCGACCAGCGTCAGCGACGGCGCCTCGCCCCTGTTTCAAAGCACGCACTGGTCAGCTCCGGGAGCCCACCAAACCAATTCGCCGCCCTTCACGACGTTCGCGACCAACCACGCGACGTTTTCGTGCGAGTACCTGAACAACTCGCCGCGGGTCGTGCACAACGGTCAGAGCCCGACCAACGACGAAAATTGCGCGATGCTCGCCTACTCGTTTCCCGCGACGAAGCCGTCGCTCTGCGTCAACGGCTTCGATGTGCCCTAAACGGCGCTGACCAGCTGACCGCGTTTCACCCGATTTTGTAGTACCGCAGAGGCTGGGCCACGTTTTTCACGGCGGTCTCTTGCAGGGGCCCGTAGGTGAGCTTCTGCATTTCGGGGTCGGCGCTGCGGCCCAGCGCCTCGCGTACCGACGACATGATCAACGTTTCGCGAAAGCTGCCGAGCGACTGCAACCGCGCCGTCTGGTTCATGCCCGTGGAGAACGACGTGTAGTTGCGGTTCGGCCCGAAGAGGCCGCAGAAGCTCATGGTCAAGTTCACGCCAATGGCGACCCCCAACCCCGGCACTTGCAGAATTTCCGAGAGCCGAGAGATTTCGGGGTGCGCGCTCATGGTCTCGCGGGTGAATTGCTGAATTTCGAGCGAGGCTTTCACGGCGTCGACCGCGCGTTGCTCACGAGAACTCGTGAAGAACGGAGGCCCGAACAGCCCGATCACGCAGTCTCCGACCATTTTGTCGAACACGCCGCCGTGCCGGTGAAGAATGCGCACCGCTTCGTCAGACCAGTCGTCGACGAACTTGCCAATGCGCTCGGGCCGCTCGAGCACTTGCTCGCAAATTTTCGTGAAGCCGTTGATGTCGGCGAACAAAATGCCCACTTCTTCGGCGCGCGGGGCGAGGTAGCGGCGCTCGTAGTCGGGGTCGCGCATCAGTTCGTCAATGGCTTGCGAGCTGAAGAATTGCGCCAAGTGAATGCGCTCTCGGTTGTAGTCGATGAGGCGCTGCGACAGCGTCGAGGCGAGCAGGCGCAGCACGTCCATCGTGTAGGCGCCGAAGCCGTCGCCGCCGCTCCACACCGTGATTTTGCCGAGCGCCGACGTTTCGCCCACGCCCGAAATCAACACGGTCTCGACGGCCCGCTTTTCGCCGAGGGCCGAACGCAGCTCGGCGCTGTGGCCGGTGATCAGCGAGAGCCCGAATTGTCGAATCGCTTCGTCGAGCGCGGCGTGTCGCCGGCCGTTCGAGGCGTGCTCGAGCTGGCCGTACCGGTACGTGCGGTAGTGCATGGCGCCCGATTCGACGGCGTCTCGGTACAGCAACATGAAGCCCGGCAACTTCACCCGCTCGCAGAGCGCGCGAACGGCGCCGTCCATGCCGACTTCGAAGACCCGGTTCGACAGGTACCCGTTGAGCGTGACGAGCAGTTGGTGTTTCTCACTCGCCGTTTGAACGCCCGCCAACACGGTGTCGAGCTCTTCGGCCACGCAATCGACCAAGCGCGAAAGGTGGGCCGCTTCTTTGGTTCGGTCACCTTCGAAGATGACGCCGATCGCTCCCACCGGAGTGCCCACCAGGTCGAGCTCTTGCGAGACGAACGTGTGGCCCGTCTCGAGCTTTCGAACGCCCCAGCCGGCTCCCGAGACCAGCGTGCCGGGAAAGACGTCGTCGAAGTTGCCGTGCGAGAAGGTCGTCGTGTTGAGTTCTTCGTCGAGCGTCGTCACCGCGATGGCCCGCGCCCCCAGCTCGTGCATCACCGGCGCGAAGAGCCGCCGAAACGTCTGCTCGAGGTTCTCGCGATTCTTGAGGGCTTCTTCGAGCAGGTCGTCGACTGTGCGTGAAACCCGTCGCAACAGCTTCAGCTCTTCGAGCGTGAGGTCGCTTTCCATTGCGTGCTGAACGGTAGCAGAACCACGCGCATTCGCCGCATTTCACCGAGCAAAAAAGCCAAATGAAATCAATGGCCTTTAGTGCCCCACTTGATCAGCGAGCTCGTCGAGAAACTTCGCGGCCTCTCGACGGTCTGCGTCGGTCTGCGCCCCGGCCACCATTTTCTTGGCCTGCGACATGAACGAACGCGTCACTTTGTCGGCCTCACCCGCCTGCGCTTCTTTGGCGGCCAGTTGGCTCTCGAGCTTCGCCAAGCGCGCCTCGAGTTGCTGATTCGTCACGCCCTTCGTCGCAGGTTTGTCGCTGACCTTGGGTTTCGAGGTGTCGGTCGTGGTCGGCGGCTTCTCCACGATTGGCTTCTTGTCGACCACCGGCTTCTTGTCGGTGACGGGCTTGTCGACCGGCTTCGTGTCGACCGGCTTCGCATCGACAGGCTTCGAGTCGACCGGTTTCGAGTCGACCGGTTTCGAGTCGACCGGTTTCGTGTCGACCGGTTTCGTGTCGACCGGTTTCGCATCGACGGGCTTCGTGTCGACCGGCTTCGTGTCGACCGGCTTCGTGTCGACCGGCTTCGCATCGACCGGCTTCGTGTCGACCGGCTTCGCATCGACCGGCTTCGTGTCGACCGGCTTCGGCTCCTTCGGCTTTGAATCGACCGGGTGGCTGGGCTCGGTCGGCGCTGAAATCGGGGTCAACGGCGACGGGTCGGCCTTCGACGGAGTCACCGGCGAGCCTTGGCTGATGTAGTAAATCGCGCCGCCGGCGAGCAGCACGAGCACGACCAGCCCGCCGATGAGCCAGCCGGTCTTGCCCTTGGGTTCGCCGCTTTCGTCGAAGTCAGACCCGTCGGCGGTCGGTTCGAAGTCGTCATCGCGTGCTTCTTCAGCGGTGATGGGCACGCGAGGCGCTGGGTTCTTGGTCGACGACGGCCGCCGCACATTCGCTCCCGGCACTTGGTCGGGTCGCTCGAGCGTGGTGCGCAGCTCGTCGTAGTCGTCGAGCGCGGGGAGCGGTGCGAGGCGCGTCTCCTGGTGCGACTGGGGTCGCTCGTCGGGCAAAATGGGTATCGACGCCGGGCCTGACTTGCGGGCGCCTCCGGGCAAGGGCGTGCGCGGTCGGGGGGCGGGCGTGCCCGACTTGCGCCCCGACGGCGTTTTGGGCCCGGGGCCGAAGCCCGACACCGAGTTCTCTCGCCCGGTGAACGGCGCGGGAGTCGGGCTCGACGTGCCGGGCAGCAGCGACGCCCGAATCGCCTCGACGTGCGCGCGCATGTCTTCGGCGCTCTGCGGGCGCTTGGC
>JBGAIY010000043.1:0-28748 GCA_044225205.1 Myxococcaceae bacterium | reverse complement strand
CCACAGAGGCCGAGGCAGCCGCACCAAATTCATGGTGCGGTCACACCGAAAGCAGACCGCAGATGGCAACTGGTACCGTGAAGTGGTTCAACGATGCGAAGGGCTTTGGCTTCATTTCTCAAGACGGCGGCGGAGAAGACGTTTTCTGCCACCACACCGCGATTCAAGCCGAGGGTTTTCGCACCGTTTCTGAAGGGCAGAAGGTCGAGTTCGAAGTGAAAAAGGGCCCGAAGGGTCTGCAAGCCGCGAACGTCAAGATCATCTCCTGATTCAGTCACTTACGCCGAAGAGAGCGACGGCCCGTTTTCCGTGGGGGAGACGGGCCGTTTGATTTGAGAAAGCCCCGTGAGTTTTGAACAAGCCCTCGACCGACACCAAGCCCCGCGGCACGTGGGCGACGTCGCGCTTCGGTACGAGCCGTCGATGCTCGTGGGCGAAACCCAGCGCCCCCCGCGCAGCGTGTGGCCGACCGCCATTTGGGGCGCCGGGCTCGTTTCGGTGCTCGTCGCGGTGGTGACGTTGGTGCTGGGAGCCGACCTGTGGCTGCCGACGGTGCTGGGGGGCTTCGCGGCGCTGGCGTTCGCGCTCGCCGTTTGGCTCTCTCGGGTCGACGCCCGACGTCGGGCCTTCGTCGTCAATTTCGCGACGGCGAGCCTGCGTCTTGATTTTGTCACCCCCATCGCCGGGCACGCGCGAACGCTGGTCGTGCCGTTCGACGCCGTGAAGGGCCTGGCGTTCTTCGAACAGGCCGACGGCGCCGAATGCCTCACCGTCGACTTCGTGCCGAGCGAAGGGTCGGTTGACGTGCTTGAAATTGCTGGTCATGCCAGCATTCGCGGTGAACAGCACAGCTCTCCACTGCATGACGCTGCTGTCGTTCGCTTTCGGCAGGTGAAGATACCCGGCGACGGCCAGTATTTCTACCGCCGAGTCGCGCCCAGCCCAGGCCGCTCAACGGCCAGGTCGCCAACCTGTTTCTCCTCAGGGGCCGCCGCAGCGCGCCACGTGCTGATGAGTGACCTCGAAAGAGATCACGCGATGCTTCGGCGACTTCTGATTCTGGTTGTACTCACCCTGGGTCTCCCCAGCTCCGCCTACCAACTCCGTCGTGACTCAGGTGGCACCGTCGTTCGGTGGAAAGGGCACGTCGAGTTCGTGCTCGACCCAAGCGTCGCCATTCAACTCAAAGCGCCGAAGACCGAAGCGGCCGCCCGCGCCGCGCTCGCTACGTTAGCCGAAGTCATCCCGACGTCGAGCTGTCGCTCGATCTGGTGAAACCCACGGCGTCGGCTACGATTTGGAGGAACCGGGCCGAAACCTCAACGGCGTCATGGTGCTGAGCGACTGGCCCTACTCTGACGGTGCGCTCGCCGCGACCGTGGTGACCGTCAACGCCAAGACGCATGAAATTGTCGACGCCGACGTCGCGTTCAACGCCGAGCCCAGCTCGGGGTCGTCGACCCGTCGGGCCCGAGCGACGGCCGGTTGGTGAACGACGTTCAGAACACGCTCACCCACGAATTCGGCCATGCACTGGGGCTGTTGCACAACGCCGACAACGCCCGCGTGGTCATGTGCTGAGCGCGCCCCCCGGTGAGGTCAACCGGCGGGTGCTCGCCGAAGACGACCGCGAAGCCCTCTCGGTGCTGTACGCCGAGCGACCCGCTGCCGCCCAGACCGGAGTCGCCCCCGACGCCACGGGGCCGGTCAGCGCGGGGTCTCGTCGGCGGATAGGCGCTCGCTCTTCGCCGCGGCCGCTTGGGCGCTCTTGCTCGCCGCCAGCCGTCGTCGCCGCGCCACGTTCGCCCCGGCCACCGTCGGTTCGGTCGTTCTGCTCGCGGCCGCCCCGTCGGCCTGGGCGGCGCCCCGACTCGACTTCACGAAGTCAGAAACGGTGGCGGTGGGGTCGGTCGTGAAGACCACCAGCGAAAAGCAGGGCTCGCTCTTCGTCACCCGCCTCGAAATTCAGGTCAATTCGTGCGCGAAGGGGCCATGCCCGTCGACGGTCGTCGTCACCGTGCCCGGCGGTCGGGTGGGTGACTATGAGCAAGTCGTCGTCGACCACCCGGTGCCGAAGGTCGGCGAGGCGCTCGCGGTGAGCATCACCTTCGGCCGTCACCACCTGCACCGCCTCGAAATACCGGCCGAGGCCGCGGCCTTCACCGAAGCCCTCCACGGGCTCGTTTCGGTGTCGAGACCGCCCCAGTCGGTGCCCGTCGCCCCTGCGACCGTGGCGCAACCTCCCGTGAAGACTCCTAATTTCGTGGCACCCCGACTTGTAGTTGAAACCAGAAAGCCAGGAGCCGAAGACCATGGCGCAGACCCTCCCGTAGAATCTTGATCGTCGATGATGAGGAGAACGTCTGCCACGCTTTGCGTCGCCCTCGCAAGAAGGGTACGAATTGTTCTTCGGCCATGAACCGGCCGAAGGCCTCGAGGTGCTGAAGAAGCAGCCGGTCGACATGGTGATGCTGACCTCATGCCGAACATGACGGGCCTCGAATTCTTGAAGCTCGTGCGAGACCGGGTACCCCCGGCCGGTGCCGGCTCATGCTGACCGGCCACGCCGACATGCAAACCGCCATCGACGCGATCAACCAGGGCAACATCTACCGGTTCTTGACCAAACCGTGGGACGACACCGAACTCAAAGTCACCCTGTTCTTGGCGTTTGAGCAGCTCGACCTCGAGCGTGAGAACCGTCGGTTGCTGGCCATGGTGCGCCGCCAGTTCGACTTGATCAAACGGCTCGAAGTCGAACACCCGAACATTGGCCACGTCGTGCGTGACGCCGAAGGCGCGATCTTGCTCGACGAAGACAGCGACTCGCCGCGAGGCCAAGTCGACGTGCTTGTTCGTACTGCGTGAGCCCAAGATGCCGGCCGGCGCGCCGAGGCTGGCTCGACGTGTCGCTCGTGCTGCTGAGCGACGCGCGCTGAACGAACTGCGGTCGCCTCCAGGCGTGGGGGCTTTCGGCGGCGCGGCTGCCTGAAGTCGACGCGCTGACCCGGGAGTCGAGGTGGCCACACCCGCGTGGTGGTGGTCGAACGCCACACCGTACGGCTGTACCTCGAACGACTGCGCGCCGCCGGGGCGTGCGTCGTCGTGCTCGCCCCAGCGGGGGTGGCCCACGCCGACTCGCCCGGTGACGTCGAATTCGCCGGCTCCCCCAAAGAACTCGTCACCGCCGTGTTTCGGGCGCAAGGGCGGCTCATTGGTTCTGAAGCGGGCGGGCTCGAGCGCGTCAACCGCTTTTCACAAGCCATTGCCACCCAGTTCACGCTGCCCGAACTGATGCAAATGGCGATCTCGAAGACCCGAGAGCTCTGCGAAGCCGACGGCGCAAGCCTGCTGCTCATCGACCAGGCGACCGGCGAACTGTATTTCGACACCATCGACGGAGGCGCCGAGCACATTGAACGGGTTCGGCTCAAGCGGGGTCACGGCATCGCCGGTCGGGTCGCGGTCGAAGCGCGGGCCCGCCTCGTCGCCAACGTCAAAGACTGCCCCGACTTCGACCCGTCGATCGACCGCCGCTCCGGCTTCGTGACCGGGTCGGTGGTCGCGGCGCCGTTGGTGCTGGCCGGCGACATTTTGGGCGTGCTCATGGCCGTGCGGTCGGCCGAGAACAAAGCGTTTTCACCGGTGCACCTCGAGCGGCTCTCCCAGCTTGCGCCGCACGTCGCGATCGCCGTGCACAACGCCCAAATCACCTCGGCGCTGAGGTCTTCGCAAGCCGAAACCATGCAGGCCAACGCGAGCCTCGAACAGAAGGTTCGCGAGCGCACCGCCCAAATTTCGCGCGCCAAGCAAGAATGGGAGCGCACCTTCGACGTGCTCGACGAGCCCATCGCCCTGATGGACGGGTTCATCATTCGCCGGGCGAACCAGGCGTACGCGAAGCAAGTGCGCTTGGCGGTGCGCGAATTGCCCGGCAAGACCTGCCACAAGGTCATGGCGGGCCGAGACACCCCGTGCCCCGGCTGCCCGTTGATTTCGGGCCGGAGCGCGAGGCTCAGCACCGAGCTGGAGATGCCCAGCGAGACGCCCGGGCGCAACACCATGTTTCGCTTCAACGGGTATTGGATGTCAGACGACGCCCAAGACGCGTCGGTGGTGGTGCACTACCAAGACATCACCCAGTCGAAGCAGCTCGCCGAGCGGCTGCGCGACAGCGAGCGCTTGGCGGCGGTCGGTCAGCTCGCCTCGGGCGCGGCCCACGAAATCAACAACCCGCTCGGCTTCGTCACCTCGAACTTGCGGTCGCTGCGCGGCGTGGTCGACGAAGCCCGCGCCGGCGTTCGTTCGCTCAGCGACGCCGTCGCCCTGGCCAAAGACAAGCGGCTCGACGAACTGCTCGAGTTGCTGGCCCGGCTCGAAGAACCCGACACCCAAGCCATTGACGACGGCCTGGCGATGATCGACGAGTCGCTCGACGGCGCGCGGCGGGTCGGTGAAATCGTCAAGGGGTTGCGCGAACTGTCTCGTCTCGAAATCGGCAAGCGTGAACCCGCGAACGTCAACTCGTCGGTGACGAGGGCGGTGCGGGCCGTGTTCGGCGAAAACCCTCCCAATGTGACGCTCGACCTCGAGGCCGACTCCAACGCCGACATCGCTCCGTTGCAGCTCGACCAGGCGCTGGGGCACGTGCTCAAAAATGCCCACCAGGCCACCAACCCCGCCAGGCAACGCGTGGTCATTCGTACCTGGTGCCAGGGCAACGAGGTCGTGCTGCAGGTTCGCGACGAAGGGCAGGGCATCGCCAAAGAAAACCTGCGCCGGGTGTTCGAGCCCTTCTTCACGACCCGCGGGGTGGGCAAGGGCATTGGGCTGGGGTTGACCGCGGCCTACGGCATCGTCAAGCGCGCGGGCGGCGACATTGAAGTCGAGTCTGAAGGCGTGGGCAAAGGGGCGACCTTCACGTTCAAGTTGCCACGCATCACCAGCGTCTCGCTGATCGTCGCGGCGTAGGCCCTATTCCCAAAGTTCACCTGAGCTGATCTGCGCTTCGCTGGCGAGACCTCAATCAAATGCGCGGGTTCGGCCGCGAAACCAGCTCAGCTCACTCAGGTGAACTTGGGGTTACGGCCCTTTGTCTCGCAAGAACTTCCACGCCGAGTCGCGGCTCTGAAAAATCGCACCGACTTCGCGCAGCCCGCTGTCGCGCAAGATTCGCACGCCCTGCAGTTCGCCAATGGCGCTCTCGGCGATGACCCGGGCCGTCTTGCGCATGCCTTGGTTGCGCGCCCAGGCGTTCAGCTCGGCGATGCGCGCGGGGAACTCGGGGGCCAGGGCCTTGAGCGCGGTTTGGTCGACCAGGCAGTCCCACGGAGAGCCGAGCCGGGTGATGGCCGCCCGAATTTCTTTTTCGTACGCGTCGTAGCTCGCGAGCGACGGGCGGGCCGGGTAGCGCACCTCGATGATGCGCTCGCGCTCATGCACGATGACGGTGAACCGGTCTTTCATGGGCGCTGATCGCTCACCAAAAGGTCTCCGCCCGCCGCCCTGAATTCTTCTGCTTTTTGCTGCATGCCCGCTTCGGCGTCGGCCGCGGCGCGCACGTCTTCGGTCAGCTTCATCGAACAGAAGTGGGGGCCGCACATCGAGCAGAAGTGGGCGGTCTTCGCGCCTTCGGCGGGCAGCGTCTCGTCGTGAAATTCTTTCGCCTTTTCGGGGTCGAGCGACAAGTTGAACTGGTCCTCCCACCGAAACTCGAAGCGCGCTTTCGACAGCGCGTTGTCGCGTTGTTGCGCGCCCGGGTGGCCCTTGGCCAAGTCGGCCGCGTGGGCGGCGATTTTGTAGGTGACCACGCCGACCCGAACGTCTTCTTTGTCGGGCAGGCCCAGGTGCTCTTTCGGAGTGACGTAGCAGAGCATGGCAGTACCGAACCAACCGATGAGCGCGGCGCCAATGCCGCTGGTCAGGTGATCATACCCGGGGGCGATGTCGGTCGTCAGGGGCCCGAGCGTATAAAATGGCGCTTCGTGGCAGACCTCGAGCTGCTTCGTCATGTTCTCGCGAATGAGCTGCATGGGCACGTGGCCGGGGCCTTCGATCATCACCTGCACGTCGTGCCGCCACGCGACTTGGGTCAGCTCGCCCAAGGTGGTCAGCTCGGCGAACTGGGCCTCGTCGTTCGCGTCGGCGATGCTGCCGGGTCGCAGGCCGTCGCCCAGCGAGAAGCTCACGTCGTACGCTTTCATGATTTCGCAGATCTCTTCGAAGTGCGTGTACAGAAAGCTCTCGCGGTGGTGGGCCAGGCACCATTTCGCCATGATGCTGCCGCCGCGCGAGACAATGCCGGTCAGGCGCTTGGCGGTCAGCGGCACGTACCGCAGCAGCACGCCCGCGTGAATGGTGAAGTAGTCGACGCCCTGTTCGGCCTGTTCGATGAGCGTGTCTCGGTACAGTTCCCACGTCAGGTCTTCGGCTTTGCCGCCCACCTTCTCGAGCGCTTGGTAAATGGGCACGGTGCCAATCGGTACCGGCGAATTGCGCACGAGCCATTCGCGCGTCTCGTGAATGTTCGGCCCGGTCGACAGGTCCATCACGGTGTCGGCGCCCCAGCGGGTCGACCACACCATTTTTTCGACTTCTTCTTCGATGCTCGAGCTGACCGCCGAGTTGCCCAGGTTGGCGTTGATCTTCACCAAGAAGTTTCGGCCGATGATCATGGGCTCGAGTTCGACGTGGTTCACATTGGCAGGAATGATGGCCCGCCCCCGTGCCACTTCGTCGCGAACGAATTCGGGCGTGATGACCTTGGGCATCGCCGCGCCGTACGACTCGCCGCGGTGCTGCGCCGAGTACATGGCCTCGAGGCGCTGATTCTCGCGAATCGCGACGTACTCCATTTCGGGCGTGATCTCGCCCGCGCGCGCCGCGTGCAATTGGGTGACGTTGCGCCCAGGCTTCGCGCGCAGCGGTTTCTGGCGGGTGTGAAAGCGCAGCTTCTCGAGTCGCACGTCGGCCAGGCGGGCACGGCCGTAGTCTGACGAGAGCTGCGGCAGCGTTTCCAAGTCGCTGCGCTGCGACAGCCACGCTTCGCGCACCGGAGCCAGCCCCCGCCGCAGGTCGATGTCGGCCTGGGGGTCGGTGTATGGGCCCGACGTGTCGTACACGGCGATCGTCGGGTTCTGCACGACCTTGCCCCCAGCGTGCCGGGTCGGCGACTGCTCGACTTCGCGCATGGGCACGCGCAAAAACGGGTACCGCGTGCCTGCCACGTAGACCTTCTTCGACTTGGCAAACGGAGTTCGCGTGATGCCAGCCAGTGCCACCGGGTCGACCGAAAGCCGCGTACGAGTCATGGGCGAGCGGGGTAGTCGAACTGGTAGACGACCGCAACCGTCTGAATTCGCTCGGCTTGGGCTGACATTTTGTCAGCAGCAAGTGCACTCACCTGGCGAAAAAACCGTGTAAGACCGGCCACCTGCGAGGTCAGTGGTCTGGCCTTTGGCTTGCTGCACGAAACGCCCGACATGCTTCGACTTCACTCAGCGCTGGCGGTGGTGGTGGCGGTGGCGGCCGCGGGGCCCGCCCTGGCCCAGACCACGACCCTGCAGCCCCTGCTCATTCGCAGCGCGATCAGCGACGACTACACCGACACGGTGACCATTGGGCCGAACGACTGCAACGCCAGCCTCACGCTCCGGTGGAAGTACACGCCCGCAGGCGGCAACGTGTGCAGCGACATGGCCGTGTGGTCGACCGACGCGACCTCGTGCGCCGACGCCGCGGGCTCGGGCGACTTTCAGTACACCGCGGTGCCCCGGCTCCAAATGTTGACCACGCCGTACACCGCGAACTTCGTGGTGAAGGTTTCAGACTTGCCGGGCTTCGACACCGGCACGCTCGCCGACGGAGGCACCTCGGTGACGTGCGGTGCCGCCAGCATCACCAAGACCTACCTGGTCTGTGGCTCGGTCGATACGACCCTCGGCACGTGCGGCTTCACGACCGCTTCGAAAATGCACGCCGCGCCGCTCAAAATTACGTACGACACACTGCCTCCGGGGGCCCCGGTCATCACCAACAGCACGGCCACCAACGGCGTCGCCGCCATTGCCTTCACCTACGATTCTGACTCCGTCACCATCGTGCCCTACGTCAGCGAAGTTTCCGCCGACGGCGGGGTGAGCGACCCGATTGAAAAGAGCACTGGCCCGGCGAGCGTGGGCAACATCAAGGTGTCGGGCTTGGTGAACGGCAACACGTACTTGATTCAGCTCAAGGCCATCGACAACGCGGGCAATGTGAGCGTGCCGTCAGACGCGGTCTCGGTGACGCCCGTTCCTGCGTGGTTTTTGGGGGCGTACCGCGACGCCAGCGGCACGTGAGGTGGCTGCTCGACCTCCATGGGGCTCATGCCGGTACTCGCGCTGTTCGCGCTCTGGTTCTGAGGAGAGTTTCACGATGAAGCGGTGGGTGTTTGTCGTGGGCCTGTTGGCCGCTTTTGCCGCCAACGCGGGATTCACGTACGGCGAGTCGTCTCGCAACTTCATGCTCGAGGTGAAGCTCGGCCCGTACATACCGTTGATCGACCGGCCGTTCGCGGCGTCGGGCGCCAAACCGTACGAAGACACCTTCGGCGGCGGCCCCATGTTGCTCGGTGAACTCGAACTCGACTTTCGGATTTCCGAAATTCGGGTCGCTCGCGTTCGGGCATTTCGGGCGGGTACACCGAAAGTTCGGCCGCTCGCGCGACGCCGTGACGCAAGAAGTGAGCGCCGCGTCGACCGGGCTGCGGCTCGTGCCGATCAAAACACTCCTCATCTACCGCTTCGACTACATGGCGCTCCACTGGAACGTGCCGCTCGTGCCGTACGTGAAGGCCGGCCTCGTGGCGATACCCTGGTGGGTGACGAACGGCGCCGACGTTGAAATCGCCGACGACCTGCGCGGCGCGGGCGTGAAGTTCGGCGCGGTCGGCGTGCTCGGCTTGTCGGTGCTGCTCGACGTGCTCGACCAGCGCCTGGCCCGCGACTTCGACAACAGCATGGGTGTCAACCACGGCTACCTGTTCGCCGAATTCGCTCTGCAAGAAGTCACGGGTACTGGTCTCCGGCCGAAAAATCACTCGACCTGTCGAGCCGCCACTTTGTGTTCGGCCTCGGCTTTGAGTTCTAATTCGGTTCAGTGAAACGAGCGTGGCGGTTCTCGGTGATCGTGCTGTGCGCGTCTGAAGCGTGCGCCGTCACCCGTGAAACCCGGGCCACGCCCGTCGAAGCCGGTGTGCCCACCTCGTTTTCGGCCTCCACCCCACCGTGGGACCCCAGCGACGCGCCACGCCGCGGGTCACCGGGCTCCACGCCAGCCACGCGTACGACTCGGCCGGCCGTTTCGTCGTGCGCCAGGTTCGATTCGGCGCGGGCCGACGCCGAGCTGACCCATGAAACGGTCGTCGCGGGTGGTCCTTGTCGTCTTTCATTCGGTACCGGCCGAGGCGCAGAGCCTGTTCGTCGCCCGCTCCGTCGACGACCTGGCCCCGGCCATCGACTTCGTCGAACGGTTGTTCGGCCCGGCCAGCACCCAACGTTGGCTCGAAGGGCTGCCGCTCGCGCAATTCGTGCTCGACCAAGACAGCGGGCGACGTTCTGCTCGACCCGAGCGAAGGGCTCGGAGTCTTCACGCTGAGCGCCACCGACGTCGCCGTCGCCATTCGTCGGAGTGGCGGCGCCAGGGCGCTCACCGCCATGCAAGACCTGGCTGCGCGAACAGCAGTGGCAGGGCGGCCCGACGGTGTTCACCAAAGTCGGGCCGGCAGCTCGAAGTCTTCGTCAGCCGTGATGAGTGTTGTACGCCGCGGTCGGCACCGAGGGCGACGCCCTGGTCGAAGCGCGAGTCGCCCAGGCGCCCGCCGCGGGTCTCGAGGCCGACCCCCGCTTGGCCGAAGCGCTCAACGACCTGCCGTCGGGTGCGTGGGTCGTGCTCGCCCGCCCCGCGCAGACGCCGTCACCGTGGTCGCTGTTCAGCGGTGCGCTGACGTTGGCGGCCACCGACGCAACGCTCCACGCCCGCTTCACGCGCCGGGGCCGCTGTGGGCCGCCTCGCCCGCGCCCTCGGGCCGGTTGCTCGAACATGCGCCTGAAGGCCCGCTCGCCGCGCTGAGCTTCGACCTGCCCGCGACCACCTTGGCGTCGCTGGTGGTGGGCAACCCCGGCACCGCTCGGCGCGACCAGGCCCTGGGGGCTGACGTTGAAAAAGGGCTCGAGGCGCTCGGTGGCCACGCCGACGCCGTGGCCTACTTCGACGCGACCGCGTTCTACCGTGAGACCATCGCCCGCGACGGTCGCCCGACACCCCGAGGCACCGTGTTGCTGGAGGCGGCCGTCAAAGACGGGCTCGGGTTTGGCCACTGGCTCGACGCCATCATGCAGCATCACTGGTTTCCCGTGTCGAGGGCTCAGGAGCCGAACTTGAACCTCTGGCGCTTCGAGGTGCTGGGCCAGCCGGTCGAGTTCGCGCTGACGGCGAGCACCTTGTTCGGCAAGGCCGGCGAGCCCATTCGTGACCGCGCGAGCACCGATTTGGCCGCGGCGTGGGGCAAGGCGTTCGACGGTGCGTTTGGCCCTGGCCACGTCTCGGCCTTGTTCGACGTCGGCCAGCTGCGCCGAGAGCTCATGACGCCGCGCTTCGTCGCCGGAGTCGACCCTCGTCGCGTCGTCACCGCTCAGGCCATTGCCCAGACCCTGCTCGACGGCCTGACCCAGCTCGACCTGGTCGTGGTCGACCTGGCGCCCGATGGGCGCGGAGCGGCGATGCAGGCGCTCTTTCGCACTCGCGCTGTGGAGCCAGCGCCATGAAGGCCATTTCTGTCACCGTCAGATTCTTCGCGGCGAGCCGTGAGCGGGCGGGGCGTTCGACCGACACCGTCGCGTTGCCCGAACCGTTCACCGTCGCCCACCTGCTCGAGGTGTTGGTGGCCACGTACCCCGCGCTCGGGCCCGTGATGCCGCACCTGAGGGTCGCCGTGGCCGAAGAATTCGTCGCGCTCGACACCTTGCTCGGTGAGCATGCCGACGTCGCGCTCATACCCCCGGTCGCCGGTGGAGCCCCCGAGCTGTTCGCGGTCGTTTCGCGCCCCCTCGAACTGGCCGAAGTGGTCGACGCGGTGGGCGGGCCCGACCACGGCGGGGTGGTGACGTTCAGCGGCTCGGTGCGCAATGCGACGCGCGGCCGCGCGGTGAAGAAGCTCGAATACGAAGCGTACGGGGCCATGGCCGAGAAACTGTTTCGCCGCATTGGCGACGAGGCGCGTCAACGATGGCCCGGCGTGCGCCTGGCCATCGTGCACCGCGTCGGCACGCTCGAGCCGGGCGCACTCGCCGTGGTGCTGGCCGCTTCGGCGCCTCACCGCCAAGACGCGTTCGCCGCCTGTCAGTTCGCCATCGAGCGGCTCAAACAAGACGCCCCCATTTGGAAAAAAGAATTCTTCGATGACGGTGAAGTGTGGGTGGGCCTCGGCCCATAGTTTCTGCTACAGCGCGCTCTCGTTCGGCGGCAGGCATTCGGCCCGTCGCTCGCTTCAAGGGTGTTTGCATGCGCCACGAATTTCGTTTCGCCGCGGTGGGCCTCGCGCTGGGCTTGGTTGTCGCTTTCGTGCCGTCGTGCACGAAAAAATGTGAAGACGCTTCGTGCGTCGGTGACGGTGGTACCGGCGGTGGCGGCGGCACGGGTGGCGGCAGCGGAGGCGGGCAGGGCAAGGTCGACGCCGGGCCGCCCCCCTGCGTGGCCGACGACGACTGCGCCCCTTTGAAGAACGGCTCGGTGTGCAACACCGCGACCGGGCAATGTGTGGTGGGGCGCGGCTGCAACGACGTCAGCAACTGCCAGAGTTTAGACTCGAACGACCCCTGCTATCAGTTCGGCAAACAGTGCCGCTGCGATTTGCGCGACTCACCCGACAGCAGCAGCGCGGGCACCTGCCGCCGCCGCCGCGGGCCGTGTGAAACGTGCACCACCGACGCCGACTGTGGCGACAACCCGGCCATCTACGGCCCTCCCGACGGCATTGGCTACGGCAAGTGCCGCGCCATGACGGGCGACACGAGTGGCGCGAAGTTCTGCCTCTACCAGCGGGTCGGCTCGTGCAAGTGCGGCACGTCGCCCGACGCCGAGGGCCTCTGCCGCCCCGACACCAACAGCTGCTCGAGCGTCGGTTGCCGAAACGACTCGAATTGCCCGACGGGCCAGGTCTGCACCGTTCGTTTGCCCGACGACGCGAGCGGCGCGTGCGGTGGCACGTGCAAGCCCCGCTGCCGGTGGGACTTCGACAAGCAAGAGCTCGCCATGCCGGGCTGCCCGCCCAACCAAACCTGCTGGGTCGACAGCGAAAACCTCGACGCGGGCTCGGCGTACTATGGCTCGGGCCGCTGCCAGCCCGCTTGCACCGATTCGGCCGACTGCAAATTGTCTGACAAGAACCCCTTCGGTGGCCCAAACTTGGTGTGCGCTGGAGAGAAACTCAAAGGTGGCGGCACCGACGCGAAGCGCTGCCGAGCCGACGGCCAGTGCATGGACACGTTCGAGTGCCCCGACTTGCCGACCGACATGCCGCCCCTGGGCTACTGCGACAAAAGCTCGCGCACCTGCAAGACCGACTGCCGCGTGGGCACCGACCCGGTGACCGGCCTCGCTTATCGCGACTGCCGCCCTCCGTATGCGTGCAACACCGACACCGGCACGGCCGTGTGCAAGTTGCTCAGCTGTGCCCAGCAGGGCGGCGCCGCGTTGGCCTGCGCCCGGGGCCAGTTCTGCTGCGGAGAAGACAAGAACGGCGACGGTCTGGCCGACCCGTGCCCGCCCCAAGCCGAACAAGACGAAGCCGGCTGCTACGACGCTCCCAAGCCGCCGTTCTGCACCCAGTGCATGAAGAACGACGACTGCAAGAACCCCGCGGTGCCGACCTGGCTCACGTGCGGCAACGGCTCCAAGTCTCCGTCGTGCAGCCCGCTGCCGGCGCTGTGCGTGTACGGCGGCGACAAGGGTGGCCAAATGGGCATCAACATTTGCGCGGTCGCCACGTGGAACGACGACGCCAAGATCAACGGTCGCTACAAGTTTCAGCTGGGCTGCCCGCAGGGCTACGAGCCCCGGTTCATTCGCCCCGACCTCGCCCAAGACGGCACCAACACCTGCAAGAGCGACGCGGACTGCAACCAAGGCACCACGACGGGCGCCTGCGAAGACGACCCCGAGTTGCGCTACGCCGATGGCGGCACCGGCAAGTCATGTCGCTGCAATGCAGGCTCGGGCGCCGCGAGCTGCCCCAACAACCCCGCCATGGGCCTCACCTCGGAGTGCAAGGTCGCCGCGCTCGGCAGCCGCACGTTCTGCATTCAATCGGTCGTCTGCACCCCGCCGCAGGGCAACGCGTACCAGCAGCCCGGTGCTCCGAACTACGGCTGCGGGCTGTAGTGGGCTTGGCCGCGCCGAGGCCAGGCTACTGGTGCTTGTGGCACATGCTGCAACCATTGGCACCGCGGGCGAACGCAAAGGTGGCATCGCTTTTGGTCGACACGGTGCCCTGGTGTACCCACGACCAAACGTTCGTCGTCGCGGTCGTTGAGACGTAGCGGTGGCACGTGCTGCAGTCGGTCATGTTTGTGTTTTGGTGGTTGCTGGTGAAGCCTTCGCCGTTAAACCGGGCGGTCACGCTCGTTGCTTGACTGAACTGCGACGCCTGACCGCTCACAGGAAACGTCAGCTTCGGCGTGCTGGTCAGCGTGGTGTAGGTCCCACTCGAAAATGCATGACAAAGACCGCAGTTCGTTGACGAGGTGGTCGAGAAGCCCGTGTGGCCGTAGAGCAAGTTGGCGGTGGTGCCTTTGAACCCCGCGTAGTTGATGTGGCACGAAATGCACGTGTTGCCCTTGAAGTTGCCGCCGTAGTGGCTGGCGGCCGGCACGCTCAAGTGCACGCTCGCCGAGCCCCCTTGCCCGTGGCACGAGTTGCAGTCGTAGGTCGCGCCGGCCGTGGTGCCCGAATCGCCGTGTGGCTTGTCGGCCGTGGTCGGCCAGGCCGGGTAGGCGTGACAGCCGGCGCAGTCTTCAGGTGACGTGTTGGTGAACCCCGAGTGGTCTCGCGTGGTGAACGCATTCGTCGGTTTCACGTTCATGTGGCAGTGGCTGCAGCGGGCGGTCGTGCCGTTCGCCACCAACGCGTTCGCCCCCGTCAGGTTCTTGTGAAACGACGCCACCGCCCATTCTTTGCCTTTGACCCCGACCACGTTCGAGGGGCCCGCCTGGGTGTGGCACAAGTTGCAGTTGTACTTGGTCACGTTCAAGTCGGAGTGGTCGATTTGGTCGAGCGTGCCCACCGCGATGCCGGTCGCCGCGTTGTTGCTCGCGGTCGTCACCGTCGTCGAATTCGTGAGGCCCAGTGGCAGGTTGTTGTTGGTGCCAATGACGGTACCCAGGCCATTCGTCGTGCCGTGGCAACCGTCGCAGGTCGTGAGCCCCGTCGCGAAAGCATGGAGCGGCGTCGACGGGCTCCACGCAGCGCCCGTCTTCTTGGCGTCGGCCAAGTGGCAGACCGAGCAGTCTTTGCCGGTCACCGCCGCGGTCGCGTGGTTGGCATATTGCGCCTGATTCGTACTCGTCGCCCCGAGCGCCAGCGTGTACACGGTGCTGCTCGGTTTCGTGGTCGCCGGCTTCGAGTTCGAGTGGCACTCGTTGCAGCTCGTCGGCTGGCTCGCCAAGTTCGCGTGAAATTGCCCCGTCTTGAACAGGGCGGCCGTCACCGGCGTCGTGGTGCTCTTCGAGAGCGCCGACGCATGGCACGTGCTGCAGTTTTGGTTGGTGACGAGCGTTGACTTGTGGGCCATGACCGAGCCGTTCGCATTGGCCAGGTCAGACTTGGTCGCGTCGGCCATCAGCGGGTAGTGGCACGTCGTGCAGTCGGCCGGGGTCGCGGTGGCGATGTTCTTGTGAAACAAGCCGTCGCCCCAGGTCTTGCCGGGGCTCGCGTGGCAGGTCGAGCAGTCGAGGTCGGCGACACCCGCCGCCGTCACGCCGCCAATGTTCACCGACGCCGTGAAGGTGGCCGCGTGGTCCATCGGGTGGAGCGGGGCGTTGACCCCGGCGTCGGCCAATTCGACGATGTTCTGAGGCCGCATTTGCTTGTGGCAGTCGTTGCACTTCGTCGGTTGCGGGAACGGCATCACCGTGCCCCCGAAGGTCGCCGAATAGTTGGTCAACGAGTCGTGAAACTTACCGCCCGACAGCTCGGTCACGGTGCCATTCACGTTGGTGTGGCAGTGCCAGCACAGCGCGTTGTTGGGGTTGTTCGACGGGCCCGCGTTGAGCTCGGCCGGCACCTGCGCCGAAACGTGCAACATGCCGTTCGAGTACTTCACGCCGTTCTTCTGCGTGATGCCCGTCACCAGGTTGTTCGAACCCGAGCGGGTCAGGGTGTATTCGGTCACCGTAATGTACTCGTCAGACGACGACGCAAACGTCGAACCCGGGTACCTTTGGCCGTCTTTCCAATCTCCGCCCGGCAACTTGCCCGCCGCGTTGAAGTACGCCACGTACGACCCGGCGGCGACCGTCGCCTGGTGACAGCCGAAGCATTCTCCACGCCCGTTCGTGGCGTGGTCGAACCCCGCGTCGCTCGAATCTTTGAGCAGGTCGGCCACCTGGGCGGGCGTCATCGTCGCCGAAAGCGCCAGGTCGGGGCGCTGCGTGGTGTGGCAGGCGATGCAGGTCGAGGCCGACAACGTCATCGGGCCGTGGGTGAAGTTGCCGCCCACCCACGTGCTGGTCGACTGGTGGCAGGTCGCGCAGTCTTGATCTCCGCCGTGACCGATGCCGCTCGAATTCTCGACGGTGTCAAAGGGCGACTTCTTCCAGGTGGTGCTCGCCCACGCGGTGGTGGTCGTGGGGCGCTCACCTTCGTGACACTGGTTGCAGTTGGCCGGTTTACCCGCGGTCGCGTGAAATTTGCCTCCCGACCACACCGCCGTACCGGTGTGGCAACTCGTGCATTCACCCAAGGCCGAGCTGGTTTGGTGGTCGAACGCGAGGCCCGCCGGCAGGCTCGAATTCGCCGCCGTCAACACGCCGCCGTCGCTGAAGGCCGGCCGGGTGTTGGCATGGCAGTCGAGGCAGGTCGCCGGTTGGCTCAGGCCTCGCGCGGTGAGCGACGCGTGAAGCGTGGGCACTCCGCCGTCGAGCCCCACCACCCAGGTGCCGTCGTTCGAGTCGTCTGGAGCTTTGTGGCAAGTCGCGCAGTCTTGGGTGACGAGCGCGGTCTTGGTCGGCGCGTTGTTCGCCCAGGCCACGGCGTCGTGCTTCATTTCGCCCGTCGTCGGGGTGCGGCTGCTCGCCAAAGGCCCGACGAAGCCGGTGGGCACGCCGTTGACGTGGCACTCGGTGCAGGCGGTCGGCGCCGCGAGGCCCAGTGCGTTGAGTGAGCCATGCAGGTTGCCCGGGTAGAACTGGCCACTCGCCGCGGTCGGGTGGCAGTTCGAGCAGTTGCTCACCGCCGCCGCCGGCAATGACGCCGCGGCGTGGTTCATTTCCATCGGCAAGACTTGGCTCTCCGCGGTGACCGAGGTGATGCTCGTCGCCGAATACGAAGGCACCTGCGCCATCACCGTGATGCTCGCCGCGGTGTCGTGGGTGAGGTCGGTCGGGCCGCCCTTCGCGTCTTTCCAATTCTTCGTTGAATGGCACGCGCTGCAGTCGGTTTGCCCCACGTCGGGGTGGGTGAAGCCCGCCACCGGCAACGCGGCGAACGGCGCCGCAACTTCATGGCAGCTCGCGCAGTCGCTGGTGATGTTGACGTGGTCGAACGCCACTTTTTCGCCCGCCGGGTGGCACGAATAGCAAGCCGCGCTCTCGTATTTGTAGTTCGCGGTCGACGTGTGGAGCCGGTCGGTCACGGGTTGCACGTGCTCGTGGCAGCCAATGCAGCTGATGTCGCTCGGCCGCACCGCCGTCGCCGGGTGACACGACTCGCACGAAATCGTCACGCCGCTCGGCGTGCTCGCGCCCACCGCATGCACCCCTTGCTCAATGGGAAACCACATGTGGTTCGACGGCGTCACGCCGGTCGTCGACGGCGGCTTGTTCGTCGGAGCGCTGCATGCCGACACCACGGTCAGACTCAGCACCACACCCCATGGGCGCAAGAAGGCATGCATAGTGGCCTCAGTGACGGGAACCCAGCCAGACCAGGCACCCGCCAAATTGAAAATTCATGACGAAAAACAACGTGTTCACGTCAGTGGGCAGCGACGCATTCACCGGCCAGACACGACGTGGTTTCGGGGCATTCGGTGTTGGTGAGGCAGCGAACACAGGTACCCGTGCTGGTTTGGCACTTGGGTTGACCGCCTCCGCAGTGGGTGTCATTCGCACATGCGACACACCGCCCAGTGGCGAAATCGCAGTGTTTGCCCGGGCAGTCGGCGTCGCTCTCGCACACCGCGCACACCTTGCCCCGGCAGCCTTCTTTGAAGCCGGTGCATTGAAAGTCTTGGGTGCACACGCGCACACACGCTTCGCTTTCAAGCTTGCACGACGTCGGCGCCGTACAGCCGTTGGAGGCGCCGCACGGCACACATCGGCCGGTGAGTGCGTTGCAGGCCGGAGTGCCCGCGTCGGCCGGGCAGTCGCTGTGTTCTTGGCATTCGACGCAGGTGCGGTTGGTGGGGTCGCAGACCAGCGGGGCGCGGCAGTCGCTCGTGGTGTTGCAGGTGCGACCCGGGAGGCCCGCGTCTGACCCACCGTCGCGATCGAAGTCGATGGGTATGGTGAAACAGCCCGACATCACTGCGGCGCTCAGCACCAATACCGCGACTGCGCACCGCTTCACGGCGCCTCCATCACCAATTGCTCGGCTTCGGCGCGGCCAATACCGCGGGGAAAACGAGAGAGGTACTGCTGCGCGGTGAGGCGTGCCGAGCCGGGGTCATGGTCAGACAGCCAGCGCATTTTCTGAAGCATCGCAGTCTCGGCCATTTGCCCGGAGGGAAATTGTTGGAGCAAGTCATTGAGCAAGCCCACGGCGGCTTGCGTTTGACCGGCATGATGCGCCGACACCGCCCGGCCGTACAACTCGTTTTGCTTGGTCAAGGGGTCGACCGCTTCAATCGCCGGTGTTTCGAAGGCCTGTGGCTGCGGCTCGGGTTGCGGCTGAGCGGCGAGCGCGGGGTGGCCGCGCCGTTGAGGTTTTTTGGTTTTGCCAGGTGCGGCGGGGGGCCTCTGGGCGACGGTGGGGTGCTCGACCGGGGCAACGGGTTCTTCTTCATCGACCGTCGCCGCGCCGCTCTGCCCCGTGACGACCGGGCAGTCTGCCGCGGTGGGCCATTCTTCATTGGCGCTCAGGTCGAACGTCTTCGTGCCCTGGGTCACGCTCAGCCGACCCGACACCACCTTCACCCGGGTTTGGCCACCACAGCCTTGGGTGGGCGAGAGCCAGAAGCGCGCTTCGTGGGCCGCGACCATCAAGTCGCTGGTGTCGAGCGTCAGCACGTCGGCTTCGACGACCTCGGCCAGCACTTCTCCCTGCAGGAGCATGATGTGCGAGCGGCCACGGTGGGTGAGGGCGGTGTTCGCGGCCAAGGTGAGCTTCGAGCGGCCGATGCGAACACTCGCCGCGCCTTGTCGGCCGGTCGTCAGGGGGGCTTCGGCCTTCCACTCGGTGCCCACGGTGGGCCCGGTGACCTCTCCGTTCGCGCTCAGCAGCACCGCGTCAGGCTCGGTGGCCAGGGGCGGTGGCGTGGCGTGCCCAGGCCGCAATGCCGAGTACACCGCGGTGCCGGTCACGACGAGGGCCGCGGCGGCGGCCACCCAATACATGGGTGCGCGTTTTCGCGTCGGCAAGGCGACGACCGACGACTCGGCCATGGCCCGTTCCATCGCGGCGACGGCTTCGGTGCGCAGGTGCGCGTCGTCGGGCTGCTCGCGAACAGTCTCGAACGCGGTGCGCAAAAGCGCCGCGACCTTCTGCTCGCTTGGTTGGTGTGTTTGACTCATGAGGCCCCCTTGTCGAGGAGCTCGATGAGCTCCTCATCGCTTTCGATCTTGGCGCGAACGTCGGCTCTCCCGCGCACCAGACGCGACTGCGCGTTGGCGACGGTGATGCCCAAGATCTCGGCAATTTCTTTGAGTTCGAACCCGTGCACGTCGTGCAACACGTAAACGTGAACGCGGTTCTCGTTGAGTTCGGTCAAATGATTCAGCACCCGCTGCACGGCCTGCCGCTGCGACGCTTGGGTGAACGGCTGGCTCTCGGGCGCCTCGGCGTGCTCGGCGTCGTTGCTTTCGAGGCCGCCGGGTACGGCAAAGCGCCGCTCGAGCCGCTCCCGACGCAAGCGCTGGTACACCGTGCGCGCGGCGATGGTCGCCGCCCAACCCTCGAGGCTCCTCACCACCGGGCGCCCCCGCAACGACAAGAACAATTCAATGAACGCTTGCTGCACCAAGTCGTCGTGGTCGGCCGCGTTGGTGCTCAAACGCCGAATCGTGCGGCTCACCAACGGGCGCAGCCGGTCGTACAGCCGCACCGCGCTCTGGCGGTCGCCGCGCGCAATTGACTCGACCAGGGCTTGGTCGTCGTCACTCGCTTCCGTCACCACCCGTAAGGGCGTGCGGGCCACGGCCGCAATCATCAGCATCAACCAATCGAGTGGCATGGCGCCCCTAAGGTCAGGCATGACCCAAACAGCCCGTGAATACCGCTGGTTCTCTGGGCCTTAAAAACGGCCTTGGTAGCCAATTTCCAGTCGAACGGTAATGGGGCCAATCACGCCGGCACTCTCGTTTCGCACGCTCAGGGCGAACGTGGCGGGGGTGGCTTGGGCGGCGGCCAAAAACCGCAGCTGGCTTTTGCGGGTCAACTCGAAGCGCACGCCCCCGGCGAGGCGGGCCATGCCGACGAAAGACACGTACTGCTCGTCTCCTCGGCGAAACACGAAGCCGGCACCACCGAGGCCGAACACGGCGACCGGAGCGATCGCCGGGCCGTCGGGGCTCAAAGACGCTTCGAGTGCTGCCGAAGGCGCCCAGACTTGGGCGCGCGGGGCACCCAAGAAGGTCGCGTCGACGTGAAGGCCCAGGGCCAACCACGGGGTGAGCGAGCGCGACAGTTCGACCTCCACGCCCGCGCCCCACGACGGCACCCCCACGTTGAGAGCACCATACGGAGCGACCGCCGCCGACCATTCGAGGGGCTCGGCGGGAGGCCCTTGCGAATCGACCCCGGCGTCGACCTCGACATGCGGGGGCGGCGCCGAGCCGACGAGCGCCGCCAAGTCGGCCTCGCGTTGGCGCACCAAGTTCGCCACCGCGAACGCCACCGCCGTCGCGCGCTGGGCCGTCGTGTCTTTCGGCCCAAAGTGCAGCAGCCGACGCAGGTCGCCCGGTATGCGGGCCGTGTGCAACAACAGTTCGACGTCGTCTCCGTGGTTGCTGAGCGTCACCCACGCCACCGAACGCCCGGGCGGTGCGTTTTCGCCCAATTGCACTTCGGGCACCCCGTCGGGAAAAGCCGACGGCAGCGCACGTTCGAGTTCGAGCGAGAACGGGGTCGCCATTTCGCCGATCAGCAGAATCAGCAGCGTCTTCATCGGTGGCGGGAGACTTACAACTCCACGGTGAATTGAGCCATGGCTTGCATTGATGAACGTTGTGCCAGTGGCAACACCTGGGGGCCCGACAGGGCATTTCGGTACGAACCTGAGAGCCGCATCACCAAGAAGCTGGCCAACCGCGCGTCGACGCCCAACCCGGCGCCCCATTCGTTGGCGCCCAGCGTCGGCGTGGGTTGCTGAAACCACGAGCCGCGCGCTTGCACCCGAAAGCCCGGCGTCGGCGACACCGAGGCCCCCAGCCCAAAGGTGCGCCCCCTCAGCCAGCCCAACTCTTCTTGGTAGCTCGCGCTCAAGCCCACCCGGCCTTGCCACGGCAACCAGGTGACCTCGGGCCCGACGTAGCCCTGCTGCAGCGGGCCCGCGAATTCGAAGGCGACCCCGCCCCGCACCGTCGCCAACAGCTGTTGGCTCAGGGTGACCGTGACGTCAGCGCTCGCGTGCAAGCTCTGGGTGGTCGGCAGCTGCACGCCGAGCGGCACCGCTTCGAGCCACGAATTGCCTCGGTAGCGCCCACTGGCGTGAACCCGCAACCGCTCGGTGTTGAGGCCCACGTCGAGCGTCGCCACGTCGAGCGAGGCGGCGTTTTGGAGCGCCGAGGCCAGCCCGAACTGCACGGCGCCATGGGCGTCGAAGAGGCGACCGACCCACCCGTGCAGCGACGTCGCGGCTTCGAAGCGAGAACCCAAGTTGGGGCGCACCGCCCAGCCCGCGCGCGCTTCGCCTTGAAAGACCGAACCTTCGGCGCCCGAACCGCTCGCGACCCGGCCCATGGCGTACGCCCCGGCCGAGAACTGGCTCGTGCTGATCATGGTGGTGAGGGTGTCAGGCAGCAGGCCGCCGTAGAGACCGAATTCACCTTCGGCCGTCTGGCCGTTCAGGTGGTAGCCGACTTGGGCTCCGTCGAGCGCGTACAGCCCCGGCACGTGCCGTGGTCGCACCCGGCCCACCCGCACCGTCAGCGGTACCTGGTTGGGTCGCCACGTCAGTTCGAGTTGTCTGACGAACGGCTGCACGACTGACGTGCGTGGGTAGGCAGAGCCGACCGGTCGCCTCGACCAGATGAGCAAGGTGCCGTCGGCGGCGACGCTCAGGCCGTGGCCCAGCGGCTGGTTGAACGCCGCGTTGAGCTGCTCGAGCTGAAACGAGCCCCGCGTCGCCCCCAAGTCGGCGAAGGCGAGGTGGGCCAACGAGAAGCGCAGCCACGCGCCGTCGGGTCGGCCGCTCGGCCCACCCTCTCCCAGTTCGACCAAGGGCCAGGCTTCGGCGTGAACCCGCGCGAACTGGGCGGCCAACTCGCTTTGACCCGGCAACGGCGCCAACGGGGCGACCGTCTTGCCCGGGGTGCGTGTCACCGACAGCTGGTCTCCGGCGCGTACGCCCTTGGCCGAGCGACACACGGCCGAATGGTCGGCCAATGCCGTCACCTCGCAGTTCGCCACCGGCTTGCCGGAGTGCAAAATCGGCAGCGAGTCTCCGACTTTGACGCCGTCGAGGCCGCCGCGGTTGACGTACACCGCGTCGGTCGTCACGAAGTTCACGGTGCCCGGCCCGGTGTCGGCCGCGGGCACCCGCTTCGGGGGTGGGGCCGCCGCCACGGTCGGCGCTTTGGCCCCAGGCGCCGCTCCCACAAGCACCGCGACGACGAAGCCAGGCGTCATGGCGTCGCTCCTTGCGTCTTGTGACAGCCCGCGCACCACTCGTCGGCGCACCGGTAGCTCATGGCCGGCAAGCTCGCGTGCTGTTGGTCGGTCTCGAAGCTGCCTCCCGGGCCCGAGCACTGGTGGGCGTGGCAACCCGTGCAGGTGACCGAGTTCGCCTCGCACCGGTTGCCCGTGCGCGAAATGCTGCCGGTGTGGCAGCTCGAGCACCCCAGGTTCACGTGGCTGCCAGTCAGGAGCGGAAAGCAGGCCTCATGGCCGGGGTACCGCGCGGGCTTGAAGCGCACGCCGCTGTGGCAGCTCACGCACTCCGTACCGAACTGAAGCACCGAGTGGTCGACCAACCCCGCGGCGGTTCGCGCCAGGTCGCCCTGGTGGCAGCTGACGCAGCCCACGGCGGGCCGAGAAAAGCGCCGCTCGCGCGATTCGACGTGGCATTCGACGCAGGGCAGGGTGGCGTGCCCCCCCAAGAGAGGGAAGTTCGTGCGCCGGTGGGCGTCGGCGGTGAACTGGCTCTCCCAGCTCTGTTCGGTGTGACAGCTCTCGCAGCGCTGCCCCAAGTCGCCCCCGTGCGCGTCGACATGGCACCCCGCGCACCCTCGCGCGATGGGGGCGGTGAATTCGGTCGCGTGGCACTGCTTGCAGCCGACCCGCGCGTGCTTGCCCTTGAGGGGAAAGCCGGTCGCGTCGTGGTTGAACTTGACGTTGCTCCAGCCGCTCGTCGCGTGGCACGACGCGCACGCGGTCGCCCCTTCGGGAGGCGGTGTCGTGAGCTTCGTCAGCGACGGCCCGGCCGACAACGTCGAGGGCACCACCGCCGTGGGCGTGGGCGCGGCCCGCGGCACGTCAGGCGAGGCTTCGACCGGCGGCGTCGGCGCCGGAGCCACGTTCGGCACCGCGGGGGTGGGCGCCGTCGTCGGTCGGGTTTTCGGCGGCGGCGGCGCTTTCTTCTTCGGTGCCGCGGCGAACGCGGCCACCGACAGCACTCCCAGCAACACGAATGCGCGCTTCATGGCGTGAACCCCTTGAAGGCGCCGTGGTGGTAGTCGGCGTGACACCCCTCGCACGTCGTGGGAGCGTCGGTGAACCGCGCGATCGGCTTGGCCACGCCCTTGAGCGCGACTTGCTGGTGGCACTTGTCGCACGCGACTTTCTCGTGCAACCCGTCGAGCGCGAACGTCGTGTTGGGGGGCGCGTGCACGAAGTTCTTGAGCGGCTTGAAGTCGCCCGTGTCGTGGCAGCGCTCGCAGGTCTTGGCGCCGAACTGGCCGGCGTGCGGGTCGGCGTGGCGGCTCGCGCAGGCGGTGTCGAGCGGCTGGTAGCGCACCGGCTCGCCGCGGGCGGCGGGGGCGTGGCACTTCTCGCACGCCACCTTGGCGTGCTTGCCGCTGAGCGCGAACCGGGTGCTCTTGTCGTGGTCGAAGTTCGGGAGCGTGTGAAACGACGTGGTCGAATGGCACGTCTGGCAGGTCTTCTTCTCTCGAACTGCCCGTCGTGCACGTCTTGGTGGCAGCTCACGCAGGCGTCGGTGGGCTTGGTGAAGTCGAACACCGCGGTGCTGAAGAGCACCGCCCGGCGCTGCTTCTGCAAGCGCTTCGTCACGTCGCTCACGCTCGCCAGCAAGGCACTGTTCTTGACGTGGCGTTGCCTGCGCGCCACCACCTGGTGGGCGCCCTCGGTGCGAATTTCTTCTGGTGGTCGGCCAGCGTGAAGTGGGGCGGGGTGAAACCGTCGACCGAATGGCACGTCGCGCAGTCGGCCGCCTTGGCGAGCTGCCCTTCGTGGGCGTCGGCGTGGCAGTCGCTGCAGTGCGCCGAAGCCAAGCCCTTGAACTTCACCGGCACCCCCGGCGCCGGCCCGTGGCAGCTCGTGCACGGCACGTCGAGGTGCTCTCCCTTGAGTGGAAAGCGGGTCTTGTCGTGAAACCCGCGCTCTTGGGCCGCGTTGCGAATGACGCGCCACCCTTCGACCGTGTGGCAGCTCGAGCACTTTTGCCCGAAGCGGTTCTCATGCGGGTCTTTGTGGCAGTCGGTGCACTGCTTGAACTCGAGCGGCGCGAACTTCATGAACGTCTCGCTCACCGGAGCGGGAAAGGCCCCCGCCGTCAGCGCGGTGTCTTTGGTCGACGCGTGGCACTTGGTGCAGGCGACTTTGGTGTGCCGGCCGGCGAGCTTGAAGTTGGTGTCGTCGTGGTTGAAACCGGCCGCCGGTTTCCACCCGGTTTCGCGGTGGCAGCTCTCGCAGGTCGCTTCTTTCAGTTGGCCGCGGTGCTCGTCGAAGTGGCAGTTCGTGCAGGCGGTGCCGAGCCCCAGGTACGTCGACTGGCCGGCGTGGGTCGCCAACCACTTGGTGACCACCGGCGCTTCGACGCGTCGCGGGTCGTGACAGACGTCACACTTCACGCCTGAATGCTTGCCCTTGAGCGACCAACCGGTGCGGTTGTGCTCGAACCCGGCTTTGCCCGCGGGCCCCCAGTTGATGAGCTTGGTGGCCGCGCCCTGGTGCTCGGCGTGGCACGTTTCGCAGGCGCGGTCGGCCTCCGAAATTCGCCCGTGCAACCCCTTCCTCTTGACGATGAACGAGCGCACCTCTTGGTGGCATTCGAGGCAGGTCGCTTGCGACAGCCGGCCTCCTTCGGGGTGGCACTTGGTGCAGTTGGCAATGCCCTCGAGCGCCGCGTGCGGCTTCGAGAGCTCGCCGGGCGAAAAGAGGTCGGCGTTCGCGTTCAACGCCCAGAGCACGAGCAGTGCGGCCGAGACCCTGGCGCCGTTCACGCGAGAATCCATTTGTAGCCGAGGTAGAGCGAGAAGGCGATGTGCGCCGAAATCATGAACACCAACACGACCGCCAGCACGACGTGAAAGACGCGCCACGCCGAGAGCAGCCGCTTGAGCGAACCGAAGAATTCAACCTGCATGTTCAATTGTCTCAACCGCAGCCAAGCGTCGACGAAGTCGGCGTGGTCGTTGTTCGCGAACAGGTGCTTCACCCGGCCGAGCTGGCGCCGCACCGCGACGCCTTCGAAGGGCAGCGTGAGCAGCATGCCGCCCAAGCTGCGGCCGGTGGTCGGCTTGAGCACCCGTTCGACCAAGGGCGCGAGCGCCGACTCGTCGGTCGACAGGCCGGCGATGCGTTCGACGCGGTGAATGAGCCGCTCCCGGCGCACGGTGATTTCGCCCAGCCCCTGCGAACGACCGTTGTCTGACGGCACCAGCCCGTAAATGAAGCGGCCGAGCAGCCCGGTCGCCACCACCACCGACACCGAACCGGCGGTCGCCGACGCCAGCACGTTGTTCGACTGAAACGCCGCGTGAAAGACAATGGCGACCGGGCTCATCAACCCGACGAACTGGTGAAAGGTGAGCCACCGGTTGATGCGGCCGGCCCCCTTGAACCGAACGATGCGCTTGCGCACCGAATACAAGAAGTTCGACAACATGAACGCCGTCGCGACGATGCCGACGCCGTGGCCCCAGTTGCCCGACGGCCGCAGCCACTTGTGCAATGGGTGGGCAATGCGGTCGACCTTGTCCATGAAGTAGTAGTCGCCGCCGACCCACATGAGCGACGCCGCGACCAAGCCCCCCAACACGAACAGCGCCATGGCCAGCCGGCGTTGCTTCTTCTTCTCGGCGTCGAAGTTGGCGCTGCCGCGAATGACTTTCGGCTTCTCGCCCGCTTCGCCGGTGTGGCGTTCGAGAGAAATGTCACAGGCTTTGAGAAAGTCGGTCGGCAACTCGCCGCCCAGACAGGCGATGACGTAGTCGTTGGTGAGTCGGGCAATTTTGCCGTCGGCGCGCGCCAACAGCACGCAGTCGGGCTTCACTTCTTGCACCTGCGACGGCATGAATGCGGCAATTCGGCCCTGTTCGACCATTTCGCGAAACTTCTTCTTGTTCGCGTCTCGTGCCTTGCCCAATTCTGCTTGGCGGTAGCTCAGCACGACTTCGGCTTCGGTTTCTTCGGCCAACGACATGGCCGCCTCGAGCGCCGCGTCACCGCCGCCGACCACCAGCACCCGCGTGCCTTCATACTGCGCGGGGTCGACCAGCCGGTACGCCACCTTCGGCAAGTTGTCTCCCTTGCAGCCGAGCGGGCGGGGCGTGCCGCGCCGGCCGATCGCCAGCACGACCTTGCGCCCGGTCACCGCGCCTTTGCTCGTCTGCACGGTGAAGGCCCCGTCGCTGCCTTGAATGCCCGACACCTTGACGCCCGACTCCACCTGCAGCCCCGTCTTGGCGATGACTTTTTGCCACGTCTCGAGCAGCTGTTCTTTCGAGATGAGCGTCGCGCCGAACTTGCCGAAGAGCGGCAGTTCGATCTTCTCGGTCATGACCACTTTTTGCCGCGGGTAGTGGGCAATGGTGCCACCGACGGTGTCTTGTTCGAGCAAGCGAAACCGCAGCCCCGCCTTCTTACAGCCCACCGCCATGGCCAAGCCGGCGGCCCCCGCGCCGACGATGACCACGTCGTTTTCTGGCCCGCGCGCGGTCATTACCTGCCCCAGGTGCTCAGCGCCTTTCAGGCCCTGGGTGATGGCGGTTCGAAAGAGCCCCATTCCGCCCAATTCACCGATGATGTGAACTCCCGGCCGCGACGACTCGAAGTGTTCGTCGACTTGGGGCAGGTCGATGCCGCGCTCGCTCGTGCCGAACATGAGCGAAATGGCGTCGACTGGGCATTCGACCTCGCATTTGCCGTGGCCGATGCACGACGACGCGTTGATCATGGCCGCTTTGCCGTCGACCACGCCCAGCACGTCGCCCTCGGGGCACACCGACAGACACGACAGGCTGCCGATGCAGCGATCGGGGTCGATGACGGGGTGCAACGTCATGGGCAGGTGGCGGTTTTCTTGAGCCGACAGCTCCATGGCCGCGCGATCGCGAGCCTGCCGCGCGGCACGCGCCCGCAAAAACAACAGCATCGCGATCAGGGTGGCAACGGCCGCAACGACCATCGTGAGCGATTCAACGGACATAGCGGGCCCCCTCAGGTGGCACGAAGCATTGCGAAGCAGGCACTCGTGATGAAATGACGAACCTCGCGCCAAGAAGACTAAGAAATTCAGCGAGTTGCCGACATTTTTTGTTCAACCCGCCCCGGTCATCAAATGTCGTTCTTTTCGAAATTCAATGGCCTGCCTCAACGACTGCCGGTCGGGGCCATTGGCCACAGCTCGAGCTGCAGGTTCTGCGTTTCGAGCTCGCGGGTCTGGCCGGCCAAGGGCGGCAACCCCCACCGAAGCGAGGCGACCGCCAGCAAGGCAAGGGTCAGGGCGGTCGCCTCCCACGAGCGGAGGCCGTGCCGCACCCTCAGCGACGCGTTGAAGAGCGGTCGAATGCGCAAAACGTGCAGGCCGACGGCAGTGCCGACGACCAAAAGCCCGAGCGCTCGATGGTCAGCGAGCGCTTTGTACAGGTCGGAGGTGTCACGCTTGAACCACAGCCCGCTCCACGCCATGGCCACGTCGAGCAACGGAGCCAAGAACAGCGTGAGCAGCACCACCGGTCGTGCCGGCCGGGCCACCCGGTGCATCACCGGGCCGCTCGCCCCAAGCAAGGCCAGCGACCACAAGGTCGGAGCGAGGCTCATGAAGAAGGGGTTGAAGTCGACCGAACCGTCGAATTGCACGAAGCCGAAACGAAACCCGGCTTCGCTGTAGCTCGGCCACAACCGAATCGTTTCGATGCGGGCTCCCAACGCCAGCCCCACCGCCGCGTGAGCCAGTTCGTGCATCACCGTGCCAACGAAGGTGACGAGCGGCCCAAGCGGTACCCACTTGAGTTGCGAGCGAACGAAGCCGGCGACCCGCCCCAGGTCGAACGAGGGGCGCGGCGCGGCCATGACCCACGGGCCCGCGAGCACGCTCACGAGTGCCAGCGCCACGAAGCCCGGCGCGAACGAGGCGCACGCCAGCACCAGCGAGAGCGGCCCCAGCACCGCCACGTCGCGCGCGACCCAGCGCGGCGTCGTCGCGGCCCGTGCCCAGGTCGCGTGCGCCCCGAGCAGCGCGGCGGCGAGCACCGCCACCGGCCAGCGTTCGACGACGTCGACCAGGTCACCACGGTGGTCTTGACGAAAGAGCAACACGAGCTGGCTTTCGATTTCGTACAGCGGCCCGAACCAGCCCACCATGAGCACCGCCCGCGCGAACGAGTGCCGCCGTGGCCCGCGGCTGGCCCACGACAGCCACGTCGCCGTCACCGCCATGGCCGCGACCATCGCCAACATGGGTGACACCAAGACCCACCGCGCGTGTGACGGCAGTCGGGTGAACGAGAACGACAGCACCCAATGGGGCGCCCAGGGGTGAAAGAACGTCGCCTGGCCGACTTCGGCGTTGCCGAAAAGCGACGCGACGAGGTGTACGAGCGAGTGGCCGAAGCTCGCCAGAGGCCAGGCGAGCGGCAGCCAGGTCAGGCCGACGAGGGCCCGGCGCACGCGAACCGCTCGACCCAGCCACCGCGCACGGCGGTTCACGCCCC
>JBGAIY010000633.1:0-3402 GCA_044225205.1 Myxococcaceae bacterium | reverse complement strand
AGGTGACGAGCGTGCGGTTGCCGCGGGTCTCGAAGTGCCAGCCCCCCTGCAGGCGCTTGAGGCGCACCCAGCCCTTCGGCACCGGCGGCGCGTAGGCGTTGTCGAGTTCGAAGCTCACGTCGCACTGGCCGGCGGCCTGCGTGGTGCGGCGGGTGCGCAAGGCGTAGTCGCGGCGAGAAATCAGCGGCGCGGCGATTTGCTCGTAGGTGATTCGTTCGTCGGGGCGTTCGACCAGCACCTTTCGCGACAGCAGGTAGGGGTCGCCGCTCGGCACCCCGCCGTCGCCAAAGGCGGCGTCGCACAGCGCGGGCACCGGCACGGTGACGAGCGTCGTGAGCCGCAGCTCGCTGAACTCAGAACCGGCGACGTCACGACTTTCGATTCTCACGCCGTTCACATCGTCGATCACCGTGAAACTCGCCGCCGACAACACGGCGGCACTGACCCAATTCAACATGGCTGCCTCATACGAAAAACGCTCGCGCTCGCACTTCGGCCGGCAAGTGGCTGAAGTCGAAGCGGTCAAACCGGCCCAACGCAGAAGACGAGTACCCGAGCGCCTGCAACTCGGGGGTCATGAGCCGTTGACCGTTCGCCACGGCCCAGGCGAGCGGCCTCACGACCGCCCGGCCCGCCTGGCCCACCATGATTCGGTTGAAAGCGACGTGGCCCACTTCGTCGATGAGAATGTCGATGAGCCGCGCTTGCATCGATTCGCGCACTTCGGGCTCGTCGGTGAAGGCCGTGTCGAGCCTGTGGAGCAGCCAGGTGAACGCGTGCACGCCCGCCAGCTCCGACGCCAAGAGCAAGGGGTGAAACACGCCGGGCGGCACGTGGGCCAACGAGCCGATGAGCAGCCGCAGCGGCCACGCGGGGTGCCACGCGCCGGTGACGTGAAGCCCGTCGAAGTGGCCGGCGGCGCCGAGCAACAGCCGGGTGTGGTAGTGCTCTTCGTGGGTCACCGTGTCTTCGACCTGCGAAGCGAGCGTGGTGGTTCGGCGGCGGCGCGCTCGCGCGGCGCTCACCACCTTGACCCCGTACGCTTCACCGGCGTTGATCTTCACGAACGCGAGCAGCGCCAGTTCGTTCACCGAAAGCGCGTTCACGTCGGCGTGGGCGTACTGGCGGTTGAAGCGCGCGCCGTCAATGGGGGCCCGGGCGTGTACGCGACCGGGGTCGAACTGTTGCGCCATGCGGTCGTCTCGGCGCTTGAAGTCGGCACCGTTTCGCTCACCGAGAAACGCGAGGTACGCCGCCAAAGCGTCGTCGGCGCGGTGGGGCTCGGGGGCGGCCGTGTAGAAGCTGGGCGTGTTCATGCACGCATTGACGCCCGTTGGGGTCGTTTCGTGAATGCCTCGGCCGCGCACTGTGGTGGTGCGTGAATGCTCCACGCCGTACGGCGGGGTGCGGCGGGCCCGAGCTGGGTTCTGGCAGTGAAAGCGCATCGGTGAGGTCGGTTGAGACTTCGAACCCCCGAGCCCGGTAAACGTGAAGCCCCCGTTGCATTGATGCTTCAGGCCGGTCACCCTGAGGTGGCCCTGGGGCCCAAGGAGCGGCCCCACCGAACCATGAGAAAACCCGTGCAAAGCATGAACGATGTGCTGCCCTACCTGCCGACGTTGGTTCAGCTGGCTCGTACCGGCTCGGTCAGCCAAACCGCGCGCGAGCTGGGCGTGCCCCGCAGCACGGTGAGCCGCCGCCTGGTGAAGCTCGAAGCCAACATCGGCGTGAAGTTGGCCGAGCGCACGACCCACCGGCTGCGCTTCACCGATGCCGGGCGGCGCCTGGTCGAGAGCGCCATCGGCGCGCTCGCGCAATTGCAAACCGTGCGCGAGCAGGTCGTCGCGGTCGCGAGTGACGTGCGCGGGCTGTTGCGCGTGGCGACGCCGCCGGGCGTGAGCGGCACGTTCATTGGCTGGTTCTTGGCGTTTCTGCACGCCCGCCACCCCGGCATCGACGTCGAGCTGGTCGTCACCGAGCGGCGGCCGTCTCGCATCGAAGAAGGTTTCGACATCGTGTTGGCCATGGGGCCGACCGAGTCGTCGTCGTGGGTGCGGCGCCGGCTGACGCGGGCGCAGTTGATCGCGGTGGCGACCCCCGGTTACCTCAATGCCAAGGGCCCGCCGCGCGACGTTCGCGGGCTGCGCGAACATTCGCTGTTGACCCACCAAACGCCGGGCGTCGCTTCGAGCTGGCCGAGGCTCCAAGGGCGCCCCTTCGCCATCGCTCCCCGGCTGGTCACCAACGACTTGTCGACCCTGCGCGAGGCCGCCCTGGCCGACATGGGCATCGCCTTGGTGCCCGTGCACGTGGTGCTGGGCGACCTCGGCTCGGGGGCACTCGTGCACGTGTTGGCCGACACCGTCGGCGAAGAGCTCGACGTGTTCGCCCTGTACCTGCCCGAACGCCGCGCGAGCCCCGTGTTGAAGGCGGTGCTGAAGGCCGTGGCCGAGTTTGCCGACGCCCAAACCGCCTTGACCGGAGCCACGCTGCGGCCGCGGCCCTGACGGGTGGGGGTGAGCGGGTCTGCGGTTCGGGGTGCGCACCTGCGGGGGGCTTGCACGGCCAATACCAGGTCAGCTTGGTGAAAAATGGCCCAGTTGGCGGCCCGGCCACCCATTTGAAAACCGAAGGCTGGTAGAAGCCGCGACTGGCGTGGCGCACCCGTCTGATCAGCAGATTCGGCAGTTTCTCAACGGTGAGGTGACCGGAGAGGCGCTCGACGCGCTCGAAGCACACCTCGACGGGTGCTCCGACTGCGAGCCGCGCTTGGTGAACCTGGCTCGGGAGCGTGCCCGGGGTTCGGGTCAAGCCGCCCCCGGGGCGCTCTTCGCCCAGGGCAGCACCATTTCGCGGTTCATGGTGTTGACCCTCGTGGGCAAGGGCGCCATGGGCAGCGTGTACGCCGCGTTCGACCCTCGGCTCGACCGCAAGGTCGCCCTCAAGGTGCTCGACGCCTGGGCCGACGAGGGCCCCGTGCGGCAAGAGCGCATGTTGGCCGAAGCGCGCTCGCTCGCGAAGTTGAACCACCCGAACGTGGTGACCGTGCACGACGCGGGGGTGAGCGACGGCGTCGCGTGGGTCGCCATGGAGTTCGTCGACGGCCAAACGCTGGGCGCGTTGTTGCGAGAGGCGCCCAACCGGTCGGCGGCAGAAGTGGTCGGGCTCTTCGTGGCGGCCGGAGAAGGCCTCGCCGCGGCGCACGCCCTGGGCGTGGTTCACGGTGACTTCAAGCCGTCGAACGTGCTCGTCGCGCGTGACGGCCGCGTGCGGGTGACCGACTTCGGCTTGGCGACGAAGGCGGGGGCGCGTTCGGTCGGCGGCACCCGCGCGTACCAGGCGCCTGAAGCCGCGGCGGGCCGCGCGGTCGACGCGAGGGCCGACCAGTATTCGTTCGCGCGG
>JBGAIY010000632.1:0-3407 GCA_044225205.1 Myxococcaceae bacterium | reverse complement strand
CCCAGCACCAGGCGCTGGGCGGCGAGCGCACCGACTGCGCCCACCAGCACGTCGTTGTCGGCGGAAGGAGCCTCGGCCGCAGCCAGCGCGCCCAGGCACGAACGACACCCCACCGCGACGAACGTCGGCCGCACCAGCACGTCGGCCGGAGCTTCGGCTGCGACCCGAAGCGCAGCGTTCGATTCGAGCGGCGAGCCCCCCGCCAGCAACGTTTGCCGAATGACGTCGAACGCCACGCCGGTGCCGCTCACGTCGACGGGAGTCGACAACAAGCGTTCTTGGCCAACCCCGCCGACTTCACGCAGCAAGATTTGACGCGAATATCGCTGAATTTGCGATTCAGTGAGCAAGCCCGACTCCCGTGTTCTTCTGAATCAGCAGCCGGCAGCGGTCACTCGAAGCGTCGGGCTCCAGCGTGAGCACGCGGTGGCCGTCTTCTTGGCTGCTCTTGGGCACGTTGCGCAAGGGCTCGTCACCGGTGAGCCAGACCTCGAGTTTTTGCCCTGGCGAGAGGCGCTCGAGGGCGAGCTTCACCCGCACGTAGGTCATGGGGCACACGTCTTTGGTGATGTCGAGGCTGGCGGCAATGGGAGCGGCCGCGGTGACGAAGGCGCGAACGAGTGGCGAGACCGGGCCCGACAAGGCCTCGCGTTCGGGTTGAAACAGGGTGCCGACGAAAAAGGGGTGGCGCCGATCATGTTCGAGCGCGCGCACGGCGCCGGCGTGGTCGAACGCGGCGACCCTGAGCGCGCCGGCGGTCAGCGCCTCGGCGAACTCGGGGTTGAGGCCATAACTGCACTGGTAGGTGCCGACCATCGACTCGCTGCCATAGGCCTGGGCGAGCTTGGAGCCCGCCACCAACCGCAACGGCTCGCTGACGCCGCGCAACGCACAGGCGAGCGGCGCAATGACCGACCGCCCCACGCCCGGAGCCGACTCGGCGTGGTCGGCGTCGGCCCACCCCAGCACATTGCGCGCGTATTCGATGACGGCATGCTGAAACCCCCCACACGTGCCCAAGAATGGCACCCGGTTGAGCCGGGCGAACGAGATGGCCGCCAGGGCGCCGTTCAGGTCGCGGTAAGGGCTGCCGGGCACGCACCACAGCCCGTCGAACGCAGCGAGGGCGGCGCCGTCGCCGACCCGATCGGTCCCCAGCCACTCCCACCCCACTTCGAGTTGGAGCAGCGACGCTTCGATGGCCCGGTGCGCCACGATGTCGTCGCTGCGGTCACCGACCAGACCGATGCGCGTCATGCGCGTGACCTACCCCGAAGTTCGGTTGATCTGCACTGCGTTTCGTTGGTGAGACCGACTGAAATGCGTGGGTTCGGTCGCGAAACCATTTCAGATCAACTGAACTTGGCTTGCCCGACGTTTCGCCCCCCCCTTTCGGCGAAGCGCCGCTGACGCAAAAGCAGCTCGGCTCGGCTCGTCTCGAAGCCCAAGGCTCCTTGAGCCTTGCACGTGAAAGAGGGCACGACGGTGAAGACCTCCGCAGTGTGCGCGTTCGCATGGTTCGCATGCGGGGCGTGCTCGACAGGGCCCCTGGCTTCGTCGAAGCGCTCGGCGGCCGAAGTCGGGCTGAGGCGAAGCGTCGAGGCGGCCCAAGCGCGCATCGAAGCGGTGCCGTGCAACTCGAGGCGAGCGGCGCCCGCGTGGCCGCGGAACGCCCGGCGTCGACCACGTCGCGGGCCGCGGTCGAAGCGCACGTTGACCTCGGCCGACAGTGGGGCGACCGACTTCCCCTCGGCGCCGGGCTCCCACCCGGCCGAAATGAACAACGACTCGAGAGCGGTGCCAGCGTTGCTCGGCGCCGACGGCCAGCAATCATGCGATTGAGCTGGGCCTCGATGGCGTGCGCGGCCTTCATGGGGCTGGTGGGCTGCTCACCCGAACGGCGGCAGTGCCGGGCCGTGACGGCGGCCATTTCAGAACTCCGTGACGACTTCATCGCCGCGCGCGCCGCCGCCGAGCTGGGCAACCGAGCCCTGTTCGCCGAAGCGCACGCCCGGGCCGCGAATGGGGTTCAGCGGCTCGCGACGCTCGACGCCGTCGGCGAGAGCCCGAGCGCTCAACGTACCCGAGCGGCCCAAGCCCGGGCAGTCGCCGAGGTGCCCCCATTCTTGACGGCGTTCGAGCGGCTCTTGGCGACGACCGAGCGCAACCCGGCGCTCGTCAAGCGGTTCGGCGGGCGCCCACCCCTCGAAGCGGGCGTCGGCAATTCGCCTGATCAGGGCCAGGCGTTGAGTGCCTTCGTGGCGCGGCTCACCCTCGACAGCCGGCGGTCGTGCGGTGAAAGCGCCCTCAAGTGACCGGCGGCCGGGGCTTCGTGCGCGGTCGACATCGCCGAGCCGGCCGCAACGAAGCCCTCGAGCAGCTGGCGGTCGGCAATTCGCCTCACCAGGGCCGGGCGTCGAGCGCCTTCGAGCGGCGGTCGTGCAGCGAAAGCGCCGCCCTCATGTGACCGCGGGTCAGAGCTTCGCGCACTTCGGCTTCCACCAGCCGGCTGGCGCCTGCGCCACGAAGCCTTCGAGCGCTGGCGGGCGTCGGCCATTCGCCTGATCAAGGCCGGGCGTTGAGCGCCTTCGTGGCGCGGCTCACCCCCGAGAGCCAGCGGCGCCGCCCTCCACTGACCGCGGTCAGGGCTTCGCGCGCTTCGGCTTCGCCGAGGCGGCCGGCACCTGCGCGACGAAGCCCTCGAGCGGCTGGTCGAGCGACGACATCGACGTTTTGACCGAGCCATCGGGCCCGACCAAGTAGACCGTGTTGTCGTGAAGAATGACGCCCGACTCGGGGTTCTTGGTGTACTTGAAGTTCAGCAGCATGGTCAGCGTGCGAACCTGCGAATCGTCTCCCACGAGAATGCGCCAGCGCGGGGCGTCTTCGAGCTGGTAGCGCTTTCGGTAGTCGGCCAACGCCTGGGGCGTGTCGTGGGCGGGGTCGAGGCTCACGACCACCACCTCGAGCGGCTTGCCGGCAGCTTCGAGCGCGGCGTCGAGGCGTTTGAGCTTTCGGGTGGTGAGCGGGCACGACCCCGCGCACGACGTGTACACGAAGCTCAACACGTACCACCGCCCTTTGAGCGCCGACAGGTCACCGCGCTGCCCCCCTTCGGTGTGCCACTTCGTTTCGAGCGCGAGCACGTTTTGCGGCTCGTCGGCCATGACGAGCGAAGCCCACAAACACAACAGCAACGAGGCATTCTTCATGGCGAGGGCCGTTCTGGTTCTAATGCGTCATGTGCGCAGCGAAAGCCGAGTCGAGGCAAGGTCGACCGGGGCGTCAAGCTCGAGCGCAAGGCGTAGCGCATGAACGCGGCGTAGTCTTCGCGGCGCGCGCTGCCGGTCGCTCCACTGCCGCACATGAACTTGGCGTTGGTGTCGCCGTCTTGTCGGTTGTCGCCT
>JBGAIY010000042.1:0-30080 GCA_044225205.1 Myxococcaceae bacterium | reverse complement strand
GCCCCCGTGCTCGCCTCGGCAGCGCGGCGCTTGGCCGTGCGTTCGGCGGCGGCTTTTCGCTTGCTGGGGTCTTTGAGGCCCGGGGCCGCTTCAAGCAAGTCGTCTTCGGTGAACTGAGTGCGGTTCGGCTGGCTCCGCGTGAGGCAGAGCGCCTCGGCCGTTTGGCGGGCGGCTCGCACGTCTTGAGCGGTGGGCGGTTTGATGGGCCCGCGGCTGGCCATGATCGGCCCACGACCACCTCCAGGCCCGCCCGCTCCACCCACGGCGCCGGCGGCAGTGAAGCTGTCGGCGGCGGGCTTGAGAATGCGGTCGACCACGTCGTGCATGACTTCGTCGTGCGCGTCGAGAAACGGCCTCGACCAACCCAGCGGGTTCGCCGCGAGCCACTTTTTGCCGTTCTCGGTCTTGAGCCACTCTTGGCGAAAGCCTTCGATGGAGCCGTAGTGCCAAGGAATGAACTTGTGGTCGGCGACCGACTTGAACGTCGCCATGACGTCGCCGAACTGTACGTGCGCGACCGCGTGGCCACCCGACTCACCGAGCACACGGCCCAGGTCGTCCATCGTTTGAATGTCGTCGAGCGACTTGATGACCTTCTTACGGTCGAGCCGAAACGCTTGAACGTCAGGGGTCGCGCCGCGGCGTTGCAAGAACGAAGGGGGTGTCCAGTCGATGTTGGTGGGTTCGTTGTTCGGGTTCTTGAAGAACTCGTCGGGCAACGGCTTGGTCATGTCGCCCCACTTGGGGAGCGTGCCATCAACCAAGGCCGCGTCGGTCTTACCGCGCATCTTGAGCCACTCGATGAAGCCGCCGCCCATTTGCGCGTGGAATTGCAAGAACCACTCGCCGCTGCCCGGGCCCTTGGTGCCGCCCGAGCCGTTGTTCGAGTGCCAGGCCTCGTGAAACGGCACCATTTTCTGGCTGTCGATGTACGCGTCGTATTCTTTGAACAACACCGGGAACTTCGCCTTCCACCGGGGGTCGAGCACGTCGACCTTGGCCTCGGGCGCGGGTTTGACGGGCAGCGTGGCGTTGACCACGTCGGCCATCGTCACCGTCCAATTGTAGGTGTCGTCTTTCACGGCGACCGGCTTGCCCATCACCACGTCGGCCAGTTGTTGGCAGTTCATGGTACCGATGGCCGCGAAGAGGCGGCGGTTGTCGGTCAACACGGCCACGCCGTCGAGAAACGCCTGCCGGGCTTTCGCGTCGGGTATGAGGTCGGTGATCTTCTTGCCGCCGATGACGCCGCTCGACAACAGCGTCTGCAACTGGCCCTGGTTCAGCGCTTTGGTCTTGGCGTCGAGGAAAGGCTTGAGGGGGCCGTCGAGGGCGGCAGCGTACGCGGTGAGGCGGCCTTTGAGCATGACCTCATGCGCGCCCGCGAAGCCGGTCTTGAGCGCGGCGTCGAGTGCTTGAGCGGTAATGGGCGAGCCGAGCTGCGCCTTGTACGCCTGCCCCTGGGGAGTCGCGAGCAGCTTCACCACGTTCTGAACGTCGGCGAGATTCGCGGCCAACGAAGCCCCAGCGAGCTTGCCGGTCGAGATTTCTTTGATTTGCGCGTCGGTCAATTGCCCATTGAGCGGAGGCAACTTGATGCGCGCCGCCAACGCGGCGACCGCCTTGCCCATGGTCGCGTCGAGGTCGGCGAAGGCGTCGTTCGAGTCGAAGGTGGCGGGAGACTTCGGCAACGGGCCAGCCGGCACACCCGCCTTGGGGGCTTCGGCTGGAGCCTGGCCAACACCACTGGCGCCACTCGCCGACGAAGCCGCGCCGGTTGCGGCCGAAGCCGCCTCGGCCGGAGCCGCGGGCGCGGTCGTCTCAGCCGCCGACGCCGCCGGTGACGGGAGAGGGGCAGAAGCGCCGCGAGCCGGTGGAGGAATCAGGTCAGCCATGTGTGTCTCCTGTAATGGTGCGATAACACCCTACCTTGGAGCAGAGCGCAAATGCGGTGAGCGACGCGCGCGAACTCTCACCTTCTCGAAAACCGAGACGCTACGGGTAGACAAACGTCATCGGCATGGTGGTTTCGCTGTTGAGGCTGCGCGCGACCGGGCAGCCACGGGCGACTTCTTCGAGACGGGCGCGGTGCTCGGGGCGTACGCCGACGGGCATGGTGAAGGCGAGCGTGACGGTGGCGACTCGGCGCGGTGGCCCGCCCATGATTTTGACGACGCGCACCGAGGCGTCGCCCCACGACAGGCCTTCGCGGCCGGCTTGCAGGGCCATGGTCGACAGCGCGCAGGCGCCGAGCGAAGCGGCGAGCAGGTCGGTGGGTGAAAAACTCGAACCGTCGCCCCCGTTGTCTTTGGGGGGCACCGTCGCCAAATGGGCGCCGCTCGGCCCGTGCTGAATGTCGCAGCGCAGGCCCTGAAGCCGAATCTCCATTTCAACGCCGGTGGCGGCTGACGTGGTCGAAGTCATGTGTCTCGCTCCTTGAAATGCGTACCGAAATACACTTCGGTGCGCCGATGCGACGAGTATCACCCATTTGGCTCGGGCTGGCGGCGGCTCTTGGGGCGGCGGCGTGCACGCCGGTCAACCGAGGCTGTGGCCCGACCACGTGCTCGGGTTGCTGCGACCCGACCGGCACCTGCCAGTACGGCAACACGGCGCTGGCCTGCGGAGAAAAAGGGTTGAGCTGCACCCAATGCCAGCTCGGCGAAGTCTGCAAAGGCGCGCTGTGCCTGCTCTCGGGGAGCGGGCCAGACGCGGGCCGTGCGTGCGATGACCGCACGTGCAACGGTTGTTGTCGAAACGGCACCTGCTTGAGGGGGGTCGAACCCGCGGCGTGTGGCATTTCGGGCGGCGACTGCGAGAGCTGCGCGGGCAACCAACAATGCACCTCGGTTGGGCGGTGCCAAAACGCGGCATGCTCGGGTTGCATCGACAGCGCGGGGTTGTGCCAAACGGGCCAAGACTCCGCCGCGTGCGGTGCCCACGGGTACAGTTGCGTGGCGTGCACGCAAGGCGCGAGCTGCAACAGTTCAGGGTTCTGCGTCGGCGGCACCTGCGACGGCTGCCGCGATTCACAAGGCGTCTGCCGCGCAGGCACGACGCACTCGGCGTGCGGCAGAGCCGGCGCGGTGTGCCGCGCGTGCCAAGCGAACGAAGAGTGCAGCGCGACGACGGGGGCGTGCGTGGTGGTGGTCGCGCCCGACGCGGGCACCGGTACCTGCAACGGCGCCAATTGCCCTGACGGTTGTTGCTCGGGCTCGGCCTGCATCACGCGAACCTCGAGCGCCAAGTGCGGCGCGGCCGGCGCCGCGTGTAGCGCCTGCACGGCGACCCAAACCTGCCAAGCGGGCGCGTGCGTCGCCTGCGCTGGCTGCATCGACCCCGTCACGGGCGTCTGCAATTCGGGCACGGGGGCGACCAGTTGTGGTCGAGCGGGCAGTTTTTGCCAAGCCTGCGACACCGCCCACGGGCAAACGTGCACGAACGGCACCTGCCAGGGCGGAGACTGCAATGCGTCGAACTGCCCGGTCGGCTGCTGCAGCGGGGGCACCTGCGTCTTGCCCGACTTCTATACCGACCAACGTTGCGGCAGTGGCACCAAGGGCGCGGCGTGCGTCGCGTGCAGCGGCGCGTGCGACCGGGCGAGCGGCCGGTGTTCGAGCGCCCCGAGCGACGCGGGTTCTCCCGGCGACGGCGGCTTGCCGACGTGCGACCCGAAAGCGCCGTCGTGCGGAGCGGGCGAATGCTGCGGCAGCCTGCTCGGCATCTACTTGTGCATGACCAATGGCAGCAGCTTCAGCGGTCTGGGCGCGTATTGCGGGAGTTCAGGTGTGTGCGAATTCTGCTCGCTGCTGAGCGGCGCACCGACCTGCAACACGAGCACCGGCCACTGCCAATGAGGCTCACCCAGCGCGGGCCGCCGGGGTGATGAGCGAAAAGTGGGCGCGCTCTCGTTCGGCGGCAATGGCGGCTTGGTCGGCGGGGTCTTTTCGGTACTCGAGCCACGACACCATTTCGTCGGCCTCCCAGGTGTAGGGTTGGCCGTTGAGGGCGATGCGACCTTCGGCGACCGCGCGGGTGGCCTCGAGCAAGGGCAATGACTTCGTGTCGCGAATGAGCGCTTCGAAGCGACCTTGCCGTTGTGGGTTCACGAAGCGAGACACGTGCCGAGCGGCGAAAGCCATGTGAAACCAGCTCGGCCGAAACGCGACCCCGTCGAGCAACACCCGCTTGGCCATGAGGCCCAGCAGCTGGGTCATTTCACGGGCGAGCCCCAAGCCGGGCACTTCTTGACCGGGCAACTGGGGGCGCACCGAGCTGAACTTGGCGCGGGGGTTTCGCAGCGAGAGCCAGTTGACGAACAAGAACGTGCCCTGCCCCACCCGGCGCCGTTCGACCTCGAGTTCGACGAGCGTCACGTTCTTGCCACTGGTGGCGTCGCGGCCGAGCAACCGCACGCGGTCGGCGAGGCCGACCCGGTCGAGCGTGACGTGCAAGTCTTCGAAGCCGAGGCGGCGGAGCGTGGCCAAGAACCGGTAACGCTCGAGCGCGTATTCGATGCCTTCGCGCGTGTAGAAACCGAGCAGTTTGAGCGGGCCCTCGCGCTGCATGCCGAGCGCGTCGGCGATGTCGGCGTCGGTGACGAGCGGCGTCGACCCGAGCGACTCGGTGCGCAAGCTGCGCGAAATGCCCAGCATGCGGGCGGCGAGCGGGTCGTAGTCGGTCGGCACGAGCTCGCGCGAATGAAAGGCGATGGCGAGGCCCGTGCCGGCGAGCAACTTCCACGAGTGGGCCGAATAGCCTCCGGCGGGCAACCACACCTGCGGCAACGACCCCAGCCGTTGAACGACTTTCAGGTCTCGGGTGCGCACCCCGGCGAGCGACAAGTTGAGCGTGCCCAAGCGGTCGCCAGCGAGCACGTCGCCGCCGGCCAGAATGAACACGAGTTCGACTTCGGGCATTCGGCCGAGCAGCTTGTCGACGGCGACCAGGTATTCGGCGTCTGAGGTGCCGGCGGGCAGCACGGTTTCGTCGACGCCTTCGAGTTCGCCCCACGACACGCCCGAAATCGACCCGAGCCACACCGACGCGTCGCGGCCCAAGCATTCGGCGGTACCGTCTGGAGGGTGGCAGTCGAAGTCGAGAATCGCTACGCGGCCCTTGAACCCGTCGGCGCGCAACGCCGCGACCGCCACGGCCATGTCGTTGAGGGCGCAAAACCCCGCGCCGCGGGCGGGGGCGGCGTGGTGAAAGCCACCGAGCAGGTTCATGGCCGGGCGCCGCTCGTTCAACGTGGCACGCGCGGCGCCGAGGGTGCCCCCGCAGGCCAGGCGCAACGTGCGCATCGGCTCCATCGACATAGAGCGAGCGTCTCGGGGCGCATGAGCGACTCGAGGTACTCGCTCGTGTGCACCCGGCTGAGCGCCTCGTAGCTGATGACGGCGGGCGCGGTGACGTCATGCAAGCCAATGGCGTGCTCGTGCAGCAAATAATGCAGAGCGTCGTCGGCGCGGCGCGTCTCCATGGGGGCCGCGGCGGCTTCGACGCCCGAGAGGGGCAGCCGGTACGCTTCGTCGTGAAACACCCGGAGCGGCCGGCGGCGACGCTTCGCCAACAGGGCCCGCCAGGGGTTCATGGCTCGCGCTCCTCGCACGCAACAAGCGTAACCACCCCAACGCGAAACTTCAGTCGCGCAGAGCGGAGCCTTGTCGTGACACAGCGAACGAGCCACCCGCTGGTCTTTGGCTTCAGCAAGCGGCTCGGGGCAGGCGGTGAACGTTCAGCTGCGCAGGTCGATTTGCACGACCGTGCTGGGAGGCGCTTCGCGATCGCTTTGACGTTCGTCACCTTCGTCATCGTCGCGGCGATCATCGCGCTGGGGTATTTCGAGAACGGGCCGGTTGCGCTCTTGGCGCAGCCGCTCTTGTTCGCGACGCTTCAATTCTTGAATGATGAACGCGTCGAGCATGGTCACTCCGGGTCAGCCAACACCTCAATTTTAACCATGCCGAGCCCGTCGGCAACGTCGACCTGACACACTGCGCAACCGCCCAGAATCGTTGACCTACTTTTGTGATTCGATTCGTCGCTTAAAATTTTCAAGCAGTTTGGGCAGTTGGGTGTCGACCAAGGCGTTGACAATCGTCTTCGGCACCAGCGCGCCCACGGCGACTTCGATGGAGTAGGTGGCCTTGGTTTGGTTCTCGCCAGCGGCCTCGAGCACCCAGCCCCCCTTGTTGTCTTTCATGAACTCGCCGTCGATGAAGGTCCAACTCACTTTGTTGGGCTTCTCTTCTTTCATGTGCACGGTGTACTTGATGACTTTGACGACTTCGGCTTCGTACTGCACGTCGACTTCGTTGCCGCGGCGGTTCGAGGTTCGAATCTTGCGCACCTCGGGCAAGAACTCGGGGTAGCGCTCATAGTCAGAGATGACGGCGAAACACTTCTCGAGTGGGGCGTTGAAAACAATCGTGCGTTGGGCGCCGGGCATGGGTCTCGTTGACTCCTCAAGGAGGTGGGGTTCACAGCCTACATCGGCTTTTTGTCGAAGCGGTGGGTCGCGGTGATGTGGCGTACGGTGCCGCTCTTCGAGCGCATCACGACGCTGTGCGTCTCGGCGCCGTGGGCGAAGAAGCGGGCGTCTCGGCGCCGTGGGCGAAGAAGCGCACGCCCCGCAAGAAGTCGCTCGAGGTGACGCCGGTGGCGGCGAACATGACGTCACCCGAGGCCAAGTCTTCAGACGTGTAAATGCGGTTGGGGTCGCTGATGCCCAATTTCGCGGCCCGGGCGCGCTCTTCGTCGCTGCGCCACTTGAGCCGGCCTTGCATGTCGCCGTCGCACGAGCGAATGGCGGCCGCGGCGATCACGCCTTCGGGCGCGCCGCCGGTGCCCATGAGCACGTCGACGCCACTCGACTCGAAGCAGGTCGAGACCGCGCCCGCGACGTCTCCGTCTTCGATGAGCCGCACGCGCGCTCCGGCCATGCGCACTTCTTTGATGAGTTCGACGTGGCGGTCGCGGTCGAGAATGACGACGGTGAGTTCTGAAACGCTGCGGTCCATCGCCTTGGCGATGGCGTGCAAGTTCGCGGTCGGTGACTTGGTGAGGTCGATGGTGCCTCGCGCGCGAGGGCCGACGGCGATCTTCTCCATGTAGGTGTCGGGGGCGTTGAGCAAGCCTCCCTTGTTCGAGAGGGCGACGACCGAAATCGCGCCGGGGCGGCCATAGGCGCAGAGGTTCGTGCCTTCGAGCGGGTCGAGCGCAATGTCGACGGCGGCGTTGCCCACGCCCGGCTTGCCCACCCGCTCCCCAATGTAGAGCATGGGGGCTTCGTCGCGCTCGCCCTCTCCGATGACGACGGTGCCTTCGATGCTCAGCGAGTCGAACGCGCGGCGCATGGCGTCGACCGCGGCTTGGTCTGACTCATTCTTGTTGCCGCGGCCCATGAGCCGGGCCGAGGCGATGGCCGCCATTTCGGTGACACGCACGACTTCGAGAGCGAGATTTCGGTCCATAAATGAATTGGGTCAGGCGGTAGGGGGCGTCGAGTCGCCGGTGAGGAGTCGTACCACTTGTGGCGGGAGACGAGCCGGTTTTCCGCTCGTGTCGACGCAGGCGTGCCAGGTGTGGCCGCGGGCCAGACGTTTGCCGTCGGTCTCGCGCAGGGCGAGGTAGCCAAAGCGCAGCGACGCGCGGCGAATTTCGTCGAGGGTGACTTGCACGACGACCAGGTCGTCGAAGCGGGCCGACGCGAGGTATTCGCACTGGGCTTCGGTGACGGGCAGACCGAAGCCGTCGCGCTCCATGTGGCGGTAGCTGCCGCCGCACGCGCGAAAAAATTCGGTGCGACCGGCTTCGAAATACCGAAAGTAATTCGCGTAGTAAACGACCCCCATTTGGTCGGTGTCGCCGTAGATGACGCGAACTTTCGTCTCGAACATGCGCTTGGGGGCCGGGGGGTGAGGCATGAACGCGTACATCGCAAAATTCGGAGAACGGCGCGCGCGAATTCTGCGAGCATGCGGCCGAATGAAACGACTCGCGCTCGCCCTCGCCACGGTTGTCAGTGTCACCGCCGCGGCGAAACCACCCCGCTTGACCGTCTTCATCAGCATCGACTCCTTTGGCAGCGACGTGTTTCAAAAGAACCGCCCCAAGTTCAAGGCGGGCTTGGCGCGGTTGGTCAACGAAGGCGCGCTGGTGCCGACGGTGCGGTACGACGCGGCCGAATGCGTGACCGCGGTGGGGCACACCCCGTTGGTGACGGGGGCGAACCCGTCTCGCCACGGGGTCGTCGGCAACCGCGCGCTCAACCGGGCGACCGGCAAGCTCGAGGCGATTTTCGCCGACCCGGGGCACCCGGCGCTCGACGCCCCGCTCGGCCCCGACGACGTGTCGCCCGCCGCGCTGTTGGCCGAAACGCTGAGCGACCACCTGCGGGCGTCGACTCAGCTCAAGGGCAAGTCGATTTCGCTGTCGGGCAAGGCGCGGGCGGCCATTGCCATGGCGGGGCGGCTCGGCGACGCGTGGTGGTTTCAAGAGCACCTCGGTCGCTTCGTCACCGGCACGTGGTACCGCAAAGAAGCGCCGACGTGGGTGAAGGCCTTCAACGACAAGAAAATGCCCGACTCGTACTTCGCCAAGAAGTGGGAACTGACCAGCCCCGCCAAAGACTACGCGGGTGTCGACGACCGGCCCTACGAGAGCGACTGGTACGGGTTGGGCCGCACGTTTCCCCACCCGTTGAACGGTGGGCTGCCGAACGCGGGGCCGCAGTCGTATTCGGCGCTGGCCTCGTCAGCGCCGATGAACGACGTGTTGGTCGAGTTCGCGAAAGCGGCCATGGTCGCCGAGCAGCTGGGGGCCGACGACGTGCCCGACCTGCTGTCGGTGTCGTTTTCACCGGTCGACCGCACCTACCACCTGTACGGCCCGAACTCGTGGGAGATGCAAGACCAGCTGCAGCGGGTCGACCGGGCGATCGGCGACTTGCTGGTGGCGGCCGAGCGGGCGGCCGGAGGCCGACAGAACCTGGTCGTGGTGTTGAGCGGAGACCACGGAGGCGCGGCCGTGCCCGAAGAGTGGGCTGAAATTGGGCTCGACGGGGTGCGGGTGCCCCCGTCGACCTTGCAAAAGGCGGTCGATGACGAATTGGCCGCGAAGTTCGGGCTCAAAACTCCGGTCTTGGCCATCGAGGAGACCGACGTGTACCTCGACCTCAAAGCCATGGCCGACAAGAAGGTCGACCCCGCGACGGTGCGACGGGCGGCGGCGGCGTTGCTGCAGCAGCAAGCCGACGTCGCCTACGCCGTGGCGCGTGACGACCTGCCGGCGCAAGCGAAGTTGGGCTCGTTGAACGACCCGCTCGGCACCTTGGCCAAGGCGCTCGCGGCGGGGTTTCACCCAGAACGTTCGGGCGACGTGCTGATGGTGCTCAAGCCTTTTCACGTGCTCGAATCGGAGCCGAAGGGCACTTCGCACGGCACGCCGTACAGCTACGACGCCGAAGTGCCCTTGGTGGTCTGGGGGCGCGGGGTGAAGCCCGGGGTGGTGGCCAACACGGTGCGCGCGGTCGACGTCGCCCCCACCGCCGCCGCACTGATGGAACTGGGCAACCCCGCGTCGTGCGAAGGCCACGCGGTGGGTGACGTGTTGGCGCTGCCGAAATGAGTCGCCGCGGCACGCCCCTCGTCACGCTGGTCGACGACGCGTTGCCGACCGGCGAATTTCGCGCGCTGGTGCGCGCGGTGCGGCGGCTGGGCCACGAGCGCATTCGCGCCGGCTACCAGACGACGTTCTGGTTCGACTTCGCAAGCCAGCCCGAGCCGACGAGCCTGGTCGAGCGCGCGGTGCTTCGGCTGCGTGAACACGTGCCGACCCGCGGCGTGGCGGGCGTCGAATGGTGGCTCTCGCGAATGCGCACGTCGAACGTGAAGGTCGACTTTCACCGAGACCGCGACAACGCGTACGCGGCCCAAACGGGGAGAGCGCGTCACCCGCGGTGGTCCACCCTGCTCTACTTGAACCGATGCCGGGGTGGGCTCTTGGCGGTGACCCGGTCGGCGCCCGAAGAAAAGAACCCGACCCGGCGCCCCGACGACACGACTTCGACTTCGTCGAACCGGCGCCGAACCGCTTCTGCTGGTTCGACGGCCGGCTGACCCCACGGCGTGCTCGACGCCAACAACCACATACCGGGAGCGAAGCTGCCGACCGAACGAAGGTGGCGCCTCGCGATCGCCATGAACTTTGGGGCCAGCGCCCACTCGACGTGCCGCGCTTCGCCGACACCCCGCACTACCGCGCCCTGCGAACGACCCGGGGAGTGACACCAAAGGTGGGCACCCTTCGCCCATCGCAGTACCTCGAAGCCGCTTTGAGGCAAGGTGACGCTGGCCCTCTGGGTTGCTGCGGGTTATGAGAACAGACCATGGCGGCTCGCGGACTTTTTCACGCTTGCACTGCTGTCAGCGTTCGCGACGCAGGCGGGGTCTCGAACCAAAGAGCGGGGCCCTGCCGCCACCGGTTTCGACCAAGGCCGAAGTGACTTCGGCGGTGACGCGGCTCGCGACGAACGGCGCCGGCGCGCCCCTGCCCGCTCCGCCCGCACCGGCGGCCGACGAACCGGAGCCCGAACCAGCAGCGCCTGCCGACCCGTTCGCGGTGAAACCCGACGGTGAGCTGAGCCTGACCGTGGCGCACTCGTTTTCGCGTGCCGACGCCCGTGAACGGGTGAGCCAACTGCTCGCCTACTGGGCCGAGCGCTTTGGAGTGCAGAGCGAGTGGCACGGGTTTCGGGTTTTTCTTTCGGGCAAGGTGCTGGGCATCGCCGTGCGCGCGATTTTCGAAGTGCGCGACGCGAACGTGGAGGCCATGGCCGAGAACCCAGGCTCGCTGTTGGCCGGCACCGCGCGCCGCTACGTCGACGCGAAGCTGCACAAGTACCTGCACCCCACCTACGCCGAGCCATGAGCGCGGGCGATTTCGCTTGCGAAAAGGCGCCGACTTTGCCGCACATGAGCGCACCTCGGCGCCGCTGGCACACACTGATCAAAAATCGCTCCGAGGCCGGTAAATCGGCCTCAGAAAACTCTGACTTTACAGGCGATTCGGTCTGATCAGAATGCTCGACCGAATGTCTGAAGTCGCCCGAATTTCGCCTGAGGTCGCACTTGTGCCTACCTCAGACACCAAATCGCTCACGCGTTTTCACGAGCGGCTGCTCGCTGAAGAGCTGACGTCGCGGCTGGGCGACAGCTCGACGCGCGTCGTGCGAGCCCTGTCAGACGCGCGGGTCGACTTGAACCCGCACCAGCTCGAAGCGGCGGTCTTCGCCATCGACTCGCTGACCCGGGGCGGCTGCGTGTTGGCCGACGAAGTGGGCCTGGGCAAGACCATTGAAGCCGGCATCGTGATTGCGCAGTTGGTGGCCGAGGGCAAGAACCGCATCTTGGTCTTGGCTCCGGCGACGTTGCGCGCGCAGTGGCAGAGCGAGCTCAAAGAGAAGTTCGACATCGAGTCGATGGTGATCGACGGGCGAACGGTGCGGGCGACCGGCAACGTGTTCGACCAACCGGTGCCGGTGCTCATTGCGTCGCACCCCTTCGCGGCGTTTCGGCCCGAGCTGCTCGGCCAAATCACCTGGGACCTGGTCGTCATTGACGAAGCGCACCGGCTGCGCAACGCGCACAAGCCCACCAACAAAATGGGCAAGGCGCTGCGGGCGGGCCTCAAGAACGCGCCGAAGCTTTTGCTGACGGCGACGCCCCTGCAAAACAGCCTCTCGGAGCTGTTCGGCTTGCTGTCGTTGCTCGACGAGCAAATTCTGGGGCCCGAAGACGCGTTTCGGGCGCACTACCCGGTCGACCCCGACCATGGCGGGTTGCCCGAGGGGGCGTCGAAAGAACTGCGCGCCCGCCTGGCGCCGGTGGTGCAACGCACGTTGCGGCGCCAGGTCAAAGAATACGTTCGGTACACGAACCGCCGGTCGGTCGTCGAAGACTTCATGCCTTCGGCCGACGAGCAAGGCCTGTACGACGACGTGAGCGAATACCTGCGCCGAAACGAGTGCTCGGCCATCGAGCCCGGCAAGCGCACGCTGCTGACGCTGGTGTACCGCAAGCTGTTGGCGTCTTCGACGTACGCCATTGCGCCGACGTTGCGGCGGTTGGCCGAGTCGCTCGAGAACAAGCTCAAGTTCGCGAAGGCGGGCCAAGCGGCGTCGGGGTTGCTCTTCGAGCCCGACGAGACGAAGCAGTACACCGAAGAAGCCGAAGAATGGGTCGACGACGACAAGCCGAGGGGCAACGTCATCGCCAACATGGAGCGCGAGGTCTGGGAACTCAAGCAGTTCGCCGACCGGGCCGACCGGGTCAAGGTGAACGCGAAGGGTGAAGCGCTGAAGCGGGCGCTCGACCGGGTGTTCACGGTGGCGCGGGCGCACCAGTGGCCCGAAAAAGCCGTGATCTTCACCGAGTCGAAGCGAACGCTCGAATACTTGGCCGACCTGCTGGGCCGCCACGGCTACGAGGGCAAGATCTGCAAGCTGACGGGCGACGCGGGCACCCCCGAAGCGCGGCGAGCGCTGGTCGAAGAGTTTCGAGACCGCGCCCAAATTTTGTTGTCGACCGAGGCGGGCGCCGAAGGGCTCAACCTGCAGTTCTGCAATTTGGTCGTCAACTACGACCTGCCGTGGAACCCGCAGCGCGTCGAGCAGCGCATTGGCCGCTGCCACCGGTACGGGCAGTTGCGTGACGTGCTGGTGCTCAACTTCTTGAACCGTTCGAACGCGGCCGACGCGCGGTTGTACGAATTGCTCGAGAAGAAGCTCAACCTGTTCGACGGTGTGTTCGGCGCGTCAGACGAAATTTTGGGAGCGCTCGAGAACGGAGTCGATTTCGAGAAACGGGTGCTCGAAATTTACCAGTCGTGCCGCATGCCCGAAGAAATCAACGCGGCGTTCGACGCGCTGAGAAAAGACCTCGAGTCGCGAATCGACCAAAAAATGACCGAGGCGCGGTCGACGCTCATCGAGCGGTTCGACGGTGACGTGCGCAAGCGGCTGCGCGTGGCGGGTGAAAACGCGAAAGAAGCGGTTTCGCGTCGCAAGCAAACCGAAAAGTCGTTCACCGGCTCGGTGTTGGGAGCCGCGGTGGCGAACGCGAGCACGGCTTCGGCGGCGAGCGGGCGACGGCAGTTGGCGTTGGCGGCCAAAGAAGTTCGTTCGCGCACGAACGACGCGGTCAGCTACTTGTCGCTCGACGGTTCGACCCTGCCGGGCAAGCTCGAGCACCTCCAAGGCCGTGAGGGCTGGTGGTTCGTGTACCGGTTCGAAATCACCGGGCTCAAACCCGAAGAGCGCTTGGTGCACCTGGTGCTCATCAAGCACGGAGAGTCGTACCGGGTATTGCCCATGGCCGACGGCGAGCTCTTCACCCGGGTGACCGCGCGTGAAGAGACGGCGCGAAAGCCTTCGCCGGTGTCGGTGACGTTGCAACACGAGCAGGCCCTCATCGCCGCGCGCGACGAAATCGTTCGGGTGGCCGAGCGCAAGAACGCCATTGAGCTCGACGCCTCGAAAGACCGCGCCGACCGGTTCGGAGAAGACACGCTCTTCACGCCCCGCCAGCACGTCGAACGCGCCCGCGCCGAATGGGAAGGCGCGCGAGCCGCGGTGCTGGCCATTGACGAGCCGTCAGAACGGGTCAAGGCGCGCGCGAATGCCGAACGCCTCGAGCGCGAATACCGCCGAAAGCTGCAACAGCTGCGGGTGGCCGAAGAGCAACGGTACGCCGAAAAAGACCGCACCCTCGCCTCGTTGACGCAGAAAGCGAAGGTCACCACCAACCGAACGTTGGTGGCGTCGGCTTACTTCTGGGTGAGCTGAGGCGGGCGGCCGACGAGCTGGCCGTACGACGGGAGCGATGACGCGCTCTCCGCGGCGACGGCCAACATTTGATACGCCATTTTGAGTTCGGTCTCGGCGAACGAGTACGACAGCAACATTTGCTGGTCTTCGAGCGGCAAGTCTTGGGCTTTGCCGGTGGGCGAGCGCGTGACCAGGCGATTGAGTTCAGCGCGTACCGCCTGAATGGCCATCATCAACGTTCGAGAAGTCAAAGTCGGCATCGGTCGGAGAGCACCGTGGGCGAGAAGGGCTTCGGCCATCGTACCGGCAATGGTTTGAAGCAGCCAAGGAGTGGCCGGGAAAAGCGCCGCAGCGGCGGGTCATGGTGTTGTCACGCCGTGAGCGGTTGATTTCACGGGCAAAACCGCCATGTGGCCGGTTGTAGGCAAACCCTCCGAGGCGGTGTCTGGTTGACCAACCGGTGGGTCGCGGGGTGAAAGGAGCCCGCCAACCGCCGTACTTGGAGTCGACCATGTGCCGAAACATTCGAACCCTGCACCACTTCGAGCCGCCCGCGACCCCTGAAGAAATTCACGCGTCGGCCGAGCAATTCGTACGCAAATTGACGGGCATGCGGGAACCGTCGAAGCACAACCAAAAACCGTTCGACCGGGCGATTGCGAAGGTCGTGGCGGCGACGAATGAGCTGTTCGACGCGCTCGAAGTGCACGGGCCACCGCGCACCCGAGAGCTCGAAAAAGAAAAAGCCAAGCTGCGCGGTCAAAAGCGTGAAGCGGCGCTGCGAGCGAAGTTCGCGCGGGCGTAGCTCCACCTGCTAGACCTTGAGACGAATGGCCGAGGGCAGCACCGTCATTTTGCAGGGCAGCCGCCCGGGTTGTTCGCCGTCGCAGTCGATGAGCACGTCTTCGTCGCTGGTGGCGACCAGCTCTTTGCAACGAAGCGTGCGGGTGCCTCGCCACTTCAGGTGGGCGCCGCTGTAGACGCCGGCGCTCTTGACGACGAAGTCGGTGAGGCCGTAGCCGCTCCACACGGTCACCTCGAAAATGCCGTCAGACACGTCGGCGTTGGGAGCGACTTTCATGCCGCCGCCGAAGTATTGGCCGTTGGCCACGGCGAGTGTGGTGACCGCGGCTTGTTCGGGGGGCCCGCCGTCGACCGAAAAGGTGACGATGCGGTCTTTGTACTTGGCGAGGGCTTTGAGCGAACCCAACATGAACGACACTTTGCCGCCGAGCGCCTTGGTGGTGGTGTTGACCTCCTGGTCGACGAGGCCCGAGACGCCGAAGCTGCAAATGTTCGCGAAGTAGCGGTGCTGGGTCGAGCCGTCGTGCGCTCGGTACTCGAGCAGGCCGACGTCGAACGGGCGGGTGTCGGGGGTCTTGAGTCGCTGCACGGCGGCCGCGAAGTCGGTCGACCACTCGAAGGTGCGACGAAAGTCTCCGCCGGTGCCGCGCGGCAGCACCCCGAGGGCGGCGTTGGGGTTGAGCGCCCGCCCGTTTTCGAAAAACCCATTGACGACTTCGTTGATGGTGCCGTCACCCCCGACCGCGACCACGCAGTCGTAGCCACTTTTGAGGGCCTGGCTGGTGAGGCGGGCGGCGTGCATCGGGGCTTTCGTGAATTCGACGCCGAAGTCAGACAACGTTCGGGCGATGGTGGCCGCCAACTCGGCCCAGCGTTTGCCGGTCGACCCATTGGCCGACGAGGGGTTCACGACAAAGAAGGTTTTCATGGAGTCTCCACCCAGCGGCGCAGCGTGGTGATGAGGTCTTCGGTTCTGCGCCCCGCTCGTTCGAACATGCGCTTCGACGTGGGGCACGCCGTGACGATGGTCGCCGAGGCGTCTTTGAACGCGGCGGCTTGGCGGCGGCAGACTTCGAGGGCGACGTCGGGCATCGTGCGCGGCAACAGACCTCCTCCGCCGGAGCACCCGGCTTCGCGACGGGTCGCCGACGCTTCGACCACCGTTTGGGCGGCCCGGCGCAGCAAGGCGCGGGGCTCTTCGAATTGCCCCAGGCCACGCCCGAGGTGACAGGCCTCGTGGTAGGCGACCGTTTCGCGCAACGGCGGGTGGTCGGGCGCGTGGGGCAGGTTCTCGGCGAGCACTTCGACGACGGTGCGAATGGTGTTGGGCAGCTTCACGCCGACGTCGGCGTACACCACTTTGAGGGTGTGGGCGCAGCCGGGGTCGAGCACGACGAGTTCGGGGTTCGACGCGAGCGCGGCGACGACGGTTTGCGCGTGTTGGCGAAATTCGCGCAGCGCTCCGGCGGCGTAGAGTGGGTACCCACAACACCGCGACGCGGTTCTCGAAACGCCCATGGGCGCGCCGAACGCTTTCGACACTTCGAGCAGGTCGTCGATCACTTGAGGGCGCTTGGCCACGGTCGAACAGCCGGGGAAGACGGCGTAGCGAATGGGAGCGGTCGCGCGCCACGCTTTGAGGCCCAACACCAACTCGTGACCGAACGGGTTGCCCGAATGGCGAAAGGTCTCGAGCGTCGAAGCGGCGCCTTTGGGCTGGGTGCCGGTGTGAATGCTGCGCTCTCGCGCGGCGAAGAGCGCCGGCCCGACCTGGTTCTCGTGTTTGCAGAAGCTGGTGCACCGGCCGCACCCCGTGCACGCGTGAACGGCTCTCGAGGTACCCTCGTCGAGCGGTCGGGCGCCGCTGTTCACGAGGTGGGCGGCGTTCATTTTGCCCCAGGCCGAGAGCGACTCGTTGGGCACCGCCTCCGACACCGGGCATGAGAACCGGCACATTTTCGGGCAGTACGCGCAGTAGCGGTACGCCTGGGCGTGCGGCGTGAGGGCGTCGGTCAAAGGAGGCCTCCTAACATCTGCGCGGGGTCGGCCGCGGTCACCAGCAGCCGGGCCAAAGGCGACCACGACGTCGGGTCGTTGCCCGTCAGACTGACGCCGTCGACTTCACCGATGCACACGACGGTCGTCAGGCTCAACCGGTGAAGTTCGAGTTCGCGTACGCGGCGCAGAGCACTTTCGACCTGGGGCCAGGTGGCTTCGCGCACGACGCCGGTCAGCGGCGCCGGGGCGGCCGACGGCCGGTCACCGGCACCCGAATGGTCGACTTGGCTCATGGCGCGGTGAATCGCCTCGCGGTTGCGTTCGACGTGGCCGGTGCTGCCACTCCATTCGAGACGGGCGACGAGGGCCGTTTCACGCAAGGTGAATTGCACCCGGTCGAACACGACGCCGTGGGCGAGCGCGGTGGTGAGCGCGTTCACCGCTTCGCGTGCCTCGAGAAAGCGGGCGCTGGCGAAACCGAAGCTCGCGGGCCGTTCGAAGGCGCGCAGGGTCGCGCTCGTGACGAGGCCCAAGCGACCGCCTCCGCCCAAGAACAGCGACGTCAGGTCGGGGCCGGCAGCGCTGCGGGGCCCGGGCCCGCCGGTGAACACGCGGCCGTCGGCGAACACCCCTTCGAGGCGAACGGCGACGGGTTCGAGGCGGCCACCGGCGATGGCGCGCAGCCCCGCGTAGGGCCCTTCGGTGAACTCGCCGACGCGCAGGCTCCACACCTGGGGGGGCAGCGCGCCCAGGCTCAGCTTGGCGGTGGCGAGCACCGCTTCGACGGCGTGCAGCGGGGCGCCGGCCTGGGCCACGACGGTCATGCTTCGGGGTTCGATTGGGCCGACGTGGTGGAGCCCTCCCCGGTCGATGGCGGCGTCGTGGCCGAGCCGCCACCGGTGGGAGCGAATGGTGTGCAGCGCGTCGACGACTTCGCGAACGGTGCGCGGCTCGAACGTTTTCATGTCAGAGGCCCAACTTGCCCGGGTTGAGCACCCCGTCGGGGTCGAGGGCACGTTTGAGTTGGGCCAAGAGGTGACGGGCGTCACCCAAGGAGTCTTGAAAGGGGCGGGCCTTCAACAGGCCGACGCCGTGGTGGTGGCTCACGTTCGCTCCGGCACTCGCGGCCGCGCCGCTCGCTGCGCGCCACAGGGCATGGTACCGCGCTTCGAGGTCGGCCTCGTCGGCGCCAGAGCCGACGAACGAAAAATACAGCGAGCACCCGTCGGCGTAGGCGTGTTGCGTGGCACAGCGTGAAGGCGTATGGAGCGGACGCGGCTTGCACGCGCTCGTACACGTCGAGCACGTTTTGCCACGGGGCCGAAACCTCCATCGTGTCGGTGAAGGTGCCCGACTCGATGAGCCGAGACATGCGAAAGCTCACGTCGTAGCGGTGCTTGGAGCCACGTCTGCGCGGGGCCCTCGCCCAAGTCGCGGGCGCCCAAGCTCAGACACACGGCGGTGGCGGCGCGGTCTTCGGCGGCGGCGCGGCTCGCGTCGCCTTCGAACATCAAGACGAGGCGGCTGTGCCGAAACAGCCGCTGCACCCCTTTGAGCGGGCCCGGGCGGCTCAGGGCGACGCGGCTCAATTGGCGCATCAACGCGGGCAAGACGCCTTGTTCGAAAGCACCCAGCTTCGACGGGGGCGTGACGTGGGCAGTTCGGCGGCCGGCTCGGCGGCGCGGTGGCGACCGACGACGGCGGTGTCGAACGGGTCGTAGAGCCGAACGACCGCGGGTCGCAGGCCGTCTCGAAACATGAGTCGAATGGCGTCGAGCCCCTGCTCGACCGAGCCGAAGTCGAAGGCGTGAAAAGCCCTCCCCTCGGGCAGAGGGAAGACCCGCAGCCGGGCCGAAGTGAACACGCACAGCGTGCCCTCCGAACCGAGCAGCAGGGGCAGCACGTCGGGGCCGGCGAAGGGCCGTTCGGGCGTTTCGATGACTTCGCCGGTGCCGAGCACGGCTCGCACCGAGAGCACGATGTCTTCGATTTTGCCGTACTTGCTCGAAAATTGGCCGGCGCTGCGAGCGGCGAGCCACCCGCCGACCGTCGACATGAACATCGAGGAGGGAAAGTGGCCGACGGTGTAGCCGCGATCGTTGAGGTGTCGTTCGAGCACCTCGCCGATGACCCCCGCGCCGACGTCGACCGTGCGGCGCACCGGGTCGACCTCACCCAGCTGGTCGAGCTTCTTGACGTCGAGACTGAGGCCGCCTTGCACGGCCCAGGTGCCCCCGCACACACCCGACCCCGCGCCAAACGGCACGACGGCGAGCCGGTGTTGCCTCGCCACGCGAACGATGTGGGCGACTTCCACTTTCGTTCGTTGGCCAGGCGACCGCGTCGGGCGGAGTGGGAATGGCGACCCTGGCGCACCTGGGAGAGCCAACGGCCAGAGATCGCGAGCGTAGCTGAGCCGGTCGACGTCGTCGGTCGAGGAGGCGAATGCCCGAACCGGCGGTGAGCGCATGTGCGGCCTCGGTCACCCGCGGGCTGGGAGGCGGCAGCGCGTTGACCGAAATCGACGGGGGTGTCACGGCGAAGCGGTCATATATCAGCGAAGTTCAACACGCTCGGCCCGAAGTGTTGGAGAATCGGCGCGTGTCGATCGAGCAACGCGAATTTGCGCGCATTGAGACGAATGTCACGTGCAGCGTGGCGACGGCATCGACCAGCTTCGAGGCGACCATCATCAACTTGTCGTTGAGCGGCGCGGCCTTGGTGGGGCCGCCCGAGCCGCTGAAAAAGCCGAGTCGGTGACACTGATGCTCGAGCACCAAGAAACGATGATGTCGTTCGCCCTTTCGGCTGAGGTGGTTCGGCTGGCGCCGCGCCAAGAAGGCACCGACGAGGTCATTTATGGCGTTCGCTTCGACGCGTTGCCTCCCGACGTGCGCGGCGAACTGGTGATGCTCTTGCGCATCATCGCGGCGGGGCGAGGGGCCCAACGGCGGGCGGCGCCCCGGGTGGCGTCGCGCCTGGTAGTGACGTGCGGCAGCCAAGACTCGTTTCGCGCCGTGCTCAACGACTTGTCGCGCGGCGGTTTTTCGGTGCGCTCGAAAAGAGAACTCAAGCCCGGCGACCTGCTGCAGGCGAAATTCGGCGTCGAAGGCTTGCCGGGGCTCATCGACGTGCAGGGCCCAGTGGTGAACGTCGCGCCTCTCCCCGACGGTCAGTTTCGCGTGGGCGTGAAGTTCGACCCCCTGCCCGAGGCGAACTTGAAGCGGGTGACCCAGCTGCTCGAAGTGTTGCTCGGCCTCGCGCCGCGGCAAGGGGTCATCGTCGACGATGACGACGACGATCAGGCCGAGTCGCCCGGCGGCGACCACACCGACCAGCGATAGGCCCCGCTCGCCCGACGGGCAGCCCGCCTTTGCCAGCGGCGCGGCCGACGATGCGCGACGAGAACGTCTCATGTTCCCCGAGGCGCTCCGAGTACGCTGGAGCACCGTTCACCGCGTCGCGCGGTGCCGTGTCGCGAGCCTCGCCGGGAGGGCGGCAGGGCACGGGCGGTGACTTCGCGGCACATTTGGAGGGAGGTTCCAACCCCCCTCCTCGACCGGGGCGCACCTGAGGACCCGCCCACCATCGCCCCACTCCGAACCACGTTGGTCGACGACTCCAACTTTCTCCCTCGGCTCACCCTCGTGAGCCGGCGAACCCTCGCCGCCGCTTGATTCGAATGGTGAGGGGTTGGCCTCTCTGTCCCTTTGCGACACACGCCCAGCTGTCAACTCGTGTGGGCGACGCAGGGTCGAGCAGACGAATCGCCAGCCTGATTGTCTGGACACCGAAGCCCGTGCGAGACGGGCGCCGCCTTTCGGTGGCCTTGGGCGCTCGACGGGGGCGGCCTCGGGTGTGCAAGGGTGGGTGCATGCTCAAAATGCGTCTGCGCTTCGGCTGGTTGCTGTTGGCGGCGGGCTCGGTTCACGCCGCCGACTATGCGGTGTCTCCACAGGGTTCTGACGGGGCGAACGGCTCGCCCGCCACCCCATGGAAGACGCTGCAGAAGGCCGCCGACTCGGTGCAGGCCGGAGACACCGTGACGGTGGCCGACGGCACGTACGCGGGGTTTCAGTGTGACGGCAAAGCGGGCACCGCGGCGGCGCGCATCGTGTTTCGGGCGGAACACCCGCGGGGCGCCAAGATCACCTCGGCGGGCGTGGGGGCCGACAGCCAAGACTACGTACAGCTCAACTCGTGCAGCTACGTCACGGTCGACGGGTTCGAGGTGTCGGGGGCGCCGCGCTCGGGCATTGCGATTTTGGGCAACCAATTCACCGGTGCAGACTCGCGCGACGACCTGATCACGAATTGCTACTCGCACCACAACGGAGGCACGTCGGCGACGGGCCGCCACGACGGCATTTTCAGCGGTTTCGCCTTGAACCTCACCATTGAGAACAACGAAATTTCGGTGACGGGCGAGCACGGCATCTACGTTTCGAACGCGGCCGACAACCCGATCATTCGCGGCAACCGGGTGTCTGATACCGGGTCAAACTGCATTCAAATCAACGCCGACCTGTCGACCGGCGGCGACGGTTTGATCTCGGGCTGGCTCATCGAAAACAACGTCGTGTCGGGGTGCAAAGGGTCGGCGGCGTTCAACCTCGACGGCGCGGTGTCGGGGGTCATGCGCAACAACCTCGCCTACGGCTTTGCGAAGGGCGGCATCACCCTGTTTCAGGGAGACGGCGCCCAGGCGTCGCATGACAACGTGCTCGTGAACAACACACTCGTGGGGCCCACCGCGACGCGGGCCGCGCTGCAAGTGGCCGACGGGGCCGACAACAATGTGATCTTCAACAACATTCTCATTTCGGCCGACGTGGGGCTCGAGATTCAAACGGTGTCGGGGCTGTTTCACGACCACAACGTCATTTCGAGCGTCACGGGCGGCACGCTGAGCGCGAACGAGTTCGCCGCGACCACCGCGAGCCTCTTCGTCGCTCCGGGCAGCGACCACCACTTGGCGCCAGGCAGCGCCGCGCTCAATGCCGGCGTGGCGACGTTTCACCAAGGCGCCGCACCCAACGTCGACCTCGAGGGCACGACCCGGCCGCAAGGTGGCGAATTCGACCTCGGAGCGTACGAACGAAGCGAAGGCGGGCCGCCCTCAGACGCGGGGGCCGGCCCGGTCGACGCCGGCCAGCCAGGCGTTGACGCCAGCGTACCGTTCGACGCCGGCAGGCCGAAGGGTGATGCCGGGTCAGGCACCGACGCGTCGGTGCCCGGGTTCGATGCGGGCCCCCCGCCCCCCCCGGTCGATGCGGGGGTCGGGCCTCCGACCAGCGACGCCGGTGGCAATGCCCGGGCCGACGCGGGGGTCGACGCGGGCATGGGCAGCCTGGGAGCCGAGGCGGGTTGCGGGTGTGCGACGGCTGGGTGGCCCGCCGGCCTGGCCTGGTGGGCGTTGGTGGTGGTGGTCGCCGCGTTCAGCCGGTCGCACTTTGGGGTAAGCCCCAGGTCATGCCCGAGGCGAAGCGACCCAGACGATCGATTTTAAAGCTCGCCTTGTTGGGGCTGGCGGTGGTGGTGACGGCGGCCTGCGGGGTCGGCTGTTCGCTGTCGGCGCCCCGCTGGCACGGTGCGGTGAGCGGGCATTTCGACGGCGAGCGGTTCGTCACCCCGAGCGCCCCGCCCCGTTTGGGCGGCTTCGGCACGTTCGACGGCCTCAAGGCGCTGTTTCAGTGGCAGGCCCACCGCGAAATGGGGCCGTGGCGGAGCTACCGAGAAGAGCCGTACGGCGAGCGCCCTCCGTACGAGGTACCGAAAGGAGCGATGCGGGTCACCTTCATCAACCACGCGACGACGTTGATTCAGCTCGACCAGGTCAACGTCATCACCGACCCGATTTATTCTGAGCGCTGCAGCCCCTTTTCATTCGTGGGCCCCAAACGGGTGCGCCCGCCGGGCATACGGTTCGAAGACTTGCCGCGCATTGACGCGGTGGTGTTGAGCCACAACCACTACGATCACCTCGACGTGCCGACGCTTCGGCGAATTGCCGCGACGTGGCCTCACGTTCGGTTTTTCGCGGGCTTGGGCAACAAGGCGTTTCTCGAAGCGCAGGGTCTGACGGGCGTCACCGAGCTCGACTGGTATGACGAGCAGCCGCTGCTCAACGGCGTGCGGGTGACCAGCGCGCCGGTGCAGCACTTTTCGAACCGGGGCGTGACCGACGCCGACGGAACGCTCTGGTCGGGTTGGGTGCTCACCGGCAGCAACGGCAAGGCCTTTTTCGGAGGCGACACCGGCTACGGGCCGCACTTCAAAGAAGTGGGCGACCGGCTCGGGCCTTTCGGCTCGCGGTGCTGCCGATCGGTGCGTACAAACCCGAATGGTTCATGGGCCCCATTCACATGGCCCCGGCGCAAGCGGTGCAAGCCGCACTCGACTTGCGAGCGGGTACGTCGGTGCCCATGCACTACGGCACCTTCGCGCTCGCTGACGACGGTGAAACCGAGGCGGTGCAGGCGCTCGAGGCGGCGCTTCGCCAAACGCCAGCGCCGTTTGCGATCTTGGGTTTCGGCGAGGGCCGCGATGTGCCAGAGACGGCACCATGACGTTTCGTTTTGGCACTCTGGTGGCCGCCAGCCTCTGTGTCGCGCTCGGTGCCGCCTTGGGCGGTTGCCGTTCGGGCGAAGTCGAAAGCGGCCTGTTCGTCACGATCGAGCTCGACCCCGGCCTGTCTTCGAAGTGCGTGCAATTGGTCGCGAGGGTGGGTGGTACCGAGCGGCGGAGCGGCGCGATCGACCTGACCACGGTGACGGGCTCAAAAGCGGCCGTGGGCGTGGCCCAAGGCGACCTGCCCGACGTCATCACCCTGCAGGCCATTGGTTTTTCAGACACCACCTGTCGCACAGTCACGACGCCCGCCGAGGGTTCGCTTTCGACCGAGGCGCGGTTCGTGCGCAACGCGAAGGCGACTCCGGTGACGCTGCGGCTGCGACGCGAGGTCACCACCGGAGAAGACTGCGCGAACGGGCTCGACGACGACGACGATCAACTGGTCGACTGCGCCGACAGCGACTGCGACCGCAAGGCGTGCAGTTTGGGCAATGCCTGCGTGGTGGGGCAGCACTGCGAAGGCGGCGCTTGCGGGGGCGGTTCGGCGAAAGCGTGCACGACGCCCCCCAGCGGCTGTTACGCGGCGACCGGTAACTGCGAAGCGCCCGCGGGCGACTGCGTCTATGGCGTTCGGTTCACCGCCCCGTGCGACGACAACGACCCGTGCACCGTCAGCGACAGCTGCGACACGACCGGGGCGTGCCGGGGCGTGAAAAAGACGTGCGATGCCCCGCCGGCGCAGTGTTACGCGCCGGTCGGCACCTGCCAAGCCGACGGGGGCTGCGCGTACGCGCTCACCGAGGGCGGGGCCTGCTCAGACCAGAACAACTGCACCATCAACGACACCTGTTCGAGTACGGGCGCATGCTCGGGCGTTCAAGTGCTTTGCTCGGCGAAGCCGTGCGCGGTGTATTCGAATGCGTGCGACGGTGACGGCGGCTGTTTGTACACCCCGGCCGACGCCGGCGCCGGTTGCTCGGGTGGGGTGTGCAACGCCGCGGGAGACTGCATCGCCACCTTTCCCTACGTGCCGAGCAACTTCGTGGAGGCGCAGGTGCCGGCGCTGCCCGCGGTCGCGACCGAGCTCAACTGCGGAGAAACCGTCATCGACACGTCGACGCTGCCGCCGACGGTGACGAACTGGTGCGTCGCGGGCACGCCCGAGTTTGGTTCGGCGCTCATTTCGCAACCGGGTGAGCAGCCGCTGATGTTGCTCTCGTTTCGTTCACTGCATGTCGGGCCAGCGTCGACCTTGCGCTTCAAGGGCACGCGGGCCGCGGCGCTCGCGGTCACCGGCGCCGTCACCATCGACGGGGTGGTGGTGACCGAAGCAGGCCCGCGAACGTGTGCGGCGGGCTCGGGTGGCAGCGGAGATTCGACCCTCGCCGGCAACGGAGGCGCGGGGGGCGCGGGGTTCGGTACCGCAGGGGGCAACGGCGCGAAGGGGTCGCTGGGGGCGGTCAATGGCGGCAGCGGCGGCGCGGTCAACGGTGAAGCGCGCTTGGTACCGTTGCGTGGAGGGTGCTCGGGCGGGGCCGGCGGTGGCAACACGCTGAGGGTCGGGGCCGGAGGCGGCGCGCTCCAAATTTCGGCGGCGGGCACGCTGACGCTCGCGAACACCATCGCGGCTCCGGGTCGCGGCGGCGCGGGGGGGCCCGGGGCGGCGCTCGTCGTCATCGGTGGCAATGGCGCTGGGAGCGGCGGCGCGCTGTTGCTCGAAGCCTCGAACGTCGTGTTGACCGCGGCGGCGCGGCTCACGGCCAACGGCGGCTCAGGAGGCGAAGCGGGCGACGGCACGGGCAACACGGGCAGCAGCGGCGTGAGCGGCTCGGCCGACTCGGCGACGCCGGCGGTGGGTGGCTCGGGCAGCTCGCTGGGGGGCGCGGGCGGCGACGGCGCGGCGGGGGCGGTGCCGGCCGGCGCCGGGGGCTCTGATTCGGGCGGCGGGGGCGGCGGCCTGGGCCGCGTTCGGCTCAATTCGGTGCTGGGGTGCAGCATCAACGGGTCGGCGGTGATGAGCCCGACGCCGACCAGCGCCCAGCCCGACGCGGGCTGCCCGTAACCCACTGTATTTCAACAAAAAAAGCTGAAAGCGCCGGCGTGGTTCTCGAATGCGCGGTTGGCGCCTTGCGGCGGGCGTTTTGGCGTTGCGCGCCTGCGGTTCGCCCGTAACATGCGCGCTCTTTTGACGGAGAACGAATGACCACCAAGTTCCAGACGGTACCCGAGATGTTGTTTCATCGCATCGCCGCCACGCCCGACAAGACGGCGTTTTCGTACCCGGTGGGTTCAGGGTGGAAAACCGTTTCATGGAAGCAGTTCGGCGAAGCGGTGCGTTCGGTGTCAATGGGCTTGCGCTCCATTGGTTTGCAGAGCGAACAGCGCGTCGCGATTTTGGCGGGCACTCGGTACGAATGGGTGTTGGCCGATTTCGGCATTCTGTGCGGCGCGGGGGCGACGACGACCATTTACCCGCAGAACCTGCCCGAAGAATGCGCGTACATTCTCGAAGACTCCGACAGCCAATTCATTTTTGCCGAGAACGACGAGCAAGTCGCAAAGCTGCAGGCCGTTCGCGAAAAGTTGGGGCGCATCAAGAAAGTCATCACCTTCGACGGCAAGGCGAGCGCCGACGGTTGGGTCATGACCATGGCCGAGCTCATCGAGAAGGGCAAAGCCGCGACCCAAGCCGAATGGGAAGCCGTGGGTCGCACGGTGAAGAACCAAGACTTGGCGACGCTCATTTACACGTCGGGTACGACCGGCAAGCCGAAGGGCGTCGAACTGACGCAAGACTGCTGGGTCTACGAAGCCGAAGGCATCGACGAAATGAAGTTGTTGTTGCCCGACGACGTGCAGTTCTTGTGGCTGCCGTTGGCGCACTCGTTCGGCAAGGTGCTCGAAGTCGCGCAAATTCTCATTGGCTTTCACACGGCCATTGACGGTCGGGTCGACAAGCTGACCGAGAATTTGGCGGTGGTGAAGCCGACCTTCGTGGCCGCGGTGCCGCGCATTTTCGAGAAGATTTACAACAAGGTCATCGACGGGGCGAAGAAGGGTGGCGGGGTCAAGTACGCCATTTTCAAGTGGGCCATCGAGGTGGGCAAAGAAGCTTCGAAAGTGCGCCAACAGCGTCAGCAACCGAGCGGCTTGTTGGCGCTCAAAGAGAGCCTGGCGACCAAGCTGGTGTTCTCGAAGTTGCAAAACCGGTTCGGCGGCCGCCTGCGGTATTTCGTTTCAGGCTCGGCGGCGCTGTCGCGCGAAATGGCCGAGTTCTTTCACGCGTGCGGCATTCTGATTCTCGAAGGCTACGGGCTGACCGAGACGAGCGCGGGTACCTTCGTGAACCGCCCCGACAACTTCAAGTTCGGCACCGTGGGCCCGCCGTTGCCGGGCACGCAGGTCAAGCTGAGCGCCGAAGACAAAGAAATCTTGATCAAGGGCCGCGGGGTGATGCGCGGGTACCACAACCTGCCCGACCAAACGGCGGAGACGATCAAAGACGGGTGGTTGTACACGGGCGACATTGGCGAAATCGACGCCGACGGGCTGTTGCGCATTACCGACCGCAAAAAAGACCTCATCAAGACGTCGGCGGGCAAGTACGTGGCGCCGCAGACGTTGGAGGGCTCGTTCAAGGCGCAGTGCCCGTACGTGTCGCAGTGCGTGGTACACGGCAACAACCGCAACTTCTGCGTCATGCTGGTGGCGCTCGACAAAGAAGCGATTGTCGACTGGGCGAAGAACAATGGCGTCAACGGCGGCTACGCCGAAATCGTCAAAGACCCGCGCACGCACGCGTTGATCAAGACGTACATTCAAGAGCTCAACAAAGGCCTCGCGAACTACGAGGCGATCAAGAACTTCGGCATTTTGCCGAAAGACCTCACGCTCGAAGACGGCGACCTCACGCCGAGCCTCAAGGTCAAGCGCAAGGCGGTCGAGACCAAGTACAAAGACCTGCTCGACGGGTTTTACGCGGGCAACGTGGCGGCGGTCTGAACCGAAGCCGGCGCGTTTTGGCCATGGGCGACCCGCAAGCACCGGCGACGGTGGTGCGGGGCGTGCTCGGGGCCCACGAGCTGCTCGACGGGTCTGGGCGGCTGCGAGACGACGTGCACCTGGTCTCGTTGGGAGACCACTTCGATTGGGGGCGGAAGGCGGAGCGCGCCCAAGCGACGGCCGACGGGCTCGAGACCTTGTCGTGGCTTTCGTCACACGACCCCGAACAGGTCACGCTGTTGCTCGGCAACCACGACCTGGCGCGCGTGGGCGAATTGAGCGAATTCGACCAAGCGACGTTCGAACTGGCGCAGCGAGCGGCCGACGCGGTGTACCGGCTCCCGAAAGGCGACGAGCGAGCCGACGCCGAGCGCGCGCTCCTCGAGCGCTACCCCACCCTGCCCGACGCCGAATGCCTGGCGCGTGACTATTCGTGTTTTTCGACGGCGCAGCGCGACCTGGTGACGCGGCTGTTGCGAACGGGGCGCTTTCGGCTGGCGGCGTCGTTGAGCGGAGCGCTGTTGGTGCACGCCGGGGTGACGGTGGCCGACGGGGCCCCGCTGAGGCTCGACGACGCGGCCGGGCCCGACCTTTGGGCCGAGCGGCTCAACCGTTTTCTCGACGAGCGCGTGGGGGCGTGGGTGACGGGCCCGTTGAACTTGGAGCCGTTTCACCGCCCGGGCAGCGCCGCGCGCGGAGAAGGCGTGGGGGCGCTGTACCACCGGCCGGCCGACCCGAAGGTGGCGAAGCAAGCGGCGTCGCCCCCGCCGCGCCGCCGGTTCGACCCCCGCGAAGTGCCGCTCTCGCTGACCCAAGTCGTCGGGCACATACGCGACGCGAAGTGCCGCGAGCTCATGCCGGCGTGGGCCGACCCCGACGACGCGCGTGACGGCATTCGGTCGTTGGTCACCGACGGCCGCTCGGTGCGGTACGCGAGCGGCGTGGTGGCCGGGGCCCAGCTGATTTTCGCCGACGCGGGCATGAACCACGTGCCTTTCGACAGCTACCCCTTGTTCGACGTCGACGCGCGCCGAGTGGCTACGCCACGTCGAACGCACTGATCAACGGCACGTGGTCTGACAAGCCGAAGAAGACACTGCGCTTGTCACCGAAGGCGTGCGTGTCGTCGACGTTGATGAAGTCGACGCCGCGGCCGAAGACGTGGTCGAGGTGCATGCGCCAATGCAGAAACCCCGCGGTCGAAAACCCGTCGCGGCATTGGGGGTCAATTTGTTTGAGCACCGCCTGCGCACCGTGCAACCGGGCCTGCTCGGTGAGGTAGCGGTAGACGGGCGTGGCGGGGGCCGAATTGAAGTCGCCGCACATCAAGTACGGCTCTTGGCCGGCGGTCGCTTCGGCGTACTGCCACACGGCCCGGGCCTCTTCGAGCTGGTTGGCCCCGAACCCCATGCGCCCGTCTTCTTGCCAAAACGCGCGGGCCCACGGCGTCGGCAAGCTCAAGTGGGTGTTGAAGACGTGAAACTTGCGGCCGGTGCGGTCTTCGAGCCGCAAATGCGCCGCGATGCGCGTTTGCTTCACTTTGCGCAGCGCTTCAGACCCATGAAACGTAATGGGAAACGGCTCGTGGGCGTTGTCGCTGATCACCTGCAGCGACTCGCGGTTGATGAGCATGGCCAAGCCGGTCGTGTAGAACTTCACCCCGCCCAATTGGTACGCATGCGCGGGAAAATATTTCGCGTCGTACGGTGAGGTGAGCCCCTGCTCGGCGAACGAGGCCTTGAGGTGCTGCATGAAGGCGTCGAGCTGGGTCTCTTTCGAATGCGGGCCCCGGTGGGCGACGCCGGCACGAATCGACCGGGTCTCGACTTCTTGGAGCGCGACGATGTCGGCGAGCGGCGTCAGCCGCCGCAATGCTTCGGCGATTCGGGTCTTCGACTTGGCGGTGCTCGCGAGGCCCTTGAGCCCGTGCCCGAAGTACCGCACGTTGTAGCTGACGATTCGCAAGGCTCGGCTCCCCTGCTCCTGCGTTCTCCGGCACCTGTATAGTCTGAATCACGCTCGTGCGGGTGGGCCGTGTCGGAGGTCGCTACGGGTCGCTGAAGTGAAAGCACCCGACCACTTCGATTGACGAGGGAGGGCAGCTGAAGGCATAGACGCCCTCGACGAGGAGACCCGGGTAGTGCCCGTCGAAGCGAGAAAACGTAAATCGCCCCGTGCCAGCGCCTGGCGGGCATGTGGCACTCGGCCCGTCTCCGAGAACTCGAAAATTCACATACGGGTGGGGTCCGCTGTACTGGTCGACGTTGTCTCCGATGTATTCTTGACCGACGACGATCGGGCTCCCGGAGGTGCTCCACATCCACAAACCGGTGTCCCAGATGCCGGGTGGCAAATTCGTTGACTGGTAGTCGTTTCCCGTAAACCGTTGAATGCCGCTGCCACCGCTGAACCCAGCAGAATAGCCCCGAATGGAGAAGTCGACGTACCCCACCGCTCCGGCGTGCCCATGCACACTGATGATGTCTTGTTGGGTCTGCGGGCCCCCAGGAAAACAATTTTCGAAACCAGCATCGAGCGACCAACCCGCGTCGAATGCCGTGCTGCCGGCGTCGAAGACCGCGCTGCCGGCGTCGAAGACCGTGCCTGAATCAACTGAAGAATGACCACCGTCCCTCATTCCGATCGGAACCGAAAGACCCGCGTCAGAAGAAACGGCCGCGTCAGGAGCCGTCAGGTCTGAGCACGCTTTCCAGTGGCAGTCTCGGGCGGCTTCAAACCCGCAGTTACAACCCGAAAAGCCGATCAGGACCGTGCAGAACACCAGGGTGATTCTCATAAGGGGTGACACATACCCCGAAGTTCAGGTGAGCCGCTCTGAATGACGGGCGACCCGTTCAGGTGCCGCGGCCTGGTC
>JBGAIY010000631.1:0-3584 GCA_044225205.1 Myxococcaceae bacterium | reverse complement strand
CTTCGGCGTCGACCGCGAACGCGGCGTACCCTTCTTTGACCGCGGTGGCGGTGAAGCGGCCGACCGGCACAGGGTCGAGGCGAAAGGCTCCGCGGGCGTCGGTCGTCGTGGTGGCGACCACGACGCCCTCGAGCGGCGCGCTCGTTCGGCGGTCATACACGGTGCCCACGAGCCACGCTCTCGGCGTGGCGCCGAGCGAAAAAATGCTCTCGCTCGTCAACGGCTCGACCCCGCACGCGCTGAGCGCGAGCACCAGGGCCAAGGCGAGCAGCCCCCCGGAGCAACGAGGCCAACGCCGCTCGACTGAACTTGGTTTTAGAACCATGCGCTCACTCCCAAGCTGACGGCGGGCTCACCAAACGGCGAGCGGGTGCCGTCGACCCGTACCCACGCCGCTTCGTACCGACCTTCGAGCCAGAGCGAGAACCGCCGCCCGAGCGCACCTTCGAACCGCAGCCCGCCACCGACCGAAGGCGCGGTGAGGTCACCCTGTGACTGCACGAGCACACTCTTGAGCCCGGCGAGACCGAAGACCGTGGCCGACACCAACCCGTCGACCCATTGAAAGCGCCAACCGCCTTGCAGGTGAAACCCCAACCGAAATTCCGAGGCGGTGCCGCGGCCGGGCGTCGCGAACGAGGCTCCGCGCGCGGCGAGGCGGGCGCCGAGCATGACATGGCCCAGGTGGGTGCGAACGGCGAGCTCGGCCCCGTGCTCGAGACCCGACGCCCCGAACGGAGCCGGCGACAGCAGGTAGGCGGCGTCGACCGCCCAGACACCGGGCCCCCTGGCCGACGACGACGGCTCGCGCCCCGAGGTGTACCCCGCGTCGAGTGCGGCGACGAACTGCGGCGAAAACAGCGTCTGAAGAAGCAGAGCTCAGCCCAGGGCGATGCGGTCAGGCCGCGGGTCGCCGCCGAAGCGACTCGGTCAGAATGCGCGGTAGTCCGGGCGCCCGGCGCTCTTCGCGCGTAGTCGACGGTGGTGACGCGCGGGCCTCGCGGCCGTCGGAGCGGCTGCATCACCTGGTAGTGCCCGACCGGCAAGACCAAGCGCGCGGGCCGGCCGGCCGCCTTGTTCATTTCAGCGAAGACCGGCACGCCCGTGGCCGACAGCACGCGAATGCGCCCGTGGGTCTCGGCGTTGAGCCTCAGCCGCGGGCCGCCGTGCAAGTCGACGACGGGGGCCGACAGGTCTCCTCCTGGGGCCTCGAACCACGGTCGCTGCCCGGTGAGGGCCTCGGTGTTGAACGCGACGAAGGCGGCGAGTTCGCCGAACCCCACCACGTCGTCTCCGTTGACGTCGGCGGCGCCGGCGAGGCCCGAGGCGAGCACGTGAGAAAAGAACCCACCCTGTAATTGCGAGGTCTCGCCGGCAGGTCGGTCGCTCTGCGTCGCGGTGAGCACGCCGAAAACCGGGTGGCGCCGGCGGTTTTCGAGCTCGTCGATTTCGGCCGACAAGTCGGGGGCGGCCCCACCCTCGGCGAAGAACCACAGGGCGCGACACGCGTCGACGAACAGCTCGACCCGGTCGACCTCGAGTTCACCCAACCGCACCCGCAGCTCGTGCCCGGTCAGGCCCGCATCGAGCGCGCCTTCGGGCTTGAGCAAGAACCGACCGGTGACGCCGTGACCTGCGTAGAAAAAGTAGAGCACCGCGGGGCGGCCAGAAACGCGCGCGGCGAGCTGCGCCTTGAGCTGGTCGATGGCGGCGAACAGGTTCGCGCGCGTGGGGGCCTGGGTGGCCGGCACGTCGAGCCCCGCGGCGCGCCAGGTGGCGCGGGTGTCGTCGTCGGGCTCGGTCAAGACGACGACGTGGTCGGCGCCACCCAACATTTGAAACCACCGGGCCAGTCGCAGCGCGTCGTCGTCGGCGAAGCGGAGCGACGGCAGCGCGGGGCGCGACGTGGTGGCGGGCAAGCCGCCGTTGTGGCCGACGACCAACGCGTACACTTCGGGTGCCTCGGGAGGCGCCGCCCCAAGCGCGCTCGTCACGAACAACGCGGTCGCCCACGCGAGCCCTCTCACGTCACTTCACCAAGGCCTTGGTGGTACGCGACTCTTCGCCATCGACCCACAACACTCCGATTCGCTCGCGTTTGGCAAGGCCTTCGCCCGCGGGGGCGGCGAAGATCTCCCAACGGCCGGGGGCCAGCTCGACGCTCTCTCCGTTCGACAAGGGCGTGGGCGCTTGGCCGGCTTGCTCGGCGGTGACGACGAGCGCGTCGCGGGTGGTTTTGAACTGCAGCCATTCACCCCACGGCACCCTCGCCTCGCCCGCCGCGGGAAAGTCGGCGACGAGGTGCACGGCGCCACCCGACTTGGGTTTGGCGTAGAGCCGCACGAGCTCGCTGGGGGCCGACGGTTCGCCGGGGCCGCCTCGGTACTGCACGCCGCCCCCGTCGGGCGCGGGGCCGAAGCGCAGCGAGCGCGACGTGACGACGGCGACGAGCGCCGCCGCCAGCACCGCCGCCCACACCACCACCGAACGACCGCGTCGCTGACGCACCACCGGCCCGGGAGCCACCCGGTCGACCGCGAGCAGCACGCGGGCCAAGTCGCGTTCAAGCTCTCCCGAGGTCGGGGCCACGTCACCGCGGGCGTGGCGGGCGGCACGGGTCAGCCGGTCGTATTCGGCGCGGCACGCGTCACACCTGGCCAGGTGCTGGCGCAGCGCCGCTTCTTCGGTGGCACCCGCTTCGCCATTCACGGCGCGGGCGATTCGTCGACGGTTCCACCACAGGCTCATGGCAACTCCTGGGCGAGCGAGGCAAAGGTCGCGTCGTTCGCCACCCGCGCGATCAGCTTCTTCTTGAGGTACTTCGAGCGCCGCACGTTGACCCCGAGCTTTTGAGCCAGCGACTCGTGCGACTGTTCTTCGATGAGGCCGTGTTCGAGCACTTCGACTTCGTCGGGCGAGAGCGTCGCCCGAAACGCGGCGAGCGCGCGCTGCAGCCGCGACAACAAGACCGGGTCGGTCGCCTCGGGCTGGTCGAGCCACTGGGCCTCGTCGACGTCTTCGAGCGGCACCGAGGCGTCGGGGCGCCGGCCCTTCACCCGCAGCAACTCGCGGCACCGGTTCGCGGCCACGACTCGCAACCACGGGTCGAGTGCCCCGCGGTTCACGTCGAAGCTCGTCTGCATGCGGTGCACCGTCAGCCAAATTTCTTGGGCGGCTTCTTCTTGTTCAAAGGGGCTGCGAAAAAATCGGCTCACCCACCGACGTACGGCGGGCGCGCGGCCGCGGTACACGTCGACAAACGCCTCCCGTTCGCCTCGCGCGAAGCGCACCAACAGCTCTGGCCCAATGAGAGGCTGCACGCTCACCGTCAAAAAGACTCCTGAACGCCCCCCCATATGCCGAACCCGAGCAAAGAGGACAAATCGCGCGGCAACTCGGTCGTTTTCTTGGCCTTTGGCCGCCGACTTGGGCTTTCAAGCACGCCGCAGCTCAACGCGACTATGAAGTGGGTGGTTCGTCAATGGCACACCGTTCCCGACTCGCGCTCTGCGCGACGCTCGTCACCGTTCACCAAACAAGCCAAAGACATCTGTCCCAATCGACTATTCGCTGTCGGTCTGCTG
>JBGAIY010000630.1:0-3430 GCA_044225205.1 Myxococcaceae bacterium | reverse complement strand
GCCCGAAGTGCTCGAAGAGCTGGGGGCGAAGGTCATTTCGCTCGGCGTCGACCCCGACGGCAAGAACATCAACGCCAGCTGCGGTGCGCTGCACCCCGAAGCGCTGCAGAAGGCGGTGCTCAAGCACAAAGCCCACTTGGGGCTCGCGCTCGACGGCGACGCCGACCGGTTGATCGTCGTCGACGAGAAGGGCCGCGTCGTCGACGGCGACGCGATCATGGCGATCTGCACGGGTGAACTCGTGCAGCGCAAAGAGCTGAAGAAGAAGACGTTGGTCACCACGGTCATGAGCAACGTCGGCCTCGAGCGCGCGGTTCAACGTTGGGGCGTCGACGTCGTGCGAACCAAAGTCGGAGACCGCTACGTCGTCGAAGCCATGCGCCAACACGGCTACAACTTCGGCGGCGAACAGTCGGGCCACTTGGTGTTCTTGGAACACGCCACCACCGGTGACGGCACCCTCGCGGCGCTGCAGGTGCTGGCGGTCTTGTGCCGAGCCGGCAAGCCCATGAGCGAGTTGACGAAGATCTTCGAGCCCGTACCGCAGACGTTGCTCAACCTGCAGGTGCGCGAGAAACGCGAATTGTCGAACCTGCCCGACGTGCAGAAGGTGATCACCGGAGTCGAAAAGAAGCTCGGCAAAACCGGGCGGGTGCTCGTGCGGTACTCGGGCACCGAAGCCAAAGTGCGCGTGCTCGTCGAAGGGCCCGACGCCAAAAAAATTCGTCAATACGCCGAAGAGATTGGCGCGTCGTTGCAGGCGTCGCTCGGGTCGAATTGAATCTGACCCACGGTGTCGATTTTTATTCGTGACGTCGGGCAGGGGGCTCCGGTCGTGTTGATTCACGGCCTCGGGGCCTCGCACCGCGCGTTCGACGACTTCATTTCTCTGCACGCCGCTCAGTACCGGCTGCTCGCGGTCGACTTGCCTGAGGTCGGTGGGTCTGGGCCCTGGGCGCCGCGCGCGCCAGCCGCGATCGCCCAGGCGCTCGCCCAACATTTGGCCTCCAGAAATGTTGAGCGATATCATCTGGTTGGGCACTCCTTTGGCGGCCTGGTCGCGCTGTCTTTGGCGGCGCAAAATGCGGCGACCATCGACTCGTTGATTGTGGCCAATGCACCGGCGCTGGGGTTGTCGACCGAGGCCAAGACACTGCTCAACCACCCGCTGTTCGATTCGACGACAGCCTGGCTTTCGAAGCAGAACGTGCCGGTGCCTCCAGCCCTGGTGCAAGGCTACTTGCAGTGGCTGTGGGGTCGGCACACGCCGTTGACCGACTCGGTGGTGCGCCTGTCGGTCGAAAACGCGCGCCACCCCCGCTTCTTGAAGGGCCTTTTCGAGTCATTGCGGGAGATTGCGAATTACCGAGTCGACCTCGGCAAGCTGAAGGCGGCTTCGTTTGCGAAGCGGGTGGTGTGGGGCGAACGTGATCGGCTCGTGTCGGTGATCGAAGGCGAGCGCCTCGCCATTGCGCTGGGAGCGGAACTTCAGGTGATACCCGAAGTCGGCCACTGTCTTCCTGAAGAGCACCCACTGGCACTCGGGCGCGCACTGGCGTGACTTTTTGCGCGTGGTACAGGTTGCGACGTGGAGCTGCAACTCGCCGAAGTTTTTTACGAGACCGGAGAAATTCGCTACCGGTACTCTCGGTACAAGACGCCGACCGGCGAGTGGGTGAGGCACGGACTCTTCATGGCCTACCACCAGAACGGCATTGTCGCGTGCATGGGCCAATACAGCGACGGTTTCGAAACCGGCCTGTGGACCGACTTTCACGAAAACGGCCAGAAGTCGGCCGAGGGCTACTACGTGCTCGGCCAAGAAGACGGGCTGTGGCGGTTCTGGTCTGACGATGGCGTGCTCGAGCAGAGCAACTACGTGCGCAAGGGTGTCGAAGAGACGTCGTCGTCGGCCTCGATTTCGTAGCTCGCTTCACTTCATTGTGAGTTCGTCTGGTGAGGTACCGGCCCGTCGAAGACGAGCCGCTCGCCCGGGCCGCCCGTGCTGTTCCAAAAATCGCTGACGAGCTGTTTGAGCGTGAGGCCTCCGTCGACTGGCAGGTGCCACAGGGCGGGGTCGAGTATGCCGTGGAGGTTCGGGTCGACGCCGCCGTCGCTCAGATCTTCTTGGTCGTCGGCGGGTGCGTAGAGCCAGTCGACGTTTTGCATCGACGTGGTCATTTGCGTTTTCCACGCGGCGCGCGCGTTGAGCGCGGTGGGCCCGAGCGTGTCTGAGAGGAGCGGCAGGTTGTAGTCCTCCATGGGGTTTTGATCGACTCGGTTGTTGCCGACGAGGGTGCGAATGCCGAGCCCCAGGGGCGGCGCGTCGGAGATCGACGCGGTCACGACGGGGCCGGCACCGCATGACAGCTCCGTGCCCGGGTGCAGCTGTTCACACTTCGAATTGAAGTGACCCTGGTACGTCGCGGCGATGGCGGCGTTGACCTCGGCGTCGGGTTTGCCCGAGTTGGCGAAGGTGTACTGCGAGAAGTACGGCTGGCCGAGGGCCGTGTTGTTCCACAACCCGCTCAGCCAATACGCATTGGGGAAAGCGGCGACGCGCTTCGCGGCGACGGCCTTCGGCAACCGGGCGGCCACTTGGTCGATGTTTTGGGCGGCGCCGAACCCTCCGGCCGACGTGCCTTGCACCAGCACGCGCAGCGAGGCGTCGTCGTCGTCGAGGCCGTAGTTGCGGCGGAGCACGTCAAGGGTGGCGGCGGCGTTGATGCGACCGGTGAAGACCCAATGGGCCGTGCCGCTCTTGACCCCAATGGGCTGCGGGGTGGTGTTGAGGCCGGTCCACACGTCGCTGCTGCAGTAGTGCAGGCGCACGACGGTCGCGTCGTAGAATTCGGGGTTCACGAGCGGGTCGCGCGAATAAATGGTCGCGTCGTTGGTGATGTTCGAGACGGGGGCTCGGTCGGTCGACCCGGTCGACGAGGTGAGGCCCACTTGCCGGCCGACGCAGCTCACGTAGTTCCCGTCGCAGCGGCCTCCACCTTGAAACGAGAGGAGCCACTTGTTGTTTCGGGTGGGGCCGGGCGAGACCCAGAAGTTGTACGGGGTGCCGTCGTTGCACTTCGCGTTGGCGAACGCCGAGAAGCGAAGCGCGGGCATGACCGTCTCGTTGACCTGAGCGGAGCGGGCGCAGTTCGTGACTCGGTAGCCGCCGCAGTCAGAACGGCAGGTGGCTTCACCCGAGGCCCACAGCGCGCTCAGTGAACTGCAGCTGACGGTGTCTGAGTCGCACAGCTCTCCTGGTTGCACGACGCCGTCACCACACCCGCTGCCCGCGTCGCGGCCGTCTCCCGCGTCGCGCCCGTCTCCTGCGTCGCTCCCGTCTCCTGCGTCGCTCCCGTCTCCTGCGTCGCTCCCGTCTCCTGCGTCGCTCCCGTCTCCTGCGTCGCTCCCGTCTCCTGCGTCGCTCCCG
>JBGAIY010000629.1:0-3438 GCA_044225205.1 Myxococcaceae bacterium | reverse complement strand
TGCTCGCCCAAGACGGCCACCAGGCGACGCTCGTGCTCAGCGCCGAAGCCGCCCTGGTCGAACTCGACAAGCGCGCCTTCGATGTCATCATTTCTGACGTGCGAATGACCGGCATGAGTGGCCTCGAACTGCTCGCCGCGGTGAAGAAGACCATGCCCGAGGTGCCCGTCGTGCTGCTCACCGCCCACGGCACCGTCGCGATGGCGGTCGAAGCCATGCGCGCCGGAGCCGCCGATTTCATGATGAAGCCGTTCGCCCGCGAAGAAGTGCTCTTCGTCGTCAACAAGGCGCTCGGGCTCACCCAGGCCGAACGAGACGCTCCGCCCCGAACCCAGAGCGCGTCGAACGACGGGCTCGTCGGCAACTCGCCCGCGCTGGCCGAAGCCCGCGACCTCATCGCCCGGGCCGCGCAGAGCAACGCGAGCGTGCTCATTTTGGGCGAGACCGGCACCGGCAAAGAGCTGGCCGCCCGGGCCATTCACGCCCGTTCGCCGCGCAGCGCCGCGCCTTTCGTTCGGCTCACCGGCGGCGCGCTGCCCGACACCCTGTTCGAGTCAGAACTCTTCGGCTACGAGAAGGGCGCGTTCACCGGCGCCGTGACCCGCAAGCCCGGCCGCGTCGAATTGGCCAAGGGCGGCACGCTGTTTCTCGACGAAGTCGGCGAGCTGCCGCTGCCCTTGCAAGTGAAGTTGTTGCGGCTTTTGCAAGAGCGCGAATTCGAACGGCTCGGAGGCACCGAGACCCTCAAGGCCGACGTGCGCATCATCGCCGCCACCCACCGGCCCCTCGAAGACATGGCCAGAGCGGGCACGTTTCGCGAAGACCTGTTTTACCGGCTCAACGTCATACCCTTGGTCTTGCCGCCGCTGCGGGCCCGCGGCGAAGACACCGACGCGCTCGTCACGCATTTCGTGAAGACCTTCGGGCAAGCCCACGGCCGCCCCAAGGTGTCGCTCGAGCCCGCCGCCGTGGCCGTGCTTCGCCAACAACCGTGGCCGGGCAACGTGCGGCAGCTGCAGAACTTCGTCGAACGGCTGGTGGTGCTCTCGCCCAACGACTTCGTCACCGAGGCCGACGTGCGCCGCGAACTGTCACGTGCCGGTGCCCCTTCGGCCGCGCCGGCCAGTGGCGGCGGGCCCGCGGGCGACACCCTCGAAGCCAAGAAGCGCGACGCTGAACGGGTCGCTCTCGAAGAGGCACTCAAGCAGGCCGGTGGCAACCGTTCTTTGGCCGCGCGCCTGCTGGGCATCAGCCGACGTTCGCTTTATTACAAACTCGAAGCGCTCGAAGCGAAGTGACCGACCATGGCCTTTCACGGTGATCTCTCCAGCTACCCGTTGCCCGAACTCTTGCAGTGGCTCGACAGCTCCCGCAAGACCGGCGCCTTGCACCTCACGTGGGACGCCGGCAACCGCAAGGTGTTCTTGCTGGCCGGGCAAGTTGTCGCGACCGCCACCCCCGGCCTGTGGGAACGGCTGAGTCGCGTGCTCGAACTCGGCTCTGAAGCGGTCGGCGTTCAGGTGATGCAGACCCTGCGGTCAGGGCAACCCGTCGACGCCGTGCGGCCTCTCGCCCAAGACGACTTGCTCAGTTCTCTGGTCGACTTGACCCAGACGCAGGTCGGGCGGTTTCACTGGTCTGAAGACCCCGACCGTGGAGAAGACGAGTGGGTGTCGGTCGAAATGTCGTTGCGGCACATCGTCTTCGAGTCGCTGCGGCACCTCGACGAACTGCCCGACGTCGAGCGCGCGCTGCCCAGCGACACGCTCGTCGTCACCCCCATCAGCGCCACGCCGCCCACCAATACGCTCCACCGGGTGCTCGTGAAGCTCGCCAGCCAACAGCCCGGCATGACCACCGGCCGCCTGTGGCTGTTGCTCGGGCTGTCGCGAACCCTCGTCACTCGCACCGTGTTCGACCTGATTCGGTCGGGCCACGTGCGCGTCGAAGGCGCCCCCGTGCCCGAGGCCGACCCCATTGCCGACATGCTCGAGAAGGGCGCCGTACTCGTGCGCGAACGCCAGTTCGACGCAGCCGGTTTGGTGTTTGCGTCGCTCATGCAAAACGACCCGTCTGACCGCCGGGTGCGCGAGTTCGCCCGAATGGTCGAGCGTGAGCACGCGGCCATGCTCTACCGAGAATTGCCGCCCGTCGAACGCTTCGACGTTCACGCCGCGCCTTCTGACCTGGCCACGCTGCGGCCTGAAGAACGGCAGGTGCTCGCGCAGCTGGAGAGCGGGTGGGACGTCTCGTCGGTCGTACTCGCCAGCGGGCGCCGCGAACTCGACACGCTGAAGTCGCTCGAAAAGCTCGTTCGCATGGGCGTCATTCGGCCCCGCAGGTCGCCGTGACCGAGTGATGACGTTTGGCGCGCGCTGCTTTGAACGGCGGTCATGACGAACGCGTGACCGCTTTTTTTGCGCGGTCGAGAACTTCGCCGAAACTTCGCTGCTGGGTCACAATTGCACCGTCGCGGTGGTCGCGTGGTTGCGGCATGGTGCGGCACTTCGAAGCGAAGGCGCTTCGATTTTCTCTTTGTGACGGGGGTTCTCATGGGTGCAGTTGCAGCAAAGCGGGGAGAGCTGTTGTTGGCTGAGAAGTGGATGGATGGGGTGACCGAAGAGCAAGCGCATGAGCGGCCCACACACCGTGTCGCGCAGGAGGTTCTCGACGCGAAGCGCATGGCTCGGTTCGCGGCGAAGTACGCCTCTCAGTTGAAGAAGATCGGAGTCGATGTGGCGCTCCCGGGCGCGGCGCAGGTCTTGGCGGCGCGACTCCAAAACGCCGAGCTTGAATGGCAGCAAGACCGCCTTTCTCTCATTGGCAAACCGCGCGAGAAGTTGCGCACCGAACTCGTCACGTTGCGGCTGCGTGCGCTCAAAACGTTGGTCTTCGCCTGGCGGCACGACCCCGAGAAACGGGCCACGCTCGCGAGCATTACCGAGGGCGACGGTTCGTTGGCCGACCTGACCCAAGACGCCGAGGCGCTCGCCAAGGCCCTGCGCGCGACGCCCGAAGCGCTCAAACTCGACCCGAAGCTGAAGAACGCGGCTCAGCGCCTCACCGAGCTGAGCGAAAAACTCAGTGACACGGCGCACGGTGACACCGATCTGATGATCAGTCGCAACTGCGTGGCCCACGCACTCGACGGCGTGCTGACCGAACTTGAAGCGGGGCTCGACTTTCTGTTTCGCGACGAACCGGAGAAACGTCGCCAGTACGCGCCGATCAAGCGCATTCATTCGAAGAAGCAGATCGCCCCGACGCCGCAGTGACGTGCAGGTTGTCGCGGGCTGAGGTCTCGGCCCGCGACGTTGAGCGGCCAGTTCGCGACCTGGGCCTGCGGCGCCCCAAGTGCGCCGCAAGTCAGTTGAAGGCGTGAGTGCCGTCGCAAGTCTGCGAGTGCCGTTCCGAATTCGCGAGTGCCGTTCCGAATGC
>JBGAIY010000628.1:0-3460 GCA_044225205.1 Myxococcaceae bacterium | reverse complement strand
CAGCTCACCTTCGAGACCGCGGTCGCCTTCATGGCGCTCGGCGTTGACCCCCAGCGCGCCACGCTGTTTCGGCAGAGCGACATACCTGAAATCACCGAGCTGTATTGGGTGCTCGGCACGGTCGTGCCCATGTCGAACCTCGAGCGCGCCCACAGCTACCGAGACAAGATCGAGAACAAGGCCATTGAGAACCCCGAGTTCGGGCTCTTCGCCTACCCGGTGTTGATGGCGGCCGACATCTTGCTCTACGACTCCGACGTCGTGCCCGTGGGGAAAGACCAGAAGCAGCACCTCGAATTCACCCGCGACTGGGCGACGAAGTTCAACGTGCAGTACGTGAAGGGCTACGACCCGAACAACCTGAAGAAGACCGCCGGCGTCTTCAAGTTGCCCGAAGTGCGCATTCGCGAAGAGACGGCCGTCATACCTGGGCGCGACGGCCAGAAAATGTCGAAGAGCTACGGCAACACCATTGACCTGTTCGGCACCGACGCCGAAGTGAAGAAGCAGATCATGTCGGTCAAGACCGACTCCACCGACGTGGCCTCGCCCAAGCCGACCACCGACGCGCCACTGCACGACCTGCTCAAGCTCGTGTTGCCGCCCGACCAGTTCGCCGCCGCCGACGCCTCCTGGCGGGCCGGGGGAAAGGGTTACGGCGACTTCAAGAAGCTGCTGCTCGAAGGGTTTCATGCCCAGTTCGACGGGCCCCGCAAGCGGTACCAGGAGCTCAGCGCCGACCCCGCCGAGGTCGAGCGGTTGCTCAAGCTCGGCGCCGAAAAAGCGAGGAATTTCGCGGCTCCCGTGATCGCCCGGGTGCGCGCTGCGGTGGGCTTGTAATTGGCTTGTTGGGTGAAGTGCTGATACACGCCAAAGGCCGATTTACCGGCCTTGGAGCCCATGAGCGACGTGAAGGACGGGAGTCCTGCACCTGAGGGTGATGCAGCGCTGAACGAGGTGATCGCCCCGCGCGACGCCTTTCGCATTGCGCTGCCCAATTTCGAGGGCCCCCTCGACCTGCTGCTGCACCTCATTCGCGAGCACAAGCTCGACATTCTCGACATACCCATCGCGCTCATCACCGAGAAGTACCTCGGCCACTTGGAGGCGATGCGCGCCATCGACCTCGACATCGCCGGCGAGTTCTTGGTCATGGCGTCGACGTTGCTGCACCTCAAGTCGCGCATGCTGTTGCCGCGCGAAGAAGTGCCCGCCGGCCCCGAAGGCACCGAGGGCACGGCCGAAGCGCTCGACCCCCGGGCCGAGCTCGTGCGCCGCCTGCTCGAGTACCAGAAGTACAAAGACGCGTCAGAACAGCTCGCCACCAACGACCTGCTCGACCGAGACGTGTTTCCCCGGCGGGTCGTCGTGCAAGAAGTGCCGTTCGACCCCGACGAGGTCGGCTTGCAAGAGGTCAGCATTTACAAGCTCATCGAGGCGCTCGACCGCGTGCTCGAGAAGCTGGTGCCGAAGAAGCAGCACGAAGTCGTTCGCGAGCACCTGTCGCTGTCGGAGGCCATGAACGGCATCGTGACCAAGCTGCGCGCGCTCGACGGCGGCGAACTGAGCTTCATGGCCATGTTCGAAGGCCAGCGAACCAAGAGCACCGTCATCATCACGTTCTTGGGCCTGCTCGAGCTGTGCAAGATGAAGCTCGTGCGCGTCTTTCAGCCCGAAGACCGCGACAACATTTTCATCACCGCGAAGCCGTCGCTCGCGAATTACATCATGCCGGCTCCGGAGGACGTAGACCGTGAGTACCAATACTAAGAATTCTGGCCCGTCGGGGCCTTCGGTGTTCAGCGAAGAAGAAGTCGCGGCGGTGACCCAAGGGCCCGCGGGAGACCCCGAACTCGAAGACCTCGAAGCGGCGACCATTGACGCGACCGACGTCGAAACGCCTTTCGAGAAGATCGTGGCCAAGGCGAAGAAGTTGTCGCCCGCGCAGGTGCAAAACGTCGTCGAGAGCGTGCTCTTCGTGGCCCCCGAGGCGCTCTCGGTCGACCAGATGTTCGAAGCCACCGGCATCGACCGTGACAAGGTACAGAAGGCGCTCGAGGCGCTGCAGGGCGTGCGCCGCGAAGGGCTGGCCGGCTTGGTGCTGCACGAGGTCGCCGGTGGCTGGCAGCTTCGAACGGCGCCCGAGTCGTCTGAGTTCGTGCGCCGGTTCTTGAAGGTGAAGCCCCAGCGGCTGACCCGCGCCGCCCTCGAGACGTTGGCGATTTGCGCGTACCGGCAACCCGTTACCCGGCCTGAAATCGAAGACATTCGCGGAGTCGATTCAGGGGCCGTGCTCAAAGCACTGCTCGACCGACGCCTGATCAAGATCGTCGGCAAGAAAGAAGAAGTGGGCCGGCCGATTTTGTACGGCACCACGAAAGAGTTTCTCGAGTTCTTCGCGTTGCGCGACTTGAACGCGCTGCCGACGCTGCGCGAATTTCACGAACTCACCGAAGAACACCAAGAGATCGTCGAACAAGAAGCGCCTCGCCCGACCGCCGAAGGCACCGTCGCCGCTTTGGCCGACACCGAGTTTCAAAAGCGCCTCGAGCAGGCCGACGTCGAGTCAGAAGCGGCGCTCGAACAGCTCGAGAAGGCCATTGATTCGGCCGATGTCACGGCGAAGACCGCCGCCGCCGTGCTCAACCCGCCTCCGCCGCCCGCCCCTCCGCCCGACGCGGCCGCCCCTGACGCGATGGCCGCGCCCACGCCGGCGCCCGAAGAACCCAGTTCCCCGCAGAATTCTCCCAGAGAGTGAAGTGTCGTCATGGAGCGTTTACAGAAGTTTCTCGCGCGTGCCGGAGTTTCGTCGCGCCGCGCCGCCGAGCAGTTGATTCTCGATGGCCGCGTGAAAGTGAACGGGCAGGTCGTCACCACGCTCGGCACCAAGGTTGACGCGAACAAAGACCTGGTCGTGATGGACGGGGCGCCCGTCGTCGCTTCGAACGAGCGACAGTGGTTCTTGTTCTACAAGCCGCCCGGAGTCGTCACGACGATGCACGACCCGCAGGGTCGACCCACCGTCGGCGAGTATGTCGAACGCCTCGAGGGGCGCGTGTTTCCCGTTGGGCGGCTCGACTACGACGCCGAAGGGGCGCTGTTGCTCACCGACGACGGTGAGACCGCGAACAAGCTCATGCACCCACGGCACCAAGTGCCCCGGGTCTACCTCGCGAAGGTCAAGGGCCACCCCGACGACGCGTCACTCGAGAAATTGCGTGGCGGCGTTCGGCTCGAAGACGGCATGGCCACTCCGGTTGAAGTGTCACGGTTCGAACGCGCCGAAAAGAACTCGTGGATCAAGCTGGTCGTGACCGAAGGCCGGCCCCACTTGGTGAAGCGCATGTGCGCCGCCATCGGCCACCCCGTTGTTCGGTTGTACCGACCGCAACACGCTGGCATTGGGGTCGAAGGGGTAAAACCCGGCGAATTTCGGCCGCTGACCAACGAAGAGGTGCGG
>JBGAIY010000627.1:0-3463 GCA_044225205.1 Myxococcaceae bacterium | reverse complement strand
GTCACGCGCGAAGTGGCGCGCTGTCTCCATTTCGCCGGTGAAGGCACCACCCTCGTGATGGACGTCGGCGTCGCCGGCCTCTGGCGTTTGCTCGAAAAGGTCGAAGTGCTGAAGGCGCACCCCGTCGTCATCGTCGCCGCCGGCATGGACGCCGCCTTGCCCACCGTCGTCGGTGGCCTCGTCGGCAGCGTCGTCATCGGCGTGCCGACGTCGAATGGGTACGGGGTGGCCGAAGGGGGCCAGACGGCGCTCCATTCAATGCTGGCCAGCTGCGCGCCGGGCATCATGGTCATGAACATCGACAATGGGTACGGCGCGTCGTGCGCGGCCTTGAGGGTGTTGCGCGCACTCGACGCGGCCGCCGCCAAGCCGCAGCTTCACGGCTGACGCGCCCGCCGGTTACCGCGGTCGACCCTCGTCGATGCCCCGGTTCGCCAATTCGTCGGCGCGCTCGTTGCCTTCGTGGCCGGCGTGGCCTTTGACCCAATGCCATTCGACGTGGTGGCGTTGGGCCGCGGCGCTGAGCGCCTGCCAGAGGTCGGCGTTTTTCACGGGCTCTTTCGACGACGTGCGCCACCCGTTTTTCTGCCAAGCGAAGATCCACTTGGTGATGCCTTGTTGCACGTAGGTCGAGTCGGTGTGTACGCGCACGTGCATGGGCCGCTTGAGCGTGTTGAGCGACTCGATGACGGCCATCAGCTCCATTCGGTTGTTGGTGGTGTCGGGCTCGCCACCACACAGCTCGCGCTCTTGGCCGCGCCAGCGCAGCAGGGCCCCCCAGCCGCCAGGGCCCGGGTTTCCCCGGCAGGCGCCATCGGTAAAAATGTCGACGTGGGGCGCATCGGTCAGCGGCATGCGCGGCAGGTATAGCGAATCAGCGGTGGCTTGCCAGGGCTCAGCGCGCGGTGAGCCGCTGCACTTCGCGCAACATGAAGCCCTTCGTTTCGGGCGTGAGACCGTCGAGCCGCACGCCGAAACCCCTCAGGTGGTTGCGGGCGTCGACTTGTACCGACTCCAGCGCCACCGCGCCCAGGGCTTCGACCTCGCGCTGCGCTTCGACGAAGCGAAACGTCATCGTCATGCGAGTACCGAGCCCGAGCGTCGGCAAGCAGGGGAAGAAGACCGACGCGTTCTGCAAATTCATCAACCGGTGAATCGAAAAGACGTGGGCGGTCGACGGGTTGATGTCGAGGCTCCCTTTGAACCGGTCGGCCGACTGTTGCAGCTGCAAGCGCGTCAAATTCCAAATGTCGGGGGTGTTGCTGGCGCTGGGTGCGCTGGGGCGCGGGGCCGCCGCCGAGTTTTCGAATTTGCGCTCGACGCCGCGCAGCACCTCGGTGAGGTACTGGTAAATCGTCATTTGGGCTTTGAGCAGCGCGGGCGCCACGTCTCGGGGCAACCGGCCAGGGTGCACATGCTTGGCCCGCGCGGCGAAACCCGCGCGAAAGTCTTTCAAGGTCGCATTCGCCGGCACGCCGAAGAGCTGGTGGGGTTTGAGCTCTCGAAACCGGTCGAGCTCGAAGAGCAACCGCTGCGCTTCTTCGGTTTCACGAACGCGGCGGGCCTCGGGCGTTTCGGCCTCCACCATCGCCTGCACTTGCGCCTGACGGGCAATGGGTCTCCAGTCGACCCCGTCGCTCGAGACGTGCAGAAAAAAGCCAGGCTTGGCGCGAATCAAGTCGACGGCCACTTGGCGCGAAATTGGCCCCACCTGCCCGCCCCGCGAATCCCTGAGATACCAGTTGTCCATTGTCGGCTCGAGTATGGTGACGTTTGCACGCCTCTGCGTGTAGGACACAAGCACTCCAATACAGACGGACCTTTCCAGTCACGAGGGGCCTCAAACCCTGCGGAATTACGCCATGCCGATGCTCGGGGCACCATGGGGGTTGTTGGCCTTGTTGGCGGCGGTGCCGCTCGTCGCGCTCTATTTTTTGCGGCGTCGACAGCCTCCCCGGGTCGTGAGTGCGTTGTTTTTGTGGCGAACACCCGAAGAGCGCTCGGCCGCGGGCCCCCGCTTCGAGCGGCTGAGCCGCGAACGCGCGCTGGCGCTCGAATTGGTCGCGGTTCTCGCCGCCAGCCTGTTTCTCGCCGACGTGCACTGTGACGCCGCGCGCACGAATCGAGCGCTCGTGGTGGTGGTTGACGGCAGCTGGTCGCTCCAGGCCGTTTCAGCGCACGGCTCGGCCGAAGGGCGCCTCAAGCGCGAGGTCGCCGAGCTGGTGCGCGAATGCTCGGTCGACTCGGTCACGCTCGTCGAGTCTGGCCCCCGCCCTTCGGTGCTGTCGTCGAGTGGCCCGCCCAACAAGGCGCTCGACGTGCTGGCCGCGTGGCACCCGTTGCAGCCGAGCCACGACCTGGGGCCGGCGCTGCTGCTCGCCCGTCAGGTGGCCGAACCCGGAGTGCCGGTCGTGCTCTTCACCGACGGCCCGCTCGCTGGGGTGCCTGCCGAAGCCGAGGTGTTGCAGCACGTGCAGGTGCGTTCGGTCGGGGAGCCCGCGGGCAATGTGGCCGTCGTCTCGGCCCAGCGACGTGACGAGGGTACGACCGCCACCGTCACCGTTCGGGTGGCGAATTTCTCGACCGCGCCCGTGACCACGCCGGTCACCATGACGAGCCCGGCGTTGGCCGCGCCTCGGGTGGTGTCGGTGGTGCTGGGCCCCGGGGAGTCGACGGTGGTGCGCGCGCAACTGCCCGTCGAAGCGCCCATTTCGGTCGACCTGCCCGACGACGCGCTCGCCCTCGACAACCACGCGACCTTGTTGCCCGTGGCCCGAGCCCCGGTGGCGTTCGAGTTGGGGGCCGGTCTCGACGACGCGGCGGTCGGCGCGCTGCGCCGTTTCGTCACGACCGCGGGTGCGACGGTCGGGCTCGGCCCTTCGACCGCGGCCACCAGTGTGGTGCGCGTCGTACCGGTGAGCGCCTCGGCGCCCAGCCTTGGCGTGACGGTCGTCGCCCTGGGTACCCAGGGGCCGACGCGAGCGTTGGTCGGGCCGTTCTTCACGCTCCACAGCCACCCCGTGCTCGAAGACGTTCGGTTTGATGGCGTGCTCTGGTCGGCGGGCGCCACACCGCCCGCGGGCCGGGTGTTGATGAGCGCGGGCGCCCTGGTGCTGCTCAGCGAAGACGAGGCCGGCGTCATTCACCTCAATGTCGACCTCGCGCATTCGAACCTGCAAAAGACCGAGGCCTGGCCGGTGTTGCTGGGCAACGTCGTGAGGCTTTCACGAGAGCGGGCCCCTGGCTTGCCGCGAAAACACGTGGCCCTCGGAGAAGACGTACCCGTGGTGACCGCGTCAGGGCCGTCGTGGAGGCTCCGCCACGCCGACGGCACCGAGCGCCGGGTGTCGGGCGTGGGGGCGCTGACGGTACCGGCGCTGCCCAAGCCCGGCCGCTGGGGGCTGTGGCGTGACGGGGCCGAAGTCGACGCGCTCGAAGTGCTGGCACTCGACCCCAACGAGTC
>JBGAIY010000626.1:0-3675 GCA_044225205.1 Myxococcaceae bacterium | reverse complement strand
CGATGACCGAGGGGGCGGCCAAAAGAGGGTGGTACGCGCTGTGTCTGGTTTGGGCTGGGCTCCTGACGTATGCCTTCTTCCCCGGCATTTTGTCGCCTGACTCGGTCGAACAGCTCGCCCAAGGCGATGCCTGGCGGTTCACGACGAACCCGCTGCCGCTGTTGGCGGTGCTCAACGGCCTGTCTCTGCGCCTTGTCGGCAGCCCGTGGCCGCTGATCGCGCTTCAGTTGCTGTTGCTCTCGCTCTCGTTGGCCGCGGTGCTCCACGACGGCGGCGTCTCGCTGCGTCGACGGTGTTTGGGCGTCTTTCTTCTCGCCCCGACCATTTGGGCTCCGGGCGTCGTGCATTGGCGCGACGTGATGATGGCCGCGTTTCTCGCGCTCGCGGTGGCGTCGATTCACTGGCGACGCTGGGTGGTCGCCTGCCTCGCTCTCGCCATCGCCGGCCTGTTTCGGCACAACGCTGTTTTGGCGATCGCGCCGCTCGCCGTCGTCATCGTGCGCGGAGTTCGCCCGAACCTGCGTTGGTGGAAGCAGCTCGCCCTCGCGGGGGCGCTGGTCGTCGGGCTCCAGGTGACCGGGCGAGTCGCACTGCTGCCTCTTCAACCGGCCGAGAATTGCCCGACGTGCGCGCTGCTCCTGCACGACCTCAGTGAACTCGCCAAGGGAGACCGACCCACCTTCGACGAATCGGTCATGATCTCGCAAGTTTCGTACGAAGACTTGATGCAGGCGCACGCAGAAATCAGTGCGAGCACGCTCATCTACCGGTGCGAGCCCGCGCTCTGGTGCAACGACATGTTCTGGTACCCGCCGCCCGCTGGTTCAGAAGCGGCCATCGAGGGGTGTCGAGCAACGGCGACCCCGCCGCTCCCGGGAGCGCCGCCGCGGTGCCTGACCCTTCATTGGGCAGCCGACAACCAAGTGACCTTGCAGCATGAATGGGTACGCGCCGTTCGTCGTCACCCGCTGCAGTTTCTCCGAATCAAGACCCGGCGGTTCGCGACCCTGCTCGGCATTGGGTTGCCAAAGCCGTACTACCCATTTCAAAAGACGACGGCGGCGAATTGGTTCGGCATCGCCGATGCGCAGGGGCGGCTGACCGATTGGTTGCGGTTGGTTCGCGATGCTGTTGTTGAGAGCCTGTTCTTTCGGCGGTTGGGTGGGTCCTCCTCGCCGCAGCGTTGCTCGGCATTGGGTTGTTGCGCCGCAGCGACGAAGTCGTCGGGGTCGCGACCTCGGGGAATGTAGAGGTATCGGGTACTTCGCCGTCGCGCCAGCCGCCGACTTTCGGTACCTCTATTGGGCGGCTCGTTGCCGGGTCTTCTTTGCCGCGGCGTGCTTGCGACCAGCCGCTCCCGAGCCAACAGCCGCGAAACCGTCACAGCCCAACTGAACGGCCGCAAACCAGCCGACTCAGCTCGGGCGAGGCAGGGGCCACGCTTTCGCCGCGCCCAACTTGGTCGCGAGGGTGCGCGCTTCGACGATGTTGTCTTCGATGCTGCAGTACGTCCACCCTCCATATCGGCCGATGCTGTAGACGCCCCGCGCCTCGAGCACCCCCTTGAGTCGCGCGACTTCGGCGAGCGACTTCTGGGTGATGTGCACGTACGCCGGGTTCATCAACACCGAGTGCTCGGCCACCAATTTCTGGGTGGTGACAATGCCTTCGGCCTTCAGCCCTTCGAGCACCTTCGCCCGCGCGCCCCCCACGTCGACCTTCGCGTCACGCGGGTAGCCCAACTCGACGTACAGGCTCATGCGCGGCGTCGCGAAAATGTTGTCGTAGAACCCCACCCGGTAGAACGCGCGCTCGCGGTTCGGCACGTAGAGCCAGTGCACGTCGTCGGGGCCCTTGCCGTCGAAGCCCAGGTTGAACACCAATACCTGGTTCCACGTGAAGGCCGACGCGTCGTGCGCCAAGCCGCACCGCTGCAACAACGAGGGAAACGGGGCCGACGACACGAGCCGCTCGAACCGGTATTCGCCCTTGTTGGTTCTCGCGATCTTCTGGTCGAGGTCGATCGACTCGAGGCCTTCGTTCAAGTGAATCGCCGACGGCTCGACTTCACTGGCGACCGCCTTGACGTATTCAATGGCGCCCCCGGCGGGGTAGGTGAACGTCGCGTTGTACGTCGCGTTGTCGGGCTGCTTCATGTTGCGAATGATGTCGGTCAAATCGGCATGGGGGAAAAACCGGCCCATTGCGTCTTTGTCGAGGCTCGCCAAGTCGGTCGCGTAGAGCTTCTCGTTGTACGGTATGAGAAATTTCTCGGCGATCGACCGGCCGAACCGCGCGTACAGCATTTCTTTGAAGTTCGTCTCGGGCTGCGGCGCCGCGCCGGGCATGCGCGCGAAGTACAAGTCGTACAGACAGTCGACGAAGTCGGCTTGCGGCAGCTGATGAATGTTCTTCTGAAACGGAAAGTCGACGCGCTTGCCCGCGTACGAAATGTACGACCACTTGGCGATGGTGCGAATGTCTTGCCCCGCCATTCGCGCCCGCAACCACTGCTCGATGTCGTGGTGCTTGAAGTGAAAAAAGTGGCCCGAGTAGTCCCACACGAAGCCGTCTTTCTTGACGGTCTTGCAGTACCCGCCGATTTCCGAATCGCGCTCGAGCACGATCAGGTCGCCGCCCTTGCCGATGGCGGCCGCGGTCGCCAGCCCACTCATGCCTGCGCCAATGATCAGCGTCTCGACGTGTTGAACCATGCGCGCGGCTGTACCACAGTCGCGTTCAAGACACGTACGCTCCCATGCCCAGCGCCACGGCCAGCCACGCCAAGCCGGCCGCGCTCGCCACCAGCCACGCAAGCCGCCACTTCGGCCGCGCGTCGAGCACCGTTGCCGCCGTCAAAAACACTGGAAACGCCGACACCAAATATCGGCCCAGGCCCTGAAAATCTTTCGTCGAAATCGCCGGTATGCCCACGCACACCAGGCAATACAGCCCGTACCCAATGCTGATTTTGCGAAAGCACACCACGGCCAACACCAACGCGACGATCGTGAACAGCGCGTGCCCGCTCAGCCGAATGGCCACGAGCGGAGCGACCCTGGGGAACATGGTCTTGAACCACTCGACCTTCAGCCAAGAATGCCACCCAGGCACCTGTTCCCACCCGGGGGCGACCTGCACGTGGGCGAAGGCCAACGGGTCGTCGAACGCGTGCCCCAAAAAGGCCAAGTACGCCGCGAAACCGATGCCGGCCAGAGCGGGCACGAAGTCTTGCCAGCGCCACGGTTGACCCGAAAGGCGCCTCCGCTCGAGGCTGCGCGCGACGAGCCCGATGACGATGGCGGGGGCCACCGGTCGACACGCCGTCGCTCCCGCGCCCAGCAATGCCGCCAGCCACGGTCGGTCTCGTTCGAGCGCGTAAAACGCCGCCACCGCCAACAGCAAGAACAGCGCGTCGCTGTACATCACCCCGTAGAGGTACTCGGCGAACGGGTACACCAGGAGCATCACGAACGCGGTATCGGCCGACTCGGGTTTGACGAGCTTCGCCCAACGCCGAAAGAGCAACACCCCCACCACCGCGCACACGAATGACAACAGCGGGCCCGCCACCCAGCGACTGACGCCCAACCAGGTGATCGCCCGAATGCACAACGGGTAGAGGGGAAAGTACGCGACCGGGCTCTGGTGGCCAGGGTTGTACCAGTACCCATT
>JBGAIY010000041.1:17412-30289 GCA_044225205.1 Myxococcaceae bacterium | reverse complement strand
TCCATGGTCGAGACCGACGCGATGCGAACCCGACTAGAACGGCTCAGGTCCGCAGCCCGCGACGTTGGACGCAGTTGGTCCGGCTCGACACTCGGGTATCATGGGAACGTCTTCTACAGGAACCTAGCCAAGCCCCCACAAGGCGCATTCTTCAGTGTCGAGTGGGGTTTGTCAGAGCGTGAATTCGAAGACGGCACTACTGGCGAGTGGTGTGAGTTTGATCCCCACGACGTTCGAGATGAGATTTTGAAGCGGGCCGGAGAGGTTGACCCGCAGCCGCTCTTGCATGAACTCGCAATTGGAGCGACGACGGCCTTCGCAAACTTGAAGCATGAAGTGCTCAGCACGATTGATGCACTTCTTACTTGTGAGTCTGAGCCCGCCCTTGTGAGCCTTCGAGACGAAGTTGTGCAAACCCCTGACGTGCGCGAAGACGCCATCAAGCTCAATGTTGGCGGGGTGATGACTCGAGACATGCGGGCTATTTCGCAGGGCTCGTACGTCGTTCCTGTTCATTTGACGTTGATTGCACAGATCGACAAAGCGACATCGCATTGCCATCAAGCAAATGTCTTGGCCGGATTGGCGAGAAGATTGGACTCCTATGTCAAAAAAAGGGAACTTCTCGCTGTGCCAACGATCGAGAGCAAGGACAAGGATACGAAGTCTGTTTTCGTAATCTACGGCCGCAACATTGCCGCGTACAATGAACTAGAGAAATTTCTGCTAGCCATAGGGCTGAAGCCGCTAACTTTTCAACTCGCACGGCGCAAGGCAGGCGCACAACCATCTGTTTTTGACATCGTAAAGTACGGGGTTTCCGCAGCCCAAGTCGTGATAGCACTTTTTACGCCCGACGAATGGGCCGCTCTTAGTCCCGAGTTAAGGGGGCCTTCCGACCGAGAGAACGAAAAGGCCAGGTGGCAGGCGAGGCCAAATGTGCCCTTCGAGGCGGGCTTGGCAATGGGCCTGAATCCGGGCGGCACGATTCTGGTGACACTCGGGGCCGTTGACCTGCCTTCTGATATCTCGGGCCTCCATCAATTCCGGCTGTCGAATGTGGCCACAGTGCGTCACGAATTTCGCCTTTTGCTCAAGGAACTTGGCGCTGCCGTCGATGAGGAGGGCGGCCACCACCTCGAACAGGGGAAAGCTGGCAATTTCGACTCTGTTCGCACCTCCTTGGTCGCGGACCCCTTCGCAGCCCTGGCGTCTGATCAGAAAGGGACTAGTCGGGTTGAGGCGACTCGACACGGCCTGATGGCTCAAGGCGGGTCCGGCCCGACGGCTGCCGGTGCAGTTCTGGTCGGCGAACGCGGACCTGGTTCTGTCGTGCATGGAGGCACAGTCGCTCGTGGCGGTGAAAACGGTGCACCTGGTCTTGTAGGCATTGGCGGGCCCGGCGGACCGGGGCTCGTGTCTCATGGCAACCCTTCCGACACACCCGACGATGATTGAAACAGCTGTAGTTGGCGACTTCTACTTGGGATATGCGGTTCTGCTATAGATGCGGTGCCGATCGGCAGCGTGTGTTGGGCCGCGTCATGTTCGGGTGTTGCGCCCTTTTCTTCGTCCCCGCAGGATCCCTGCTTCTCTATCTATCTCGATGTCTGAGGCGACTCGGCGACCCATCACATCAAGCTCATGCCGTCCGACGACGCCGGAGGAGCCACTTACGATCCTGAAGTCGAACAATGCGTCCCGCCCTGGAGTCTCCCAGGAAAACTCCACTGTGAGGCTCGCCTTCTCTCGAACAAACAGTAGTTTCTCTGGGTGGCGCGTGGCGTGAGTCGCAATACCCAATTGATGATTCATGACCAATTGGAATGGAAAGCCGGCGAACCCAAAATCAAAGCCAGCTGGCTTACCGTTCAGTCCAAATGGCGTCATCCATAAATATCGGCCTGCATGGAAAGTGGGCCGCTCAGGGACTAGGTAGTTTTTTGTGATGTAGAGACCCATCGGCGAATGTAGAGCGTCTATTCCAAATAGAAATCTAATCCACGGTTCAGGTACTTCACGAGACAACTCATCAGCACCACCGCCGGGAGGCCGAACCTGGCCGGCGGCGATAGATCCGCAGAGCAACTTAATTGACCATCGTTCGAACTCCTCTCCACTGAGATACTCGTGCCGGTGACCGACCGAAGTTGAACGAAAATTTTCACCTATCGAGCTTAGGATCCGGAATAGCCTTCCCGCACAGGTATCTAGTCCGCTCAGCGCTGTGTTGTGGTTCGTGCAAAGGATTTTCGCTGTAAGTGCCTCCGAGGGAAGCCTCTTGGCACCCTCCTGCCAGGAGTATCCATTCACCTCAATTGCGCCAAAAGTATCTAAAATCGACCGGGAAATTGCGTGCTCGGCGGAGATTTGGTCACTGCAGTCGTTTAGGCAGCGTGCGTAGCACTTGGGGTGCGAGTAGTTGGTTGCGCTTGGGCGCGTGATCAAAGGTGTTATTGGTAAAAGGCGGCCGTGGTTCCCTCGGTGGCAACGTTTCGACTTGAAACCGCTTCCACATGGGCACCGCGCGTTCGGCTCGACCTTCGATCGCATTTTAATCGCCCCCGAACAAAGAGAAGATATGAGACTCTAGCCGACCATGAGCGCATGAAGTGCCATCACTCGCTCCTATCCTCCTGCGGCTATTACTGACTTTATAGCGCGGCGTTTCGTGTACGGAGCAGCGGCTTTTCGATGCGCCGAGTGTTGAATAGACGCACAGCCCGTTGAGAAGGTAGCCGCATAGTGCGTGCTCGCACCGAGCCCTAGCATTGGTGGGTGGGCTGGCTCTCTTGGAAAATGAAGGGTTCGGCGCGACTTTGGGCGGGCCGGGGCTCCGTTCGGTATGACGAAGTCGCTCTTTCGGTTGGCCTGGTGGCCTGTGTTGTTGGTTGCGACCTCCGCGAACGCGCAGGGTTCGGTCGAGTGGGCTTTCAACGGCGCGCCCCAAGCCGCCACGTTGCACTCGAGCGCGGTCTTGCAAAACCTGGCGTACGAGTCGGCCATGCGGTCGGCCGGGGTGTCATTGCGGTCTGCGCCGCGCAGCTCGGCGAGGTCTGCGCCGACGACGTCGTGGTCTTCCTCGGCCGCGGCCGTCGCTCCGGCGAAACTGGCGCAGGCGTACCCCCTCGAGGCGCGCCCGCAAGCCGAAGCCGCGTTTCGCCAGACGCTCGCGGCGTACCGTGCTGTCGTGCAGAAGCTCGGGGCCCCGCCCGACGACCCGGGCACCGCGCTGGCCGCGTTCGTCGCCGGCAACTACAGCGCCGCCCGTGACGAGCCTTTCCCCGATGAGTGGTTTTCTCCGCTCGCGGCCCAGCTGAAGCGTGCGTTGGAGCCACGGTTGACGTCGCTCAGCGCCGCCGAGCGGCAAGAACTCTGCGAACAGCTCGCCATTCTCGGTACGTTCATGGTCGCGGTGCGCGAGGGGCTCCAACAGCAACCCAACCCCATGATGCGAGAGCGCTTGCGTCAGGCGGCTCGGCGCAACCTCGAACAGACGCTCGGCCTTGAATTCGAGCGGCTCCGCTTGTCGGCAGAAGGCCTTCGGGTGGCCGACGGCCGCTAAAGCCGACAACTGGTCGAACCAGTGACCAACGTGGCCCTGGCTCGAGGCATGGTCGCGGACGCTTCACTTCGGCGGCACACATCGGCTTGAGTCTCGACATGCCTGAAGCCCTGGTCGCCATTGGTCGCAAGAAGAGCGTCGTGCTGAGCGTCGATGGCGCCGGCGCGCGTTCTCAGGTCGGGTCGGGCGTGGCGCTCGAGGCGGTGGGCGCCTGTCGGTTGCCGTCGGGCGCGCTCTGCGTACCAGAGCGGCGCGTTCGGTGAACGTTCGAGCAACGACTCGAGCCGTGGTTGCACCAGCGACGCGACTCGCTCAAGACGGTCGAGTTCAATCGGCAACCCCGCCTCGAGGTCGCCCACGACGCGCTCGGCGAACCAGTTGAGCACGGCGTTGCGTTCGGCCTCGGGCCAGTGTCGCCAGCGTGCCGCGTCGAGCTTCAATTCGAGCAGCCAGTCATCGAGAAGCCTCAGTTCGAGCAACCGGGGCAAGAAGTGCTTGAAGTCGCACTCGTCGCCGACGGTGGTCATCGCGTTGTCGGCGAAAACCTCAAGCACCTGGGCCGACACTTCACGCAGCGGCACCGCGGTGAGGGGACCTCATAGAGCTGTTCGACCACCGAGAGCGACATGCCCGGCTTGACGATGCGCGCCTCGCCGCCTGACGGCGCTCCCAGCGGGCGCAGGTACCGATCCATGGCTCGGAGCAGGGCAGGTCGCTGGTCGTTCTCGTCGAAAAACAGGTGTGGTTCCTGGCCACTTCTCCGAGGTCACAGCACGTTCGACGAAGAAGACTGCGTCTCGAGGCCGAGCGTCTCGTGCACCGGCTTTTCTCCGCGTGACCAGTTGAACAACTGCACGGCGCCCCTCGGCGTGACGTGCCCGGTGACCACCTTGCCCAGCGCGTTGCGGTAGCCGAATTCGCCTCCCGGGCCAATGGGCAACACCACGTCGAGCGGCTCGAAGAGCCACCGGGGGCTCACCACCCGCAGTCGGTCGGGCGCCACGAGTTCGACCGAAATCGCCGACGGCCCGGTGCGTGACGCCCGCGCGCCCACGTGCGACTTCAAAAACGACGCGAGCTGGGCCAACCCCTCGGTGTCGTGCGGCTCAACCGCGAAAGGCCGGGGCGAGTGCGCGGCGTTCTCGAGCCAGGTCGCAGTGGTGCTGGGCACCCCCGTGCCGAGTTCGTCGCTGACCCGCCGAAACGTCGCGAACGCCTCGCGCGCCACGTGCTGGTGCTCGGGCGCCACCGACGCACTTCGTTCGAGGTCTTCGAGCGCGTGAAACAACGCCAGCCGGTCGTCGAAAGGCAGACCTCGTGACGGCGGCAACACGCCCGCCCGCACGAGGGGCTCGACTTGTTTTCGCAACCACCGCTGGGCTGCGTCGTGCGCCGCGGCGAGGGCGGCTCCGGGGTTCGGCCGAGCAAGCGAAAGCTGTGTCAGGTCGTCGGCCGTCAGCGCTTGGGCGCGCTCGAACGGGGCAAACGCCACCCGGGTACCATTGCTCAGCTCGACGCGACCGTCGCGCAGCTGGCCGACCTTCACCGTCGCTCCGCTTTCGACTCTCAACAGCGACCCGTCGGGCCGCACTTCGAGTGAAGTCGGGCCCGGGTAGCGCATCACCAACGTCTGCGCGTCTTTCACCAAGAACATCGGCTGGCCGTTGGGCCCCGAGAACGTGCGGCCCACGGCCGACCACATGCGCGCTTCGGCCTCCGTCGCCGTGGGCGCCCCATTCGCCGGCACCGGAGGGAACCGCGCCGCCGTCTTCTCGGCCCCGCCGTCGAAGCCAAACGAGAGGGTGCCGTCGCCCGAAAGCGTGCCGCGCATCACCTGCTGGCGGGCCAGGTGCGCCACGAAGCTGCCGTCGAGGCGCACGTTGGCGAAGACCGACGAACTTTTCGCGCCCGTCACCGAGATCTCTTTGCCCCGCTGCAGCGTGAAGGTGTAGTCGCCCGCAGTGACCGACTGCCCGACGTGGGTGTGGAGCAAGGCAGCGAGCGCTTGTTCGGTAGCCGTCAACGCCACCGGCGCTGACGCCGTCGCGGGGCGGGCCAACACGTCGGTCGAACGGTGGCCCACCAGGTCGGTCAACGAAACCGCGCCCGTTGCCTCGAACGCCGACGCTTCACCCACCGCGCCGCCCAGCGGCTGCAGCGCCTTCGGCACGAGCGGGCCATGAAGGCGCTCGGCTTTCACTTTCACTTCGGCCGCCGCGCCGAGCGCGCCCGTCACTCGTGGAAATTGCATGGTGCCCTTCGTGAAAGTGCGGCGGGAAAAGACGAGCCGAAGGCAGCCAACACCCGAGCCCTCGCGAGGTTAAGGGGCGAAATTGCAATAAAAACAATGTCTTCGATGACTGGCTAACGTTGCTTCACCTCGTTGTAGGTCAGCTCGAGGAGGCTGCTCATCGACGCGTCGAAGAACTCGCGGCTGTCGTCGTCGGTGGCCATTTCGTCGCGAAAGCGCTTCAGGTCAATGGCGTGGGTCACCTCGTCGAGGGTGGCGCCCGAGCCCTTCGCGGCGACGAGTCGGTTCACTTCGGTCACGACCAGGCGCAGCAACTCCATTTCGCGCGACAGCGCCTTCTTGTCGTGCGCGACGGCGCCGTGGCCGGGCACCCAGGTGTCGGCGTCGAGCTGGCTCAGGGCGGCGAGCGTGGCGAGGTGCTCGGTCGGGTAGCCGTCGAAGAAGTACGGCACGGGCCGGTCGAACAGGTCACCGGTCGCGACCAGTTTTTCGTTCGGTAAGTACACGACGACGTCGCCGCCGGTGTTGCCTCGGCCCAGGTGCATCAGCCGCACTTCGCGCTCCCCCAGGTCGACGGTCAGCTCGTGGTCGAAGGTGAGCGTGGGCGGTTGGTAGACGTATTTCTTGAACTCGCTCACCGCGTTGTCGGCTTGGGCGAGCGACCCTTTCGCTTTCGCGCGCTCTTCAGGCGTCACGCGTTTGCCGTCGGCGTCGAGCCCGGTTTCGACGAGACGGCGCTTGGCCGCCCGCGCTTGACCGAACGTCGAATCGTCGGCGGTGTAACGGGCGACGTACGAGCGAATGCGCAAGTTCATCATCTCGCGGGTCTCTCGGTGCGCGACGATGTCGACCGACGGGTACGCGTCGACGTACACGCGGTTGCCGCCGTTGTGGTCGTTGTGCCAGTGCGTGTTGACCACGTAGCGCACCGGCTTGTTCGTCAAACGCTTGATGACGGCCAGGTCTCGCTGCGCCGACGAGGGCAGGTAGCACGAGTCAACCACAAGCACGCCTCGAGTGCCGACCACGACCGTCGTGTTGCCGTCGACGAAGTCGTCGGTCGGGTCGGGGTGCTGAATCGTGAAGACGCCGGGTGCCAGCGTCGTGACCGTGAACTCTTTGGTGACGACCGACTCGGCCCAAGCCCCGCTCGCCCAGAGCAAGAACACGGCCGTACCGCGAGCGAGAAAAGGGCTTGGCGCTTTCACGGCCCGCGAACGCGGCTGCCAACCGAGGCATATCGGTCGGGTGACTTCGCTCAGCGCCTGCCGCTCGACGCTTGTGCCAGCGCGCCGGGCCGGCGAACAAAGACCGTGCAAGCGCCCGAACGACATTCGAACGAGGCTGCCAGCAGCTTCACTCGTGCTCGTCGCCCGCAGTCTCCGCCTCGCGGTACCGCGTAGAAGGTCGGGCCTCTCCGACGAACCCATGAACGAGAACGCGCCACGGGCAGGGTTGCCCGAGGTGGCCGAGCCCGTTGCTGGTGAACTCACCGTCGGTCGAATCGCTCACTTCACCGTGACGTCGGCCTCGACGCGCAGGGGCGGCCAGAGCGTCACGAGCAGCGCGCGCCCGAACGTCGCCAGCGCCGACGACACCGACTTCGCGAATGACTGCGCCGGCTTGAGCCCTTTCACCGTCACCAGTTGCACCGTGCCGCACGTCAACACCCGGGCCAGGTCGGCGTCTTCGAGACAGCGAAATTGGAGCCGCACGTGTTCGAGCATCACGTCGCGGTGGGTCTGTTCTTCTTCGGCCGTCAGCAACACGACGATGTGGCGCGAGTCTCGGCCGGCCAACTGCGCTTTCGCGGCCTGCACGTGCGCGCCGGTGAGCCGGTCTGCCACGAGCAGGGTCGACCCGCTCCAACTGACCGAGACCCGCTGGCGCAACACGTGGTCGAGCCGAGTGAGCGCCGAGCCCGTGACTGCCGCGTCTTCGAAGGTCAACGCGCGTCGCAAGGTGAGCAGGGCGCTCGTGGTGAGGTTCGCGAATTGATCGTCGCGCACCGCGTTCAACAGTGACAGGGCCAGCGTCGCTCGGTCGGCAATGGGCACCGGCCCCAATACCCGGTGCAAGACGAGCGACGCGGTGATCGGCGTGAAGCGACCGGCGAACGCCACGTTCAGCAGCTCGCGTTTGAGTCGGCACAAGTCGAACATGCGGCCCGAGCCGACGTGCGTCGAAGCGATGATTTTGTCAGCGACGCGGTCGAGCTCGAGCAACGTGGGAGACCGGGGGCCACTCGGCTCTTCAAGCTGTGACGCGTCAAACCCGGCAAGACACCCAATCAACGCACGTCGCATAGGTACACCTCGCGGGCGGAGGCCATTGCAAAGTTGCCTCCCACCTCGACGCAGGTGGTGGGTTGAGTTGTTTCGCGAAGTTCGTCTGGAGCGCGGTACCACGGCGCTCGCCACCGAGTGGCTCGAGGGTACACCAGCTGAGCACTGCGGGTGACGGTCGCACGGCCCGGCGTTTCACCGAAGCGCGCCCGGGTGGGTGCATGTCGGGTGCTCCCCACGTTTTCTCAACACGCAAAAGTTGGCCGGCTCGCCGCGTCTCACCCATGGCGGCGGCGCTGAGCCGCGATGACCTCAAAACATTCGTCGAATCAACACCTTGGCCGTTCGCTGACCCTCGTTTCTTCGGAGCGTTCATGAAAGTTCTTCGCATTGCTGAAGGTGACTCCAACAGGCTCCCGGGGCGAGGACGGTGGCGAGGAGGGCGGGGGGAGCGTCGCTGAGCAGAGGGCCGCGCAAGTTCACGTGCCTGACGCGTTTCAGTCGTTGCCCCGAGGCGGCCGCCCCGTGCCCGGTCAGGTCGCTCGGCAACAACGCCCGGCCCAGCCTCAAGCCCAAGCGCGAGCGCAACAGGGCAGGGTCCTCAATGAACAATTCACCGCAGCTGCAACAGTTGATGCGCCAGCAGGCGCAACTGGCGGCGGCGCAGCGAATGCTCCAAGAGCAGCAGCTTGCCCTGCTCAAGGCCCAAGCAGCGCTGCAACAACAGCAACAACGGCTCCAGCCGAATGTGCAGCTCAACCAACAGGTGATGAATGCTCGCTTGCTCGCGAGCATGGGCGCGCGGCCTCAGCAGATGCCTGTCATGCAGCAGGTGCGAGTGCCAGTGGCGTACGGTCGCCCAGTCGCGACGCCCAGGTATCAAAGCGCCGCTTCGGGCATGTACCGAGGCCCGAGCGACCCGCGCATCGCCGCCATGCTTCGAGGTGCGTGGTGGCAACGGTCGGCCCCAGTTCCCCATCAACGGGAGGTACAACCCGGTGGGTCAACAGCGCAACGGTCTGCCGACGGACGGTCGGCAGACGCCGCCGAAGCGGTGCGGCTCGGTCACTACCTGCCCCTGCGAAGACGGGTCGGCAGACGCCGCCGAAGCGGTGCGCACGTGGTCACTACCCTGCCCCCGGACGACGGGTCGGCAGACGCTGCTGAAGCGGTGCGGCTCGGTCACTACCTCGCCCTCGACGAGACGGGTCGGCAGACGCCGTTGAAGTGCGGCCTGGTCACTACCCCGCCCCCGACGACGGGTCGCACGACGTGGCCGATGCGCGGTCTGACCTTCGACGCCTCCTCCGCCGCCCGAACCCGAACCGGCTGCCGGGGGCAACCCGAACTACGACTACGGCATGGAGCGTGACCAGGCGCCCGACGGGCCGGTCGACGTGCCCGACTACAGCGACGACATGTGGTGAGTCACCTCGGTTGCTTCACACCGTGATTTCCGCGAGTGGCCCGTTCGTTCGGGCACCTCCGTTGGGCGCGAAGCTCGTCAACGGTGCTCCCGCCGCGGTCGCCAGCGAGCAGTAAAAGCTCGCCACCGCCCGCGAATTCGGGTGCAGCGCTTCCCACGGCACGTCCCAGTCGAAGCTGAGCAGGCGGCCGCCCGTGCGCAGCGGCACGTTCTTGCCGGCGATCACCACGAACCGCCAATTGCTGTTCTCGAGGTTGTGGTGGTCGTGGCCCGAATCAGAAAAGAGCACCACCACCGTGTCGTCGATGACCGGGCGCCCCGTGACCCCTGGGCTTTCGAGCCGCCGCAAGAACGCTGCCACTTCGGTCGACAGCCACTTCCACCCGATGGTGCGGGCCGCGGTGTACTTGTCGATGCCGTCGTGCCCGTGGTCTGAAACGTACCCCTGTGCTTCGAACAGGGTGCCCACGTGGGGCCCCACCAGCGCGGGAAAATGAAAGTGCGAATTGCCGCCTCCGACCGAGCACCCCACCACTCGGGTCATGCCGCACCGCAACGCCACCGAAGCCATGTCGAGCATCGCCGGCAATTCTTTGACCGCGCCGCGCTCCGAACCAGGCGCGTTGGGAGTCACGCACGCCGACGTGGCCCGGCGCTTGTCGAACGCTTCGAGGCTCGCGAGGTAGCCGTCGAGTTGGGCGCGTTCTGAACCCGCCAACCGCCGGCGCACCCGGTCGACGTCGGCCGACACGCGCGACAAGACCCGCCGATCGAGCGCCTGGCGTTGGTGGTCGCCGCTCGCCGAAGGAAAGAGGGCGTCGAACAAGCGCGAGGCCTGCACCGGGTACGACACCGGTTGCCCCGGCCCGCGCGCGAAGAGCGACTGGTGCATCGTCTTCTTCGCGTCTTGGTCGATGCCGAAGAGCAACGTTCGAAACGGGGTGTCGTTGCCCAGGTGGTCGCCGAGAAACTGGTCGATGGTCTGACCCCACGCCGCGTTGCCCACGGGGGTCTCGCCGTCACCCAGGCCACCGCCCGCCAGCAACCCGTACCCACCGCTGTGCTGCATCGCGCCCAAGCCCAACGACAGGTTGCGCAGAATGACCGTCTGCGCTCGCCACGGCTCGAGCGGCGCCAACGCCTCGTGGTACGCCCACTCGGTAAATGACTTCGCGCCGCGGTTGTCATTCGCGCCGGCCGGTGAGCGCGAAGGCCAGCCCAGTTGCAAGTCGGGCAGGCCCGAACTCAGCGAAATGAACACCACGTTCTTCGCCGCACTCGGCGCCGCGCCCCAGGCCGACCGGCCCAGCGCCAACGCCAGTGGGCCGACGAGCGGGGCCGAAACGCCCAGCCCCAACGATTCGAGAAACCGACGCCGAGAAAAAAGGGGCATGGGTCAGGGCTCCCCGCGGTTCAGAAAGTCGGTCGAACCGAAGAGCGCCGACATCACCGCGACCGTGTCTTCGCCCGAAGCGTCGTACAGCGCCACCAGCCGCTCGAGTTCGCACCGGTCGCGCTCGGTGGCTTCGCGGCCGCGAATCGAACGAAACAGCTGCTTGACCCAACAGGCTTTGACGGTTTTTGAGTCGGCCAGGCGGGTCAACAGCTCTCTCGCGTTGCCGTACGAGCCGTCGACGTCGCCCGAACCGTCGATGCGGCCGTCGGTCGTCACCGCGCCGCCGTTGTCGGTCGTCTGCGCACGACCCACGTGGTCCCACCCCTCGAAGGCGACGCCCATAGGGTCCATCTGAGAATGGCAGCCGCTGCATGACTGGTCGGTCGAATGCTTCGCGAGCCGCTGTCGCAACGTCAGCCCGGGCGTGTTCTCGATTTGCGGCACGACCCCACCTGGAAAATTGGGCACCACGCCACACAACAGTCGCTCGCGAATGAACCGCCCCCGCCGCACGATGTGGTTGTGGTCGCTTTGGCTCATGGCCACGAGCCACGCGGGGTGGGTCAGCACGCCCGTTCGTTCGGTTGAGGTGAGGTACGTGCCCGCGTCGGCCGCGAGCGTCACGCCCCAACTCTTGGCGGTCTCGGGCCGAACGTAGATGAGGTCACTCACCAGCAACGCGCGCAACAGCCCCGAGTGGGCGTGCTCTTGCACCAAGCGGTCGACGACGCGTTCGGTGTCGTCGACCAGCGCGTCGGGGCGGTGAAATGGGTAGGCGAGGCGGTCTTTGGCGATGTCGGGGGCGTGCTCGTACTCGAGAAATTCGCGCAGAAACCCGCGGAGCGCTGGCACGTCGGCCGGGTGCTCGAGCAACCGGTTCGCCTGCGCCGCGACGACGTCGGGCGTCGTCAGCGCGTCGGCCGCGACCAGCTCGCGCAACATCGCATCGGGAGGCTGGTGCCACAGTGAATACGAGAGTGCCGCGGCCACTTCGTGCGACTGCAACCGCCCGTCGACGCCCAACTCGGGGCGAAAGAGAAAGTCGGGGCCCATCAACGCGGTTCTCACCGTGGCCGTCGCGGCGAGGGCCGGCGGCAACTCGGTCTCGTGGTCGGTGAGCGCTTGCCCCCATTCATTCAGCTCGTCGTCACTCGGCGGGCGCGACCAGAGCGTCTCCAGCAGGGGCCCGTACACGCGCCGCAAACACGAGGCGGTTCGCGCGTTCGCCGGGCAGAGGTCTTTCTGCCCGGCCACCCATTCGGTCGCGACCGCGTCGGCCGCCGCCCAGGCGTCTGACACGTCGTATTCGTCGAGCGAGGCCTGCGACGACCAGGTTGAAAAGAGGTCGGTGCGGCGCGGCTGCGCGAAGGGCACCTGGCTGCTCGCGAGTGCCGACCAGGTCGGTGCCAAGACCGCCACCGCCGCGCGGTAGTCAGCCCCCATTCGACGCACCAGACGCGGAGCTTCACCGCACGCCACCGTCGCCACCGGCGAGTCAGCGGTGCCCGGCGTCACAATCGTGCCCGTGCACGACGAGGCCACCAGCGCCACCAATGCCCAACTCGGTCGCATGCTGGTCTTTCCTTCGCGGGCGTCGAACCTTTCCGGCGGTCGCAAGGTTTCGATTTTTCAGGTGGTTTTTTGCTGGGCGCCGTCGAGCGGGCTTTGCCAGGCGCGCAGAATCGAATACGCCCTGGCCCGTGCGCCCGCTCTCTTCGCTCCCGCCCCGCGTGGCGACCCTGCTCGCGCTGGCCTGTGCGCTCACGGTGGTCACCGTTGAATGGGCGGCGACGTTTCGGTTTTTCACCGACCAGACGTTCGAGCGCCCCCTCGCGTATTCGAATGACGCGCTCTTCACCGCGGCTTTGGTGAAAGCCTCGTCGAAGTTCGAATTTCTGCCGTTCACGACCAAGGCCATTGCCTCGTTGGGGGCCCCGACCGTCGCCCAGTGGGA
>JBGAIY010000041.1:0-17398 GCA_044225205.1 Myxococcaceae bacterium | reverse complement strand
GGCTCGTCGGCGTCTTCGCGGCGCTGAACGTCGCGTTTCTGGTGGCCTGCTGGCTGTCGACCGCGAGCATGTTCTTCGTGAGCCGCGCCCTGCATTTTTCACGCAGCGGTTCGACCCTCGCCGCCGTGCTGTTCGGCTTTTCGATGTTCGCGGCCGCGCGAAACATCTTTCATTGGGGGCTCACGTTTTATTTCGTCGTGCCTTGGGCGGTCTTGCTCTCGGTGTGGCTTTCGAGCCGACGCGGTCTTCAATTCAAGACACCGCGTTTCTCGGCCGCCGCCGCGGTGGCCGTGCTGCTGGGGTGGTCGAACGTGTACTTTCTCGCGTTCGCGCTCGAATTGTGGGGGCTCGCGTTTTTCGTCGGCTTGTTGAAGCGGCCGTCGCGGCGGCGGGTCGCCGTGGGGGGCGCGCTGCTGCTCGTCGTCGCGTTGGCGTTCGTGTCGGTGAATTTCGAGACCTTGGTTTCGCGCGCCGCGTTCGGAGCGAACGTCGAAGCTACGTATCGAAACCCGACCGGCGTCGAACGGTTCGCCCTCAAACCGGTGACGTTGTTCGTGGGCGGAGGCAATCACCGGTGGGCCCCGCTCGCGGCCTTGGGCGCCCAGTCGGCCAAGTCGAGCCTCATCAACGGTGAGCAACCCTTCGCCCAAGGCGTTCGGCCCAAGCGCCCAGTCTTCAGCGCCGGGTGGGCCGCGGCCGCCGTCATGCTGGTCGTGCTCAATTCGGTGGGCGGGCTGAGCAGCGTGCTCGGTCTGTTCGACGTGTATTTGCTGCGCAGCACCAACCGCGTGTCGATTTTCATTCTCGCGTTCGCGGCGTTGTTCGGGGCCCAGCAGGTGCCCAGGCTCTTGCGTCGCCTGCCGTCGTCGGCCGTCTTCGCGCTGTGCCTCGCGCTCGGGGCCTTGGGTTCGTGGGAGGCGACCCCGCGCCCCCGGCCCCTCGACCTGATGAACGCCGATTGGGCGAAGGCCGCCGCCGATGCGAGCCTCGTCGAGGCCGCCGAAAAAGTGCTGCCCCCAGGGGCCATGGTCTTCGAGCTGCCGGTCGTCGACTTTCCCGAAGGGGCTCCCGTGGGCACCGTGTCGAGCTACGACTTGTTCAGGCCGTACTTCTTCAGCACCCACCTCGCGTTTTCACACGGTGACCTCAAAGGGCGCGAAGAAGCCAAGTGGAAACGACAGGTCGCGGCATTGCCCGCGCCGCAGCTGCTCGAGGTGCTCCGAACCGCCGGCTTTCAGGCGCTGTATGTGAACCTCGGTGGCGCAACCGACGTCGCCGCGCTCGAGGCCGCCGGCGCCAAGACCATTGCGCGCTCGAGCCTCGGCGACAGCGTGTTCTTGACCGTGCAGTGACGCTTCGGCACGCACTGCCGTCGTGCGCCGCACCTGCTCGCGCCAAAGAGCTTGCTCGGCGGCGGGTGTCTCCGAACCGCCGGCGTTCAGGCGCTCTCCGTGAACCTGGGCGGCGCGACCGACGCGCCGGGTCGAAGCCGCTGGCGCAGACCATTGCCCGCTCGAGCCGCGGCGACAGGTGTTCTTCACCGTGCAGTGACCTTCGGCTGGAACTGCCGTCGTGCGCCGCACCTGCTCGCGCCAAAGAGCTTGCTCGGCGGCGGGCGTCTCCGAACCGCCGGCGTTCAGGCGCTCTCCGTGAACCTGGGCGGCGCGACCGACGACGCCGGCTCGAAGCCGCTGGCGCGAAGACCATTGCCCGCTCGAGCCGCGGCGACAGGTGTTCTTGACCGTGCAGTGACCTTCGGCAGGCACTGACGTCGTGTGCCGTACCCTCGGGCCCGCGCGTGAAAAGAGTTTGGTCCGTCGGGCGTCGACCAAGACCGAGAACGACGGTCCCTTCGACCTCGAGCCGTGCCGACCCGTCGCCCGTGCTCTCGCGCGGCTGCGAGACTTCAAAGATCTGTCTCTGGCCGCGGCGGCGTCTTCCTCGAGGACGAAACGATGCCTGTTGTGTGGCCGTGTGCGCAAAGACGCACACGCTCGAGACCACTCATATTTATTATCCGGCTGCCACCAGGGGTGACGAGTGCGTGCCGGGCGATCTCGTCGAGGCCGCGCAACGTTTGAGGTCGCGGGTCTGTCATTTGTACTGTGACTTTGGGTGACTCTCGAACATGCGCCGCGTTGCTGTGTCTGGGGGCGATTTTCGCTGGGTGTGACACAGGTCACATCGGCGATGGCCCTCTCGACGGAGCGCTCGCGCTCGATGCCTCAGCAGGCGACTCGGGAGCCCCTGACGCGTCGGTCGTCGACGCAGGGCTGCCAGACGCATCGGTAAGCCAAGTCGACTCGGGGGTGGTCGACGCCGGCTCCGTCGACGCGGGCCTGGTCGACGCCGGCACGACCGACGCGGGGCTCCCCGACGCGTCGGTGCGAGACTCGGGCGTGCGCGACGCGGGCTCGGTCGTTCGAGCCGATGCTGGTTTTCCCGCCTGGTTGGTGGGCGTCGCCGTCGACGAGTGGAAAGAGATACCCAACTCGAGCATGAGCGTCGTGCCCGCGGGCATGCCCGCCGCCGGCACCAACCCCGCCTACCGAATGGACGCCTGGAACGGTTACGCGCTCAAAGGCACTGACGTGTTCAGCGTTCGCCAAGGCGGTCACGGAGACTACTTCGGCAACGAAGTGCTCCGCTTCGACCTGGGCTCTGATTCACCCCACTGGGAGATGATCAAGGGCTCGAGCCCCGAGACCGTGGTGACCGACAATTCGAGCCGCTACACCGACGGGTCACCGGCCGCCGTGCACGGGTATCACAGCCAACGCTACGTCGCCCAACGAGACTGGGTGATGAGCGTCGGCACCACGGCGATGTCTCGGCTCGGCGGCACCAACAGCGATTGCGTGGTGTACGACGTTCAGAGCAACTCGTACCTGCCGCGCGACACGGTGCCCGACATGCCGCCCGTCGTCTTGGCCGAGTTCGGAGTCTGGGACGACCCCGAAACCGGTGACCTCTACCAGACCGGTGGCTACCAAATTCACCGGTGGAACCAGGCCACCAACACGTGGACCGTCAACCTCGCTTCGGTGCCCGACTTTTACGGCTTCGCGAGCGTGTGCTGCACCGACACCACCCGGCGCCGCGCCCTCCTGTTGGCCGGAGACCCCGCCAAGCGAACGCCGCAGCTCTTCACCTTCGCCACCGCGCAGGCCGAGAGCGTCACGCCCACCGGAGACCTGACCGTCGTCAACAGCGGCGGCCATTACGGCATGGTCTATTCGCCGGTCACCGACCGTTTCTACGCGATGACGGGGGGCGAAGCCGGGGCCGGCCTGTTCGAAATTCACCCGACGACGTTCGCCATTGCCCCCAAGGTCACCAGCGGGGGCGCGCAATTGCCCGCCAGCAACCCCACCGGGGTGTTCACCAAGTTTCTGTACGTGCGCAGCCTGGGCGGCATCGTCTATTTCCCCAAGTACTCGGCGAACGCGTGGTTTCTGCGGCTGCACTGACGCGGGCCGGGTGGTCAGTGACAATCGCTTCGGCCGAGCTGGGTGCACACCCGTCGGGCGTCGGCCTCGACGTTCTTTCGTTCTTGTTTGAAACGGTCAGGGGCTTCGAGCGCTCGTCGCAGCAGCTCGTCGGCCGCGGCGAAGTCTTGCAAGTTCGCCTTCACCAAAGCGTGAAAATACCAAAACCAGGGGTCGTCGAAGGCCACGTTGGTCAACAGCGTGTCTTTTTCGGCCCACGACCGCTCGGTGCTTCGGTACGCGGCCGCCGCGAGCACCATGGGCAAGTCGGGGTGGGTCGGCTGCCAGTCGCGCAGGTGAACCGCCAGTTCGAGCGCCTCGTCGGCTTGACCCGCGGAGGTCATGAAGTGAATGTGTTTCGCCAAGCTGTTCGGCGTGGGCTCGACGTCGTACGCGCGAGCCCACAACGCGTCGTCTGACCGGTAGCTCCGCACCAGGTGAAACGACTCGAAGGCGTTGAACGCGACCCACGCCAGCCCCGCGACCGCCGCCACCCGCAACGCCGGCGGCGACAGCGTCTTGAGCACCAACAGCGAAAGGCAGGCCACGCCGACGCCCGGCGTCAGCAAATACGTGTCGGCCAAGAAAATGTTGGTCATTTTCACCAGCACCACCGCGAGCGGCAGCGCGCTCAGCAGCGCCCACGGCCAGGCCTCGGCGCGCGTCAGGCGGCGCGCGACCACATACGCAAAGGCGGGCAGCGCCAACAGCCCCGCGAGGTTGTACCAGCGGGCCGGGTCGTACGTGGTGGCCAGGGCCACGGGGCAGGCGAGGTTGAACCACGCGCGCCCCAGAGCCAAGGCACTGACTTCGAAGTGCACACCCTCGACGAACTTCGTGGCACCGCTCTGCGCCACGTAGCGCCCTGAATAGTAGAGGGAGTTGAGCACCACCGCCCCGACCGCGACCGGCAGACTCCCGAGCGCCACCGCGTACGCGCCCACTCGGTGCCCAACGGTTGTCGGGCGCACCCGTGTCAGCACGAACGCAAAGAGCGGCCACAAGACCGTGATGGGTTGGGCCCCCACCGAGCAGGCGAACGCGAGCACCGCCCACACCGCGTCGAGCACGCGCCGTCGTTCGAGCCACCGCACCAGCGCGAGCGTCGCCAGCACGATGAACAGGCACGACAGCAAGTGCTTGCGCGCCGCGACCCACGCGACCGACGTCAGCATGACCGGGTGCAGCGCGAGCACCGCCACGGCGGCGCCCCCCAAAGCCGGGCCCGCCAACCGAACGAACAGCCGGTACGCCGCGCCCAGGAGCAACACGAACAGCACCGCGCTCGTGGTGTGAAACGTGCCGACGCCCAGACGGGCCGACAGCCACAAGTCGAGCGCGAACGAGGCGTCGCGAACGGGCTGCAGGTCGAGCACCCGGCCCTGCGCCACCGCCTCGGCGTATTCGCCCAGCGTCGTCATCGATCGGAGCGGGCGCAGCAGCGTTTGGTCGTCGCGCGACAACAGGGGGTCGGCCACCAGGAGGGGAACCAGCAACGCCACCGCCAAGGCCACCGCGGCGAACGGTGCGAGCGCGCTCAACCGCAGGCCTGAACGCGCCGGCACTGGCGGAGTGAAAACCACGCGCGCACCTTACTCGGCTTTTGGGCCGCCCCCAGATCTTCGAGCCCCGTCACCGGTGCGCCGCCCTCGCTTGACGCGCGGCGCTGCGCACGGGCAAGCGCCGTTTGGCACGCTGATTGATTGCCGCGCTGACGTTTGCTACGCCCTCGACACTTTTTCGTCGACGGGTCGCCGTCGTGAGGTGCCGGTTTGCTGTCGCTTCAGCCCACCACTCATGTTCCAAACGCTAACGGGTCGACGATTGGTGTCACACCGACCTCGAGCCGAGCTGCGGCGGGGTTTCTCGTTTCGACAATGAATTCAATGTGTTTGTCACAGCGGCGCGAAGCAGAGGGTGGGGCACGGTTGTTGCCCCGTGCCGCGCGCCACATGTGCGGGGAGGTTGTTACGTGAAAGACTGGAAGCTTGCCTTGCTGGCAGCCCTGCTGATCGCCTCGGTCGCGGTCGCTCAACAACCGCCGCCCCCTCCGCCGACCCCCGCTGCTGAGCCGTCAACGCCCGCCGGTGCGCCGAATTCCTCCGGGGCCGCGAACCCGACGCCGGTCGGCACGACCACCGGGGCGCTGCCCAACACCCTCGCGAACGCCGTGCAGGCGCGCACCCCTGAAGAGCAAGCAAACCAGCGGGGTTTTCAAATCATCACCGCGCTCGACCACTGGTTGGGCGTGGGCACCTTCGTCGACCCCAAGTCGTTCTCGTACCTCTCGGCGAACCTGACGGTGCAGCCGCAGTTTCTCTTCGGCATCAAAGGCACGCGGTTGGCGGCGAGCGCGACCTTGCGGGCCAGCTACGAATACACGCTGCCCGACAACGACACCGGCCGGCGGTTTTCTCCGGGTGACATTCGCTTGGGGCTCTCGGCGCCCGCGCTCTTTCGCGACAAGAACATCACCGGCATCTCGTTCTCTCCGTCGGTGGGGTTGATCGTGCCCACGTCTCCGGAGAGCTGGACGGCGGGTCTCGTGACGAGCCTCTCGCTCGGGCTGTCGGCGACGCGCTCGTTCTCGACGCCGGTGGGCGGGTTCGACTTTCGGTTGGCGCTGGGCGCTTCGCGGGGCTTTTACACGAACGCGGTCAATTCGATTCGGCCGACGTCGGCGCGCGACACGTTCGGCAACTTGTTGGTGGTCTGCCGCCTGGGTGAAGCCGCCTGCGCTTCGGCGGGCATGAACCCCGCGTGGGGCGCCACCGTGGGCGGGCAGGTGAACTGGCGCGTCAACGGCGAGGTCATCGTCTACGGCGGGTACACCTTCATCAAGAGTTGGAGAGAGGCCGCCACCACGACGGTCGACGACTTCTCTCCCAAAGCGCTCGACTCGAACGGCAACCCGGTGTCGCGCTCGGGCTACGGCCAGTCAGACCGAACCTCGGCCTTCTTCGGGGCCTCGTACCAAATGAACGAGCACTACTCGCTCGACCTCGGCCTCGCCACCGTGCAAACGCCGCTCACCGCGACCGGCCAGGTGCGTTTTCCTTTCTTCAGCTTCGGCGCGCTCGCCGACAACTCAACCACGGCGTACTTCACTTTGACGGCGGCTTACTGACATGAACCCACGCATTCGCCCGCTGAATTTCGGCCCGGGAGCCCACATGGTGCAACGCACTCTTCTCGCTGTGGCGTTGTTCGTCACGGCGTGCGCGCAGAGCAACGGCGACATCAACCGCGTTCAACCGAACGTGATGCGCAAAGCCGACCTGGTCGGAGACCCGGCCAAGGCCGAGCACGCGCCCGAGTGGTTCTTTCGCAACTCGGTGTCGTACACGCCGTTCAACACCCAATTCACCTACCCGGGTCAAACCGGAGCGATGGAAAAGCTCGTGTGGGAGGCCCAAGAGAACTTTCTCGTCGGCTACCGCGCGTACCCGTACACGCTGGGCGCCGAAGCGGCGGTCGACCCGAGCTCGACCGTGTCACACACCACGGCGCAGTACTGCAACGCCGCGGGCCAGTGCACCAAGGGCCACACGTACTACGGCGCGCCCGTCGTCGCGTTTCCCATTCTGTCGCACTTCGACGTGCAGCGCGGGTACAACACCGCGACCGGCGAACAGACCAACGTCATTTCTGAAAACACGACCGACCGCCCGTGGAACCAGCGCGAATTCATGCGGGTGAACTGGTCGGCGAACGTGCTCAACATGGGCTCGGGGCTCAACTGGGGCACGGTGCAAAACCCCGCGGGCGGCTCGACCAACTCGAACTGGGTGCAGCCGAACGAAAAGGGTGAAGACCCGTACGACTGGCCGACCTTCGAGTACGACGCGAACCAGAAGCTCAAGTACTTCGACATCACCGGCCGGTACATGGCGGTGCCCGACACCGTCTACTACGACGGCTACGGCAACATACCGCTGTGCTACTTCGCGAACGGCATTTACGACTGCAGCTCGAGCGAAATCAAAATGCGTACGTCGATTTCGAAGGTCGACGTCAAGTGGTCGCAAGACTTCGAGCCCATGGTGTACCCGAACGAGCTGATGTCGCTGTTCGGCTACTTTCGCACCGAGCGCCTGAACTGGGATCGCAAGTACGGCCTCATTGACTCGGCCGTCATTCGGTTGGCGAACCGCCACCGCTTGTGGAAGGAGTATTACCAAAAAGACGCCGACGGCCACCCGCTGCCCGCGCAGCCCATCGCCGCGGCCGACCGCCAGGTCAACCCCGTCGTCTACTACTTCACCCGCGCCGACCGCATGGGCGGCCAAGAGCGGTACGACGAATTCATGGAGCCCGCCCGAGCGGTGCTCGAGCCCGAATACGACCAAGCGTTTCGCAAGGCGGTCGCCGCAGCCCGCGGCAACGTCGGCGCCGACGACTGGAAGAACGTCGAACATGCGTTCGTGCTCTGCGACAACCCGGTCAAAGAGGGCAACGACGCCGCGTGCGGCAAGGCCGGCTTCAGCCCCAAGTTCGGCGACCTGCGCTACAGCTTCGTGAACACGGTCGCCGAGCCGGTGGCGAACGGTCTGCTCGGGTACGGCCCGTCGTCGACCGACCCCGAGACCGGCCAAATCATGTCGGGCAACTCGAACACGTATTTGTGGGGCGTCGACCTGTACGGCCGCACCGTCACCGACTGGGTGTTGCTGCTCGCCGGAGAGAAGAACGTCACCGACTACATTTCGGGCGCCGACATGCGCGCGTTCATCAAGAACAACCCGGTCTACAACATCAACGGCATCAACAAGCAGAACGCGACCGCGGCGCTGCAGTCTGAACTCGAGGGCGTGCCGACCAAGGGCGACAAGTCGCTCGGCGCGTTCGAACGGCCCAGCACCCGCATGATTCAGTGGCAACAGCAGCTCGCGGCGAAGAACGGCCTGCCCGTGGCGACGCGCGACGAAATGAAGGCCGCGGCCGACGAGCTGGCCAAGCACCCCGAGCTCGAGGGCGCCCTGCTCGACAACCCCGACGTGCAGAACGACCTCGCGAACCTGTTGCCCGAGTTCGCCCAAGCCGGCGCGAAGAACGACCCGGCGTTCATGCGGCGCATGTCGCGTTCGGTGTTGACCAACATTCAAGCCTCGGCCGAATTTCAGAAGGCGCGGCTCGAATGGGTGTCGAAGAACAACATCTACCTGGCCGAGTTCTACGACCGCACGCTCGTCGGCGTGGCGAACGAAAAAATGGGGTACCGCAAGCGCCGCGTGGCGGCGTTGACCGGTGCGGCCGACCCCAGCTGCGCGAACGCGGCCTCGTGCACCGAGACCGAGGCGAAGGCCATTGCCGACAACGAAATCGCGAAGCAGGTGCGCCAGAGCGTGTGGCTCGCGACGACGTTGCACGAGCTCGGCCACACCCTCAACTTGCGCCACAACTTTCAAGGCTCGTTCGACGCCGTCAACTACGCCGACCGGTACTGGGACCTTCGCAAGTCGACCATCGCCATGCCGCAGAAAGTGGGCCCGGCCACCGAGTACCGCCTGCCGCGCACGCCGGCCGACCTGCGCACCGCGGTCGAGCTCGACGCCGACCAAATCGCCGGAGCGATGACGAACTACGAGTACTCGTCGATCATGGACTACTCGGGCAAAATCTTCGGAGACTGGCAGGGCATCGGCAAGTACGACGTCGCCGCGCTCATGTTCGCCTATTCGGGCGTGTCTGAGCCCGGGGGCACGGGCATCGCTTCGCCCGGCTACGTCGAAGTCTTCAACAACGCCCGCAAGCAGTCGCAGGCCTTCACCGGCACCGACAGCGCGCAACTCACGATTTCGGGCGCCGGCGCCGACCTGCCCATGGTCAACGCCACCCACCTCAACCCCAACGTGCGCAACTACACCGAGCGCTTTCACTACACGCTCGTGCCTCTGCACTTCGGCGAAGGCACCGACCTGCGCGCCGTCATCAACGACGGTGTCGCCAAGTTGCGCGACCGCAAGTGGGTGAAGTGGTCAGAGGTGAAGAAAGACGAAGACCGCGTCGCTCAGTTGATTCATGACGACCCGACGCTGCTGGGCGACGCCGACCGCGCGAGCGGGCTCATCGGCAACGCCGCGCTGCGGGTGCCGTACATGTTCTGCTCAGACGAGTCGGCCGACGGGCCGGTGCTGTCGTGCAACCGGTTCGACCGGGGGCCCGACTACTTCGAAATGACGCGCACCAAGCTCGAAGACTATTGGAACTACTACGTCGACACCCACTTTCGGCGCGACAAGCTGACCTTCTCGGGCAACCGGGCCATGAACGGGGCGTTCAACACGTTCTACGACGTGGCGAACTCGTACAAGCACTGGGTGTACGAATTCTACCGGTCGACCGGTAAGAACCAAGAACAGGTGGCGCGTTACACGCTCGACCCGACCCTGCAAGACACGTGGACGATGTCGGTGCTCGACGGCGTCAACCAACACCTCAACGTGATGTCGGTGCCGCCGTTCGGCTTGTTCATGTACCGCAACCTGCGCTCGGGAGCCCGATGGGACCTCATCAACGACGGCGACGACTTCGACCAGCTGAACGCCGAGGGCCGCCAGAAGTTGACCGATTTGTACACGAGCCAATTGGGTGGCCAAGACTACGTCGTGCTGCCGCGCGGCTTGGGCCGCCGCATGTACAGCCGCTACGACTTCAAGTCGGGCTTCGGTTTCTGGAACCGCATGTCTGAAGCCGGGCACTACAACGACCAGCTCGGGGCCATGTTCGCCGCGGTGCTGCCGCAGGCCGACTTTCAAGGCGTCGACCAAACGGCCGACCAGAACCGGTACAACATACCGTACTACCTGGTGTTTCGTGACGAGTTGACCCGCACGTTCGGGGCGCTCTGGTCGAACGACGAAGAAAAAGTGCGGCCCATTCTGTACCGCACCTTCGACGAGGCCGGCAATTTGAGCGACCGACCCGCGCTCTTCAACCGCGTGCCCGTCAACGGCGCCGACCTGTTCACCAACTTCAACTACCCGGCCAAGCCCCTCGCGGCGTGCACGGGCAGCGGCAAATGGCCCACCTGCTTCGAGGCGCGGCAGAACGCGGCGCCCGCCAACATTCAAATGACGTGGACGAGCCGGCTCTACTCGCTCTACTTGGGGCTCGCGCTGTTCCGCACGAACTACGACCTCGACTACGCGAAAGCGAACCAGGTGTACCGGCTCGGCGGCAACGAGCAGTTCACCGTGGCCGCGGGGTACCACACCGTCGAAGTGCAAGACGTCACCACCGGCGGCCGCTACGTGGCCATCGAGAAAGACGGCGCGCCGTACAACAGCACGCCCGCGGTGCGCATGATTCACATCGCTCAAGACTATTTCACCATGGTGAAAGACCCGACGACGAACCCGTTGCCCGACTACCTGTTCATTCTGGGGTACTCGGCGATGCCCGCGTCACAAGCCAACAACCCGGCGCTGGTCGAAGACCGCCGCCGCTACTGGACCGAAGCGTTTCGCGACCAAATTCGCGACCTCGACTTGCAGCGCGGCCTCTTCGACGCGTTCGGAAAGGCGTTTTGAACATGAAAGCCCTCGACATGAACGCGATGACGACTCGTTCGGCAATGACGCTGTTGGCGGCCGCGGTGACGCTGCTCGCCGCGTGCGGTTCGCCCAAGGTGATTGACCGCACCCAGCCCAACTACGTGAAGAAGTCAGACCTCACCGACGGCACTTGGTACATTCAAGAGACCGTCGTCGACGCGCCGAAGACGCCCAGCGGCGTGACGATCATCGGCTACAGCTCGAAGATGGAAAAGATTCGCTGGGAGGTTCAGGAGGACCTGCTCGTCGCCTACCGGTCGTACGAAATCGTCGCCGGCGCCGACCCCCGCGTCGACCGCACGAAGTCGACCATCGGCCACGTGGTGATGCAAGACGGCCGCCCGTACAAGGGCAACCCGGTCTTCGCGTACAAGATCATCAGCCACTTCGACCGGCAGCGTCAGTACAACGCGTCGACCGGAGAACAGAGCAACGTCTTGGTCGAAGACACCCAAGACCGCCCGTGGCACGAGCGCGAATACATGCGCGTGAACTGGTCGTCGTCGGCCATTTCGAACGAAGAGGCGTGCTCGGGTGAGTTCAACAACAATTGCATCTTCGGTGGTGGCAAGTACCACTTCATCAGCGCCGAAGACGCCAACGCCAGCGACTCGGCGCCGACCTTCGTGCGCGATTCGAACGATGCCCTGTCGTACTTCGACTTCACCTCGCAGGTGATCGTCGACCCGCCCAGCATTTACTACCCGGGCTACGGCCGCTTGCCCCTGTGCCTGTTCAATGCGCAAGTCGACTGCGAGTCGGCCAACGTGAAGCTCCGCACGTCGGTGCGCAAGGTCGACGAGGCCCACGTCACCGACTACGAGCCCTTGGTGTACGGCGAGAAGTTGATGAAGAAGTTCGGGTTCTTTCGAAATGAGACCTTCGCCTACAACCGCGACTACTACTACACCGAGTCGGGCCGGCAGCTCTTCGCCATGCGCCACGACATTTGGAAGCAGTCGAAGCAGCCCATGGTCGACGCGAACGGCAACCAGGTCGTCGACCCGGTGACCGGGTATTCGAAGCTCCAGACGATACCCGTGACCAAGCGCGCGCTGAAGCCGATTGTCTATTACATGACCGAGAACACGCCCCGCGAGCTGTGGGGCGCGGCGACCATGCGGCACGCGACCGCCGACGGTTTCGACCCGAAAGACACCATCGAAGCCAGCTGGGACCACGCCTACCGCCGCACCGTGGCGGTGCCCCGCGGCATCGAAGCGTCTGAAGTGCCGCAAATGTTCTACATTTGCGAAAGCCCCGTACCGGCCGGCGCGCCCGAAGCCTGCGGCAAAGAAGGCACCTACGCCCGCATCGGCGACCTCCGGTACAACATCATACCGTACGTGCAGCAGAACTCGGGTGGCCTGCTGGGCCTCGGCCCGTCGTCGACAGACCCCGAGACCGGCGAAGTCGTTCACGCCGCCGCCAACGTGTACGGCGTGGGGCTCGACACCTGGGCCGGCAGCTCGCAGCAGGTCATCGACGTGGTCAACGGCGACCTGACGCTCGAGCAATTGGTCACCGGCCAAGACCTGAAGCAGTACGTCTTCGCGAACCTCAACGCGACCGACCCGCGCCGCCCGCTTTCCGGCCCGTGGACGTCGGAACAGGGCCTCACCGCCGACCCCACCAAGCCGAGCTCGTCGTTCATGAAGCCGAACGGCCGGCTGGGCGACCTCATGTCGCTGTGGAAAACGCAGGGCACGCTGCCGCTCGCCAAGCAGAACCGCAAAGCGGTGGTCGCCGACCTGTTGGCGCAGAACCCGGCACTCGAAGACGAACTCATCAACCTGCCTGAAGTGAAGGTGGGCGTGCAGGCGCTCACCACGAACGCGGCGTTCAAAGCGAAGGTCGCGAGCGACCCTCAATTCGCCCGCCAAGTCGCGCGCAACGTGCTGCTCGGCGTCGACCCGGTGACCGAGGCGCGCGAGAAGTTCAAGAACACGCCCGACTCGAACCTCGGCTGCTTCTACGAATATTCGTACGACGACGAAGACTACGTCGGCGTCGCCAAGCGCAAGGCGAAGCTCTACGCCGAGCTCGTGACGAAGTTCACCGGCCAGGCGAACGACGCCTGCGCGAACAAGTCGAGCTGCACCGCCGACGAAGCCAAGACCTTGGCGAAGACCGAAGTTTACAATTCGCTGCGGCGCGAGGCGTACCGGAGCGTGACGACCCACGAAGTCGGCCACACCTTGGGGCTCATGCACAACTTCATCGGCTCGGCCGACGCGCTCAACTACCAAGACGGTTACTGGGACCTGCGCAAAGACACCATCGGCGTTCAGGTCGGTGGGCGCCGGGTGTTGCCCGTGACGCCGCAGAACATGCTCGACGCGGCGAAGTTGAACCAAAAGCAAATCGACGCGTCGATCTACGAATACACCTACTCGACCATCATGGACTACGGCGCCCGAGTGAACTCGCAGAACATGGGCATCGGCAAGTACGACGAAGCGGCCATTTTGTTCGCGTACGGTGGCGGCTTCGAACCGGGCTGGGTCGAAGTGTTCAACGAAATGCGGTCTGACTACGACCAGCCGAACATCAGCGTGCCGGTCGACAACCAAGCCAAGGTGTTCACCATTCGCGGGGCGCACGTCGAAGTGCCGCTCGCCCAGGTCGAGCACTACACGCCGGTGTCGAACTTCTACACCGACAAGTACCACTACACGACGCTGCCCTTTCACTTCGCCGACCAGAACGCTTCATTCGAGACGATGCTCGACCAGGGCATCAAGCGCATGGGCAGCCGGTCGTTTCGCAAGTGGAGCGAAATGAGCGGGTACTATGACCGGCTCGAGAGCTCGCTGAAGAACTACATCTTGAGCGAGGGCGGGCTCCAGTCGTCTGACTATTACAAGGCGCGCGACGTCGTGAAGGCCGCGGGCGGCGCGGCGATACCGGCCGAAGTGCCGTACATGTTCTGCTCTGACTACGAAGTCGGCGCGAACTTGTTGTGCAACCGCAACGACCAAGGCGCCGACGTGTACGAAATGTCGTCGAAGTGGCTCGAGCGGTTCAACCAGAGCTACGTGTTCTCGAACTTTCGGCGCGACCGGCTGGTGTATTCGCCGGCCTCGGTCGCCTCGGGCAAGTTCGGCCGGTACTTGGGCAACATTCCCAACGTGTACCAGCAGTGGTTGTTCAACATTTACTACCTGAGCAACTACCTGCAGCTCTCGCCCGAAGAACTCGACAAGTTCTACGGCCTGGGTGACCCCATCTGGCAAAACTACTGGACGATGGCGGTCGTCGATTCGACGAACACGCTCATGCAGCAATTGGCCATACCGTCGATCGGCTACCACGGCCGACGCGCCGACGGCACCTGGGTGGCGCTGCCGACCGGCGACGCACAGAACCGCCGGTTGTCGGCGACCGCCGAAGCCGACTTCGCCGCGCGCATGAAGCTGCCGGCCAACGGCGGCTACTCAGACGTGCTGTACGTGCCCCGCGGGCCCGGCCGCAGCATGTTCACCGTGTACGACTCGTTCGGCTACGACAACTTCTCGCGCGTCAACGAAGCCGGCCACTTCTGGGACGTGTACGCCTCGATGTTGGCGCTCACCACCAGCGAGACGAACTTCTTGGGCGTCGACCGTGGTTCAGACGCACTCAAGTATTCGCTGCCGTACTACACGACCTTCAACAAAGAGCTGTCGTCGCTCTTCAGCGCGTACTGGGCGCAGACCCCCGAGACGTTCGCGCCGATGATCGGCAAGAACACCGACGGCACGGGCACGGTCGTCATGCCGACCTTCTTGCGCGCGCAAGACTACGTCTTCGGCTTCAACTACCCGCCCGCCGCCACCACGCCGACCGACAGCACCGGCAGCCCCATGGTGCTCTCGAAGGTGCTGCCCACCCCGACCTGGAGCGCCCGCTTCTACGCGCAGGTGTGGGGCATGGCGTTCTTCACCACGAACTTCAACCTGGAGTACGCCGAGTTCAGCAAGGTGTACCGCTTGGGTTCGAGCGAGGCGTTGACGCCGGCCGACGGTTACGACGTCGTCACCTTCAGCGACCCGTTCGGCGGTGGCTACAGCTACGCGGCGCTCAAGAAGCAGGGCGCGGCGACGCTGCCTTCGGGCCCGACGATGGTGGTGCGTGGCCAAGAGCAGACCGACAAGTGGGCCCAGGTGTGCCGGCTCGACAAGGGCCTGCCCCCGGGCGCTCCGGTCGACCTGCCTTGCGTCGGCGGCACTGGCACCAACACGGTCGACGGCCAGAACGCCGCCCAGTGGGAGGCGAACGTGCGAGAGACCGTGCGCTCGCTCGAAATGATGCGCGGCCTGTACGACATTTTCGGTCGCGCCCTCTGACGTGGCCGCCAAGCGCGCGACGGTACACTGGCTTCAGGGCCCCCTGTCGTGGCTGGGGGCCGCGAAGAAGCAAAAGAGCGGCAGCGGCTTTTCGGCCTCGAAGGGCCCCAGGCTCAAAGAGGCCAAAGAACTCGCCACTCGCCTGCTCGAGCTGGGTGGTGAGCGCGTCGTCATTCCTTTCGACTCCGAAGAGGTCTCGGCGCTGTTCGTGGCCGAGGGCTCGTTGAGCGACCCCGGCCTCAAGCCAAAGCTTCAGCTCGGCGAACCCAACGACTGTCACGGCAACGCCGCCCGGCTGTGGAAGAAGTCAAAAGCCGGCGCCGTGCTGGTCACGGGCTACGCGCTGAGCGACGGAGTGTGGCGGCGCCACTCGTGGGTGACCGACGGGGCAACGCTCTTCGAGACCACCGAGGCCCGCGAAGCGTACTTCGGCGCCTCGCTGCCCAAGCCCATGGCCAAGTCGTTTTACGAAGCGTACGCCTGACGTTTCACCCCCGCTGGCGCAGGTGCGCGCACCCCTCGCGGGCGCTCGCCAGGTGCGGTACAGTCGGTGGTCGTGCAGCTGTCGCCCAGGCAATTGGAGCTGTTTCGGGCCCGACCCGCGGCCACGCGGGTGCCGACGCTCGTCGACGCTCCCGCGGCTCCCCAGCCCGTACCGACGCCGACGTTCGACCCTGAACGCGCCACGGCCCCGGCCCGCTCGGCCGAGCCTGACGACGACGACGCCGATTTCGACGAGCACGAACGACTGCCCGAAGCCCACGAAGTGCCGGGGCTGGCGCGAGAGCTGGCCCACCGGCTCGCGGTGCGGGTCGGCGGCGAACTCAAAGTGCTGCTGACGGTGCACGACAACAAGTCGACGATGATCAGCTTTCGTCGGCAGCCGCCGGTGCTCAAAGTTCGCTTGCACCACCTGTTTCTCGAAGCACCCGACGCGGTCGTCGACGCGATCGCCGACTATGCCGCGCGCGGCCGGCGTTCGGCGGGCCAGGTGCTCGACGAATTCATCGCCCAACGGCAAGAACGCATTCGCGCGACCCCCACGACCCCTTCGGCGCTGGTGTCGCGCGGTGAGTGCTTCGACCTGCAGGCGATTTTCGACGAGCTCAACGCGCTGCACTTTCAGTCGGGCATTCGGGCGCGCATCGGGTGGGGCAGCAACACCGAGAAGCGGCGCCGCTAGTCTATTCGGCTTGTCGTGTTCGTGCACAAAGCGCGTGAAATTCGCATTCACCCCGCGCTCGACAAGCCCGACGTGCCGCGCTTCTTCGTCGCCTTCATTGTGTTTCACGAGATGTTGCATCAGCTCTTTCCCAGTGAGCGTGACACCGGGCGCCACGTGCACCACCCGCGCGCGTTTCGCGACCGAGAAAAGGCGTTTCCACTCTACGAAGCCGCCATGACGTGGGAACGCGAGCACCTCAACCAGTTGCTGCGACGCTGAAGCCGCGAGTGTCGGCGCTCAAGGCGGGGTATAAGCCCCCGTGAAGCCAACTGGCCTCGGGTGGTGCCGCCCAGAGGTCAACCGTTTGGAGCAACGCCATGAAACGAAGCGAGTGGGGCGCGTTCGGCCTGGTCTTGGGCCTCTGTGGGGTGGCGGGCGTCGTCGCGGTTCGAGGGGCGTCACCGGTTGGGGCACCTCCCCGCGGTGGGGCTGACTGGTCGGCCAACAGCGGGGGCTTGACGCTCACGGTTTCTTCGGGAGCACGAGCGACGGTGCGCGTGGGCGCCGCGGCCTTCACGCTCGAGACCAAGCGGGTGGGGCGGGGGGCGCAGGTCGCTGCGCCGGGGCCGCGGCGGTTGCTCGACGCCACCGAGCGGCTGGCCCATTGGTCGTGGCCCACTGAGGGCGTGACCGAAGGGTGGCGGGTCGACCCGAGCGGCGTCGAACAGCTGTGGTCGTTCGCGCACGCGCCCGACGGCGTGGGCGACTTGGTGGTCGAACTCGAGGTGCAGGGCGCTCGGGCCCACCCCGCCGTCGACGGCGTCGCGCTCGAGCTCGCCGACGCGACTGCCCGGGTCGCCT
>JBGAIY010000625.1:0-3508 GCA_044225205.1 Myxococcaceae bacterium | reverse complement strand
GCGCGACCGTTTCTCGCGGAGTTGAACCGCTGGCGGTCGAGGCAGTCGCCGACTATTGCTGGGGCATGATCGTCACGGTGCACCGCTTGGGCCGAGTCGAATACGACGACGGGCTCGAATTGCAGAACCAGTTTCAGGCGGCGCGTCGTGAGAATCGGGTCAACGACACGTTGTTGTTGCTCGAGCACCCCCCCGTTTTGACGCTGGGGCGAGCGGCCGAGGCGACGAACATTTTGACGCCGCGGCCGGTGCTCGACGCCATGGGCGTGAGCGTCTTCGAGACCGACCGCGGGGGCGACGTGACCTACCACGGGCCGGGCCAGCTGGTGGGTTACCCGCTGCTGCACTTGGAGCCCGGCCGGCAAGACGTGCGGCGCTACGTGCGCAACATCGAAGAGGTCATCATTCGCAGCTTGGCGGAGTTTTCGATCACCGCGACGCGAATCGACAAGTGGCCCGGGGTGTGGGTCGAAGAATCGCGCCTGGGTGGGCCGCGAAAGATCTGTGCGGTGGGCGTGCACCTGTCGCGTTGGTACACGCGGCACGGGTTCGCCTTGAACGTGCAGCCGAACTTGACGCACTTCGAGTTGATCGTGCCGTGCGGCATTTCAGAAGCGGGCGTCACGTCAATGGGCGTCGAGCTCGACCGGTCGGTATCGGTGGCCGACGTCGAACCGGTGGTGGCCCGGCATTTTGCCGACGTCTTCGAAGCGACGCTCGAATGGGCCCCGCGCGGTCGACCGACGGTGGCGGTCGCCGCGGTGAACGACGACGGCCGGGTGCTGGTGCTCAAGCGCAGCGAGGCGCGGGGCGGTTTCTGGCAGGTCGTCACCGGCTCGGTCGAACCCGGGGAGACCACGCTGGCCGCCGCCCGGCGAGAACTGGGCGAAGAAACGGGCCTCACCGAGGTGCCGGTGTCGGCGCTCGACTACGTGCATTCGTTCGCCGTGCCGAACCTGAGGCTGACCGAAGAAGCCGGCTTCGTGGCGCGAGTGCCGACCGGCGCTCTCGTCACCCTGAGCGAAGAGCACTCTGAATTCGAATGGCTGAAGCCCGAACAGGCGTTCGAGCGGCTGCCGTTCGCCGGGTTGCGTGAGGTGGTCAAGCGCGGGCTGCGGGCGCTCGCCGCTCACCCGACGTCGAGCTGAAGGCCTTCGCGGGCGGCGATGGTGTTCTTGCGCACTTTGCGAACCTCTTTCATCAACGCGTCGAGCGAGTCGTCGCTGCGCGTGGGTTCGTGGTGAAAGAGCACGAGCGTGCCAATGTTCGCGTCGTCGGCCACCTTGACCGCGGTCTGCCAAGTCGAATGGCCCCAACCGACTTTCGCGGTGCCGTTGCGGCCGAGGTATTCGTCTTCGGTGTACATGGCGTCGTAGATCAGCACGTCGGCGCCGCGCGCGAACTCGGCGAGCTGGGCGTCGCGGTCAGTGCCGTGCTCGGTGTCGGTGGCATAGACCAGCGACTTGCCACCGACGTCGACGCGGTAGGCGAGGTTGCCACCGGGGTGGTTGGTTTCGATGGCGCTGATCACGCCTTTGCCAATGTGCACCCGGTCTCCCGCAGAAAACGCCTGGTAGTCGAGCTGAGCGCGAAAGACCATTTCAGCCGTCACGGGAAAGAAGGGCTGCTGCATTTGCCCCGAAATCACTTCTTTGACGGTGCGGCCGTTGCGAGTGGGGCCACGAATGGTGAAGCGGCTGCGCGGGTCGAAAATGGGGGTGAAGAAGGGCAGGCCCTGCAGGTGATCGTAGTGGTAGTGCGAAATGAAAATCGTCGCCTGCACGGGGCCGCGCGCGGCTTCGCCGAACTCACGAATGCCGGTGCCCAAGTCGAAGAGCACCAACTCGCGACCGATGCGAACTTCGATGCAGGGCGTGTTGCCACCGTACTTCGACGTTTCGGGGCCGGGGCTCGGTATCGACCCGCGCACGCCCCAAAAGCGCACCGAGAGCGAAGTCGCGGACGCGCGCGACGTCTTCGCCGAAGCGCCCTGCTTGGGTTTTCGAGGCTTTCGCGCGGAGCTCAAATCACCTGACCCGTACCCAAAGAACCGAAACTCGAGAGGTTAGGGTCATTCAGCGAGCCAGGCGAGCGAATTCAAGCGAAGCGAAGCGAATTAGCCGACTTTGGCGCCTGCGGCTTGTTCGTCGTCGAGAAACTCGATCAGGTGCCCCGAGCGGTCTCGTTTGGTCTTGAGGTACTGCATGCTCAGGGGGTTGGTCGCCGTACGGGAGGGAATGCGGCGGCGCACCGCCACGCCCTCGTCGACCAGGCCGGCGATCTTCAGCGGGTTGTTGGTGATGAGGTCGACGCTCCGCACCCCGAGCGAGCGCAGCATTTCGGCGGCGATGTCGTAGCGGCGCAGGTCGTCGGCGAAACCGAGGGCGGTGTTCGCTTCGACGGTGTCGAGCCCTTTCTCTTGCTGCAGGGCGTAGGCGCGAATCTTGTTGCCGAGGCCGATGCCCCGACCTTCTTGGCGCAGGTACACCATCACGCCGCCGTGCTGGCCAATGAAGTCCATCGCGCGGTCGAGTTGGGCGCGGCAGTCGCAGCGCAGGCTGCCGAACACTTCGCTCGTGATGCATTCTGAATGAATGCGCACCGGCACGCCTTCGCCGCCGTTGACTTCGCCCTTGATCATGGCGACGTGTTCTTTGCCGTTGCGGCGGTCGCGAAAGACGACAATTCGAAAGAGCCCGCGCTCGGTCGGCAAGTCTGACTCAGAGAACCGTTCAAGAAAGTGAGACGGCTTCTTGCTGGGCAACATCTGCGGCGACTGGTTCATACCTTGAGTTCTCTCTAGCCGTTCAGCGGGCGACGACACCAGGTCAATGGCCGACTTTGACATGAGCATGGCTGTATGACGTGCGACCCTCATTTTCGTTTCGCGCAGATGGGCCCCCACTTCACCTCAGCCACCCCAACTCAGCGAAATGAGTGAGACTTCTTGCCTCGGTTCAACGCGAACGACGTCAGGCGCCAGTGAAATCAAGTGGGTCGCGCCGACCGCCGAAGCGAGCGCCCCCGACGACTGAGATGACAGAGGCGTGACCCAGACCGACCCATCTGGGTGGGTGTGCGCCACGGCCCGAACGAACAACCGCAAGCCGCCGGGGTTGAAAAGGGGCCGGTCGCCGCCCAGAAACCCGCGGTCTGCCACGGCATCGTCGGGCAGGCCCTGCAGCTTTCGCAGCAGCGGGCGAACGAACAACTCGAACGTCACGAGCGCCGACACCGGGTTGCCGGGCAGCCCGAACACCACGGTCGGCCCCTTGCGGCCAACGAGCACCGGTTTGCCCGGTTTCATCGCCACTTTCCAAAACACGAACTCGACGCCGGTTCGCCGGAGCGCCTCTTGGGTGAAGTCGCGTTCGCCGACCGAGGCGCCCGAAACGGCGACCAGCACGTCGACCCCCGCGTCGAGCCCGCGGGTGAAACGCTCGGTCAAGTCGTCGAGCGAGTCGGTCGAAAGGCCGAGGGAGTGGGTGACCGCGCCCGCCCTCCGAGC
>JBGAIY010000624.1:0-3521 GCA_044225205.1 Myxococcaceae bacterium | reverse complement strand
CGGCGGCGTGGCGCACGAGCAACCAAGCGATGGTCAATTCGGCCAGCGCGAAGAGCACCCGGTTGCCCTGCAAGCCGACGTGGTACACCGACTCGCCGAGTTTGCCCATCAGCTCACCGAAGGCGGTCTGCAGCTGGGTCAACGCCTTGCCGAGCTTTTCACGTTCAGGCTTGAGGGCGTCGCCGCCCTCGTTGGCGTCGAGGGTGGCCTGCACCCGGCCGAGGAGCACTTGCAGGGTCGCTCCCGAATCGCGGGCGATTTTGCGCATGAGGAGGTCGAGGGCCTGAATGTGGGTGGTGCCCTCGTAGAGCGTGTCGATCTTCTGGTCGCGAATGTATTGCTCGGCTGGGTAGTCTTGAAGGTAGCCCGAGCCGCCGTAGCTCTGGAGCGAGAGGTTCAGCATCTCGTAGGCCTTTTCGCTGCAGTAGCCCTTCACCAGTGGCAACAAGAGGTCGTTGAGGGCGTTCATTTCGGCGGCGGTCTCGGCGGTGTGGCCGCCCTGCAAGATGACCTGGTCTTGCAGCGAGGCGTTGAACAGAATCAGGGCGCGCATGCCTTCGGCGTGCGACTTCTGCATCATCAACATGCGGCGAACGTCGGGGTGGTGAATGACGGTGACGCGGGGGGCGTTCTTGTCGCGGGCTTGCGCCAAATCGGCGCCCTGTTTGCGTTCTTTCACGTACGCGAGCGCGTTGAGGTACGCGGTCGACAGCGTGGCCATCGACTTCATGCCGACGGCCATGCGCGCGTGTTCAATGACGTGAAACATCTGTGAAATGCCATTGTGCACATTGCCGACGAGGTAGCCGACGGCGGGGGCGCCGTCGCCGAAGGTCATTTCGCAGGTGGCCGAGGCTTTGAGGCCCATCTTCTTTTCGAGGTTGGTGCAGTACACGCCGTTGCGGGCGCCGAGCGAGCCGTCGTCGTTGACCAAGAACTTCGGCACGATGAACATCGACAGGCCCTTGGTGCCGGGGCCGGCGCCTTCGGGGCGGGCGAGCACCAAGTGAATGATGTTGTCGACCGCGTCAAAATCTCCATTGGTGATGAAGCGTTTGACGCCTTCGATGTGCCAGACGTCGTCTTTGACGAGCTTGGCCTTGGTGCGTGCGGCGCCGACGTCGCTGCCGGCGTCGGGTTCGGTCAGCACCATGGTGCCGCCCCAATGGTGTTCGACCATGGGGCCGACGAAGCGTTTCTTCTGAGACTCGGTCGCGAGGGAGTCGATGATGCGCGCGAGCACGTTGCCCAAATAATAGAACGCGGCGGCGGGGTTGGCGCCCACGACGAGCTCGAACGACGCCCAGGCGAGGCTCGGGGGGGCGGCGAGGCCACCCAGGTGGGTCGGCAAGTCGAACGTGTGCAGGCCGGCTTCGAAGTACGCGTGGTAGGCCTTCTTCATGGCGGGCGACATGGTCACGGTGCCGGTCTTGGGGTCGAAACCGAGTGGCACGCGGTCGCCTTCGAAAAAGCCGTCGGCCAACACACCGGTGCACACCGGCAGGGCGGCGTCGAGCGCTTGGCGAGCGGTGGCTTCGTCGAGGTCTCCGAATTGTTTCTGACCCAGCGCGGTCTTGCCGATGTCGAGAAACTCGAAGAGGTTGAATTGAATGTCGCGGAGGTTGGGTTTGTAATGCGGCGCCTGGCTCATGGCGCGCGAGTGTGGCGTGTTTCGCGTTGTTTTTTGAGTCAGAAGTGAGGGGCGGCCTACATCGCACCACATACGCAGGCCGCCCTGGTCACCGTTCAGTGCGCGGCGGGTACGGCGGCTTTGGCGCCAATCGACAGAATCACCGGCAGCTGCAGGGCCCGGTACTTCGCGCCCAATTTCGAGACGACGTCGTCGGCAGACTTGGCGCTGGCGACGGCGGCGTGAAAGTCGCGAATGTAGGCGGCGGTCGCGTCGAGCACGGCCGGGGTCTGTTTCGCGTCGGCGGTCTGGTGGCCCGAAATGACCGTCTGGGCGCCGAGGGCTTTGATCTGCTGCAGGCTTTTGAGCCACGTCTCGCGGCGGGTGGCGTCGGTGTCGGTGAGCCACACGTGCACGCCGTTGTACGCGAGGTCACCGACGATGGCGGTCTTCACGCTCGGCAACCAAACGACGGTCGACGCCGCGCTCTCGCCGGCCGGCAGGTTGACGAGCTCGAGGCGCTGACCTTCGAGTTCGAAGTGGTCGCCCGCGAACGCGGCGGGGTACACGGGGGCGCCGGTGAGGTTCGCGCCGAACATGGGCTTCCACAGCGTGATCTTGCCGGGGGTGATGGCCTTCATCTCTTCAAGCACGGCGGGCGTGGTGACGATTTCGGCCTCGGGGAACTGGGCTTTGAGCACTTCGAGGCCGAAGAAGTGGTCGGGGTGCGCGTGGGTGATGAAGATGGTCTTCAAGACCTTCTTCGATTCGAGAATCTTCGCCGCGAGTCGGTGCGCTTCACTCAAAGTGAACTGCGCGTCGACGAGCAGCGCCTCCTTTTCGGTAGAAACGAGGGTCGAGGTCACCAAGAGCCCGTCGGGCGAAGCGGTGAACACCTCGACCTGCAGGCCCGCGGCCCAACCGGGCGAGGCAATGGCACAAACCAACAGCGACAGCGTGCGGAGCGTCATGACGTATTCTTTCGTTGCAGCGATAGGCGAAGAAGTTCGCCACCCATGAGTAGCGCCTGGGCCGCGCCACACAACCGTGCCTTCGCCAACAGACTGTGTAGTAATCAGAAACAATGAATCTGAACCGAATGGCGGTGTTCGCGGCCATCGTCGAGCGGGGGTCGTTCACCGCGGCGGCGGCGGCGTTGGGGTTGACCAAGTCGATGGTCAGCAAGAACGTCGCGGCGCTCGAAGACGAGCTCGGCGTGCGGCTGATGGAACGAACGACCCGACGGCTGGCCCTGACCGAAGCGGGCCAGGTGTACTACCGCGGGTGCCAGGCGGTTGCCGACGAAGCGGCGGCGTTGTCGTTGCGACTCCAGCAGCTCAAGCACGAACCCCAGGGCACGTTGCGCGTCACCACCACCGTCGACTTCGCGGCTCACCCGTTGGCGGGCCGGGTGGCGGCGTTCACCCAGCTCTACCCGAAGGTTCGCGTCGAACTGTGGGCGCGAGACGGGCTGGTCGACTTGGTGAAAGAGAACGTCGACGTGGCCATTCGGCTCGGTTGGCTGCGCGACTCGAGCCTCATGGCCAACAAGTTGGCGACGCTCGACCAGGCGCTGGTCGCCTCGCCGGCCTACCTCGCGCGGTCGAAGCCGGTGCGCCAGCCGAGCGACTTGCTCGACCACGCGTGCATCGCGTTGACCTTGTTGCGGCGGCCGCGGCGCTGGGTCGTGACCGACGCCGCGGGCCGGGTGCACGAGCTCGACGTCGACGGCCGGGTCAGCGCCGACAGCCCGACGGTCGTCAACGCGCTGGCGATGGCCGGCGCCGGCGTCGCCATGCTGGGGCTCCACATTGTCGGGCCGGCGTTGCGCGAGGGCCGCTTGGTGCGCCTGCTGCCCGCCTGCACGATGCCCGAGGGAGGCATTTACGCC
>JBGAIY010000623.1:0-3553 GCA_044225205.1 Myxococcaceae bacterium | reverse complement strand
GTGAATGTCGAGCCCGAAGAACAACAAATTCTTCACGAATTCGCCGCTCGTCCACGCGTGGCGGTTTTGGCAGAACCCGTGCACGAGCAGCATGGGTTCGCCAAACAACGGTTGGGGAAACGACTGGGGTGTCGGGCGGTAGCGGGTGATGACGAGCGACCAGCCGTCGGCCGTTTCGACGATGTATTTGGTCTTCTTGTACAGCGCGCGAAATTCGACGTCGTCGACGGTCGGGTGCGCGGGTATGTCTTTCGCGGCGGGTGCGGTCATTGGCCCAGAACGGCAGCGTACGACAAACTGAGCCTCGCCGGAGTGCCCGCGGCGTCATAGTAGCTGCCCATTTTCAACTTGTAGAACGCCCCCGAGCTCGACTTGACGACGTACAGCTCGTCTTTCGTCGTGAGCTTGTGGGTGTTGAGGTCGTAGTAATACCAGCCGCCGTTGACCTCGGCGAAGACGGCGTTCGCCCCGTCTTGCACGAACCCCTGGGCCGGGGCTTGGGTCAGGCTCTCGAAGCTTTGGCCCTCGAGCACGGCCACCTCCACGACGCCGGTCGGGTTGCCCGAACCGCCGTTCATGGTGATTTCGAAACGCTTGAAGGCCAGGTCCCACCCGTTGGTCGAAAAGGCTTCGTCGGTCTTCATTTCACGGTCTGAGTCGAGGTCGACGTAGACCTTCGATTCTTTGTTGGTGGCGTCGACGATCATGTTGCGCACACCGTTGGCGTCGATGGTGACCGAAACGAGCGGCACGAGCGCGCAGTCGACTTCTTGTTTGGTCGCGGGGTCGAGGCACTTGCCCGACCCGTCAAACGGGTGATCAACGTCGAGCCGCGGCGCGCAGGCACTCAACACGACGAAAAGGCTCAATGAATTCAACGTGAAGTTGCGCATTCAGTACTCCAGTTGAACGCCGCCGAGCACGCCGCGCGGAGGCCGGGGGGTGAAGTTTTGGTCACCCTGGTTGAGCAGGTTGTAGCCGTTGACGAACACCTTCAACCACCCGCGAAAGGTGTAGGTCACCTGGGCCTCGAGGTCGAAGTACGCGGGGGCCCACACCACGCGCTCTTCGCCGAACCCGAGCACGTTCGCGAAGCCCAACCCCGGGCCCACATAGAAGGGCCGCGCGCTGTGCAGCGTGCCGCGCACAATGGCCTCGAGCCCGGTCGGCCGGTATTTCGCGGTCGCGGTGACGTTGAGGCGGTGCGCCGAGCGCCCTTCGAGCGGCCGGTTGCGAGTCACATCGCGAGCGTCGAGGGCGGTGTAGCCCACGTCGAGGTACGCGCCTTTCGACAACTTGAGCCGGGTGCTGAGCTCGGCCCCCTGGGTGTACGCGTCGGTGACGTTCTCGTACGAAAACACGGTTGGGTTGTCGGGGTTGGGCAAGCCGTTCGCGGTGACGTTGATGAGGTTGGCGACGCTCGTGTGCCACGCGCTGGCGCTGACCGACCACCCGTCGACGGGCAAACGGTAGTCGGCGCTGATGTTGACCGACCCCGAACGTTCGGCGGTCAGCTTCGGGTTGCCTTTGACGATGTACCCGATGCCGGTGTTCGCGAACTGAAGGTACAGCTCAGAGAACGACGGCGGGCGAAACCCGAGCCCCCACGACGCTCGCACGGTCAGTGACGAATTCGGGTCGAACTTCACGGCGAGCCGCGGCGACGGGGCGCCGCCGAACTGAGAGTCGAAGTCGGCACGAAACCCCGGCTCGATCGCGAGCTTCGGGCCCATGTCGAGCAGCGCCCAACTGTCTTGGGCGAAGACGCCGATTCGGCTGCGCTGCACCGACGGCGGGTCAATGCGTTCGCCCGACAGGCTCTCGGCGAGCAATTCGACGCCCGCGGTCAGGGTGTGGCGGCCCAGGCGCTGGTCGACCTGGGCGTACCCTTCCCACAGGCGGGTGAGGCTGGCGGTGTACGAGTCGAGCGCTTTCGAGCCGCGCTGGTCGAGCAAGAACTGGTCGCGAAACAGGCCGTAGTGGCCACGAACCGTGACCGACGTGGCGCCGCCCTCGCCAAAACGCCCTTGCCCACCGAGCCACGCGTCGAACTGTTCGGTTCGCTGGTAGCGGTCGAAAATGGCGCCGGTGTCATTCAGGTCGACCCCGTTCAAGTCGGTGCGCACATAGGCGGTGCGACCAGAAATGCGAATGCTGTCGACCGGGCGCCAAGCGATGTCGAAGTCACCGTCGTAGCGGCGAATGCCCGCGCCACTGGTGGCGGCGTCGCTCAGGTCCCAGTCGTAGGGGTTGCGGGTTCGGTACCCGCCCCCCAAACGCATTTCGACCGGCCCCAGCTTCGAGCCCACGTTGCCGCGCACATCACCCTCGAGCAACGTGCCAATGGTGCCGCGCACCACCCCTTCGAGCACCTTCTGCGGCCGACGGGTAATGAAGTTAATGACACCGCCCATGGCGTCGGCGCCGTAGAGCGCAGCCGCCGGGCCTTTGACGATTTCGACCCGCTCGATGTCGCGCAGCGAAAAACGCGACAGGTCGACGAACGCGCCCGACCGGCCCGCGACGCGCTGGCTGTCGACCAAAATGAGCACGTATTCGGGGTCGAGGCCCTGCAAGCGCACGCCGACCCCGCGGTTCGTGTAGACCATTTCGACACCGGGGTGCTGCTGCAACAATTGCGTCGCGTCGCGCACGCCGAGCGATTCGATCTGCGCACGGGTGATGACCTCGGTCGGTACGACGACGTCTTCAATTCGGCGCTCGACGCGCGAAGCGGTGACGACGGTTTGTCGGCGACGGTCGACTTCTTCGTCGAGGGCAACTCCGGCGTCTTGCTGCGAGAACACGGCCGCAACGACGGCAAGGGCGAACATTGTCAATGATATCTGTCTCTTGCGCCGGGCAACGTCAACGGAACTTTGTCACCAGTTCATCACGCCCGGGCCAGACAGGTCGCACCGTCTGCGCTGGGCTTTCGGTGGCCTGGGAGCTGACCGATTTCGTCAGCGGTCGTCGGCCCGAGGCAACACCGGGTGTTCTGGCGGCCTTGACTTCGCAAAGGCCGTCGGCCTCCCAAGCCCCTGTTTCACGGCAGTCGCGCGTGCAGCAAGGCGTTCGGCACGGCGAGGTAGACCCCTCCGTCACCGTCGAGCGCGAGCGAACTGGGGCCGTCGCTCAAGACCATGACGGTTTCAACCCGTGGAGGGCTGGTGTTCGGCCACAGTCGCAGGAGCCGGTTGCCTGCCGGTTCGATGGCGTAGAACGAGCCGTCTTGGGCGAGTTCGAAGTCGAGTACCTCGAAGGCGGGCTGCGACGTGGCAACCACGTCAGTGCCACCGTCGGTGACCTGAAAGACGCGTGAACGGTCGGTCGCGTACACCCCGCCGACCTTCGCTTTGATTCGGGTCAACGAGAACGCGCTGTTGGCCAGCAGCTCGAACCCGCCGTCGGGTGCGGTCGCCTGAAAGACCGACTGGCCCGACATGAACACGAGCCCCGCGTCGGGCAGAACGGCGACGTCGGAGACGGCAAACTGGTCGAATGGAGCGCCCAGCGTGGTGGGAGCGCTCGAGAAGCCGTCGTACACGCGCAG
>JBGAIY010000040.1:0-29413 GCA_044225205.1 Myxococcaceae bacterium | reverse complement strand
CTCTGACGAGGAGGCCATTCGTGCACTGACGCACGCACTGGCCGTGGTGAAAGTACGTGCCGAGTTGCGCCAAGCACAGAAGGTCGCCAACGCCGCGGCCGCGCAATCGGAGACAGCGGCCGCCAGTGCCACCACGCCCGCCTCGCCGGCTGCTCAGGCGGTCGCGACAGCGGTTTCGTCGGTTACCGAGAGCAGCACGACCGAGGTGATTCAGCTGCCCGCCGCGGTCGACGCGATGTCGCTCGAGAAAAAGAAAGCGACGCTTGAAGAGTCACTGTCGGCACAGCTCGAACACCCTCACTCCACCGAGTCGCGGGTCGCGGTGCCAGTGGTGCCTCCCGAGCCGTTGTTGGCGCCGGCGGCCTCGGCCTCGGAGCCTCGCCTCGAAGTCACCGCGGTCTCAGCGTCAATGGGGGCGCCTTCGCTCTCGACGTCGGGCGGCGTGTCGGCCCCGATGCCCGAAGCGCCCAGCGTGGTCGTGGCTCCAGAAGTGATGGCCGGTCGCGCGCTGACGCCTGCTGGCGGAATGAAGGCTCCCGCGCGCACGCCTCCCGAAGCGCGCCCGTACAGCCGAAACGCCAAGACGTTGGTGTTCGACCACTCGTTGCTGGCTCAACAACAGAACGCCAGCGTGGTGGCGGCCGCCACTGGTACACCGGCCGGAGCCGAAGCCATTGGGCCACAGCAGCCGTCGCCCCCCGAATTGCTGTCGGGCAAAACCATTCAATTCGGCTCGGTCGAGCCGGCTGTGGCCCGCGAAGAGCCACGACCCAGCGAATCGCCCAACGCGACCGCGAAGACGCTGTTGTTCTCGGCACCCTCACCAATGGCCACCACCGCGCCCATGGCGACCGAGGTGGCGTCACCGCAACCCGCTCAGACCGAACTCAACGACGAAGAACTGGCGCTCGTGCCCTCGGCGGGTCGCCGACTGGTCGTCGTGGCGGTGTCGATTGTCGGCGCGCTGTTGTTGGTTGGCCTTGGGGCCGTGGTCGCCGCGGTGCTCAGCGGCCCCGTCGACCCCGTACCTGCCCCTGCCGCAACGGTTGCTCCCACGACCGCCACGGGAGCCCCCGGTGCCACGGCGGCGATGACCGATGATCAAAAGGCCGAAGCCTTGCGCCGCGCCGCCGCCGTCGAAGCGAAGAAAGCGGGCGATGAGGCCGCGAAGGAGGCCGCCGCAACCGCTGCCGCCGCCGCCCGTGAGGCCTCTGCCATGAAAGAAGCCGCCGCAGTGAAAGAGGCGGCCACCGCGAAAGAAGCCGCCGCTGCGAAAGAAGCCGCCGCTGCGAAAGAAGCCGCCGCTGCGAAAGAAGCCGCCGCTGCGAAAGAAGCCGCCGCGGCGAAAGAGGCCGCCGCTGCGAAAGAGGCCGCCGCGAAAGAGGCTGCCGCCGCGAAAGAGGCCGCTGCGAAGGCCGCCGCCGCGAAGACGGCCGCTGCCGCGAACGAGGCGAGAGAAGCCCGAGAGCAGGCGCGCCAAGCGAAGCGAGCCGAGGCTGAAGCAGCGGCGAAGTCGGCCGTCGTCGCTCCGCCAGCTTCGAAGGAAGCGGCTGTGAAGAAGGCTCCCGCGCCCGCGAAGAAGCAGCCGGCGTCGAACATTGACCCCCTCGATTCGCGGCGGTGACGGCCTCTTGGCCGAGCGCACTGGGCCTTCGGCGCGAGGCCAGCGGCGGTGTCACACCTCGGGAGAGGCTACCGTCACCCCGTCACCCGCGGGTGCGCACGACCGGAGCGACCGTTTCGTACTGCACCGGCCAGGGCGCCGTGTCGACACCCTCGGCTTGGGCGTGTCGGTGGGTCAGCGACGGGTCGCTCAAGTGCGGCCTGGCGAGCGCGCACAAGTCGGCGCGGCCCGCGGCGACAATGGTATTCGCGTGGTCGGCCCCGGCAATGGCTCCGACGGCCATGACCGGCATCTGCGCGCCGAAGCGAACGGCCTCGGCGAAGGGCACTTGGTACATGCGGCCGTATTCGGGCTTTGACTCGGGCACGTTGCCGGCGGTCGACACGTCGACCACGTCGCAGCCGCGGGCCTTGAGCTGCTTCGCGAATTCGACGGTGTCTTCGATGCGCATGCCGTCGGGCTCGAGCCAGTCGGTGGCCGAAACCCGAACGAACATGGGCTTGTGGGCGGGCCACGCCGCGCGAACGGCGTCGAACACCTCGAGCGGGTAGCGCATGCGGTTTTCGAGCGAGCCGCCGTAGGCGTCGGTGCGTTGGTTCGACAACGGAGACAAAAACGACGACAGCAAATACCCGTGGGCCGCGTGCAGTTCGACCACGTCGAAGCCGCACGCGTCGGCGCGCACCGCCGCCTCGACGAATTGCTGTTTCACCCGCCGCAACTGTTCGAGCGACATGGCCTCAGGCACCGGGTGACCGGCGTCGAACGGCACGGCGCTGGGGCCCAACACCGACCAGCGCCGCTCGTGTGCTTGCAGCGGCCCGTCGCCTTGCCACGGCAACTGACACGACGCCTTGCGGCCCGCGTGTGCCAATTGAACGCCGATTTTGGCGCTCGAGTGGGTGTGCACGAAGTCGACCACCCGTTTCCACGCGGCGGCTTGGGCGTCGTTCCACAACCCCGCGCAGCCGTGCGTGATGCGCCCCTCGGGCGAGACATCGGTCATTTCGGTGAAGACGAGCCCGGCGCCGCCGACCGCCCGAGCCCCCAAATGCACGAGGTGCCAATCGGTCACGACGCCTTCTTTCGCCGAGTATTGGCACATGGGCGAGACGACGACGCGGTTGTCGAGCTTCACCGAGCGCAACGTCATTGGGGCGAACAAGGGAGGCGGGGCTTCGCCGTTCGACTTGAGCGTGGCTTGGTGGGCGCCGGCAAACCAGGTGTCGACCGCCTTCACCAAGGCGGGGTCGCGTTCGCGCAAATTGGCCCAGGTGATGCGCTTGCTGCGCGTCGCAAATTGGCCCAGGTGATGCGCTTGCTGCGCGTCATCAAATTGAAGGTGAGCTGCAGCGGGGGCTGGCTCTGGTAACGCGCGGCGTGCTCGAACCACTCGCGGCTGGTCTGGGCGGCTTTCTGAATGCGGGCGACTTCGGGTTCACGTTCGGCCTGGTAGAGCGCCAGCACCCGCTCGACGTCGGCCGGCGCGTCTTGGTGCTTGCGAAAGAGCGTCGCGAGGGCGAGAGCGTCTTCCATCGCCAGCTTGGTGCCTGAGCCGATGGAAAAGTGCGCGGTGTGCACCGCGTCACCCAACAACACCAGCCGGCCGTGGGCCCACCGCTCGCACCGAATCGTGGGGAAGGTGCGCCAAATGCTCTTGTTGGGGCACAGCCGGTCGCCGCCCAGGTCATCGGCGAACAGCCGTTCGAGAAACGCGACCGACTCGGGTTCGCTCATGGCGTCGAGGCCCGCGCGCCGCCACGTGTCTTCGTGGCATTCGACAATGAAGGTCGACCGCGCGCCCGACGGCTGCATGGGCTGTTGGGTGAAGGGGTAAGCGTGCACCTGAAACAGCCCCCACGGGGTCTGTTTGAAAATGAAGGTGAAGGCGCGGAGCGCCTTGGTGGTGCCGAGCCAAGTGAACTTGCACCGCCCCAGTTCGATGTCGGGTTTGAACACGTGGGCGAATTTTTCGCGCAGTGGGCTGTGAACCCCGTCACACCCAATGATGAGGTCGGCCTGGGGCAGCGGCTCGACGGGTACTTCGCGCTGAAAGTGCACTGTCACTCCGAGCGCGAGGCAGCGGCGCTGCAGAATCGCGAGCAGGTCGCGGCGGGCGAGGCCACAGAAACCGTGCCCCGTCGACACCGTCTTCTCGCCGCCGACCCAGGTTTCGATGTCGTCCCAGTAGGCGAAGTGCGACTCGATGTCGGCGTAGCTCTCGGCGTCGGCGTCTTTCAACGTGCCGAGGGTCTCTTTCGAAAACACCACGCCCCACCCAAAGGTGTCTTCGGCGCGGTTCTTCTCGAACACCTCGATTTCGGAGGCCGGAAACGCCTTCTTCATCAACAGGGCGAAGTACAGGCCAGCCGGGCCGCCACCAATGCAGGCGATGCGCATGGGCGCGATATAGCGTTTTCGAACGAAAGCGGCTTTAGGGCTTTTCGAAGGGCACCGGAGACACCGTTTCGACGTCAGAACCCGGAGTCGTGCCGAAGTGCGTGCGAATCAGGCGGGCGAAAGCGTCTTTGCGCACGGGTTTGGTGAGGTAGTCGCGCATGCCGGCCTGCAGGCACGCCTGGCGGTCTTCTTCGAGCGCGTTCGCGGTGAGCGCCACGACCATCGGCCGCTCTTTCACGCGTTCGAACAACAACCGGGTGGTGGCCAAGCCGTCCATGCCGGGCATTTGCAGGTCCATCAGCACGAGGTCGAACCGGCTCTGGGCGATGATGGCGAGCGCCTCTTCGCCCGAGCGAGCGGGCACGACCGTCATGCCCAGGTGGGTGAGCAAGTCGGTGCTGACGCGCAAGTTGATGCTGTTGTCGTCGACCAGCAGCACGTTGAGCTTGGGCAACGCGTCGGTGGGCGCCGGCTTCACGACCGGAGGGGCGCACGGCACCGCGTTGATTTCGAACGAGAAGCGGCTGCCTTGGCCGAGGGCGCTGCTCACATCGAAATGGCCGCCCATCAACGACACGAGGCGGTCAGAAATGGCGAGGCCCAAGCCGGTGCCCCCGTAGCGCCGCGAGGTCGACGTGTCGGCTTGACTGAAGGCCTGAAACAGCCGGCCCAGCTGTTCTTCACTCAGCCCGATGCCGCTGTCGATGACCGAGAAGCGCAGCCGGTTCACGCCCTCGGCATGAACGACCACGTGCACGGCGCCGCGGTGGGTGAACTTGATCGCGTTGCCGATGAGGTTGATCAGCACCTGGCGAAGGCGGGCTTCGTCGATCATCACCCACTGAGGCACTTCGGGCGTGCAGTCGAAGGTGAGCTGCAGCTTCTTGCGTCGCGCGGTGACGCCCAGCAAGTCGACGATGCGCGAACCCAACAGGCGCACGTCGCACGGGCCGAGCGAGAGCTGCATTTTGCCGGCTTCGATTTTCGACAAGTCGAGAATGTCGTTCAGCAGCGAGAGCAGCGCGTCTCCGCTCGAGCGAATGAGGTCGAGGTATTCGCGCTGGTCGGCGGTGAGCGACGTGGCGTCGAAGAGGTCTGACGCCCCCAACACGGCGTTGAGCGGGGTGCGAATTTCGTGCGACATGTTGGCCAAGAAGTCGGTCTTGGCCCGAGTGGTTTGCTCGGCTTCAATTTTGGCGCGCTCGAGTTCGGCGGTGCGTTGGGCGACCAGCCGCGACACTTCTTGTTCGCGGGCTTTGAGTTGACGCTCGCGCACCCGCAGCCACCCGCCGAGGGCGGCCAAGAGCACCAGCACCGCCAGCGCGCGAAACCACCACTGTTCCCAAAAGTGGGGAGGAATTTCGACGTCGACAAAGACGCCCGACGTGTTCCACACGCCGTCTTCGTTCGCGGCGATGACGTGAAAGCGGTACCGCCCCGGAGGCAAGTTCGTGTACTGCGCGGTGCGGTCGGCGGTCGCCTCTTCCCACTCGGTTTCGAAGCCCTCGAGGCGGTACTTGGCTCGAACCGCCGAAGGGTCGCGGTAGCTGAAGACCGAAAAGGCAAACACCAAGCGACCCCGGGTGCCGGTGACCGACGGGCCGGTGATGTCTTTGGCGACGCCCTCGACGTCGACGCGGTCGATGCGCACGCTGGGGGCGACGCCGTTCGTCTTTCGCGACGGCCACATGGTCATCGACCCTTGCACGCAGGCGAAGACGATGCGGCCGTCGGGAGCGACCACCGAGGGCGACTGGTAGCCGCCGCAGCACTCGCGGTCGCGCATGCCGTCTCCGGCCCCATAGACCCGCAGCGGGGGCAAATGGGTGCCCCGCTCGAGGCAGGCTTCGAGGTCGGCCTCTTGTACCGACCAAATGCCGAAGTTCGAGCTCACCCAAAACTGGCCTTCGTGGTCGCGCACGAGCGACCAGGTGTTGTCGTGGGGCATGCCCAATTTCTCGTCACAGCCGCTGACGGTTTCGCGGGAGGGGTCGACCCGAACGATGCCGCGGTCGTTGGTGGCGAGCCACAAGCTGCCGTCAGGGCGTTCGATGACGGCCGACAAGCTGCTGCGCAACCCAGGCACGACCCGCTCGAGCCGTTGGTCTTTGACGCGCCACAAGCCGCGCGAGCTCGACACCCAGAGCGTGCCGTCGTGGGCCCAGGTGAAATCGGTGACCTCGACGCGAAGCGGCGCCTCCATGGGCACGAATTGGCCGTGGTCGTACCGAAAAGCGCCCGAATCGGTGCCGATGATTTGTTCGCCGGTCGCGGGGTTGAAGGTAATGGCGCTGACGGCGCTCTCGGGGTGTTCGGCGTCGCGGCGCTTTTCTTCGAAGCGTTGCCCGTTGAAGCGAAACAACCGCCCTTCTTGGCCACCGACCCACAGCACGCCCGACGCGTCGACGTGCACCGAGAACAGCCGCTGGTTGCCGAGGCCCGCTTCGGCGCCGTAGTGGGTGAACACGCCGTGGTCGTCGTGCCAAATGCCGTTCGAGTCGGTGACGAGCCACACGCTGTTGTCTTTGGCGACGTCGACCGACCATGAAATGGCCGACGACATGCCCTCGGCGAGGCCCATGGGGGTGACGGGGCCCAAATGCAGGCGGGTGAGGCCGTTGGTCGAGCTGCTGACCCACAGCGAGCCTTCGCGGTCTTCGAGAAACTGGGTGATGTTCGACCACGCTGGCACGGTGCTGGCCAGCTGCTCTTCGACGTGGCCGTGGGTGTCGAGGGTGAAGAGACCTCCGGGCAACACCGCGCCCCAGACCGAGCCGTCGACCCGTTCGATGATGGGCCCCAGCGGGTGCTGTTCGACTTTCGGGTCGTGGGCGACGCCGGCTTCGTCAATGAAGCCGAGGCCGCGGCTGGTGCCGACCCACACCCCACCCGCTTGTCGTTTGGCCACCGAGCGGGCGGCACGGCCGGGCAGGCCTTCGGCCTCAGTCCACGTCTTGGGGGGGGCGTCTTTCGTGAAGGCGACCACGCCGTCGTCGGTGGCGAGCCAGAGCGTGTCGCCTTGCCGGTAGACCCAGCGCGCGACACCGGGCGTCGGCACCGACTCGAGGCCCTGCGGCCCGAGGCGCATGAGGCCTCCACGAAAGCAGGCAAACCACGGTACGCCGTCGGCCCCTTGGGCCATTTGAATGGCGCCGCCACAGTCGTCGGGCAACGGGGTGACGCTGACCAGCTTGTCGGCCGCGAAGTGAACGACCGCACGCTCGGTGCCCACCCACATGTCGTCTCCGGCCGTGTACATCGAATTGCCGATACGGCCGAAGCTTTCGCGGTCCCACGGCAGCGGCACGAAGTGAACGCCGTCGAAACGAAACACGCCGACTTCGGTGGCCACCAACACCGCGCCCTCGGGCCCCAGCGCCATGCCGAGCACCGAGTTTTCGGGCAGCTTGTCGAGGCCCGTCCACGTGTGGCGCAGGTACTGGCTGAGCCGAACTTCAGGCGCCGACCCCAGGTGGTGCCCCCACGCCGGGCTCGCCGCCAAGCAACACGACACGCCGATGACCGCCAAGGCGAAAACCCTACAAATGTCAGGCAGTTTGCGCGGAGGCACGTTCAAAGGGCGGCCCACCAAGCGTACCGGTTGCGCGCCCGCCCCGCTCGTCTTTCAACGCACCTCGACGCACGACAGGCCATTGGCCGGAGCGCAATTTTGCCCAATGAGGCAGCCCCCACCGCCCTCGAAGTCGACACAGCGAATCGAGCGGCAGTCGGTGTCATGCACACACTTCTTGCGAGAAATGCTGCACTCGCCGAGCGAACACGTTTCTTGAGCGCAGTCGGCGTCGACCTGGCACGAGCAGAACCCGGTGGAGTCTCCTTCGTCGACGGCGCACTTGCCCGCGCAGAAGCCCGACGACTCGCCGGCCGCTTTGAGGCACGCGCCGCCGCGCTTGCAGTCGCTGTCTTGGGTGCAGGGCAGTTGGGCATTCGTCGGGCAAGCCGGGTTCGCGCGGCTGCACTGCCACTGAGAAGACACCACGATGACGTCTTGGCACGAATACCCCCGGGGGCAGCTCTGGCCCCCGCTGCAGTCAGCACCGCAGTAATAGTTGCCTGGGTGCCGCGTGTCGATGAGGCAATAGTTCGCGCCGTTGCCGCAAATGTTGAGCCCGCCGCCGTAGGTGCACGAATCGCAATACGGGCGGCGCTCTGAGTCGTAGTCACTCGTGCAGGTGGCGCGGGGGCTGGGCCCTCCGTCGACGACTTGGCAGGTCTCTCCGAACCGACAAAAGTCAGCACTCGCGCAGAAGTACGGGTCGCACACGCCTTTGGGGCAGCGGGCCAATTCTTCGGGGGTGGTGCCGGTGCAGGCACAGGCCACGTCGCCGCAGCGGCACGACGAGCCGTTGCAGTCACCGTTGGTGCGGCAGCCTTCGACGCAGGTCGACGTGCCCACGTCACAGACCTGACCCAACGCGCACTGCAGGTCGGTGGTGCAGCGGCCTTTCGCGAGGCAGGTGCCGCTGGTGGTGTCGCAGAACAGCGAAGGGTCGAGGCAGTCGGCGGTGACTTGGCAGCCCGCGCGGTCTTGGCAAAAACCGGCCGGGTTGCAGAACTGCGAGCCCGGGCACGCTTCGTCGGTACGGCAGTAGCACACGCCGGTTTGGTATTCGCACCGGTACGCCGACGCGGGGGTGCCGCAGTCGCTGTCTTGTTGGCACCCTTTCGAGCCCAGCTTGCCGGTGCGGCAGGCGCCGAGCGCGCCCACGGTCATGACCGCCAGCACCGCGAGCCTGGCAAGAGTGGGCGTCATGGCGAAATCATGAAGCTCTTCGAGCGTGCAATGGTGAAGCTCGACCAGGTCACTCCCGAGAGGGTGTCGTACGTCCACTGGGTGTACGAAAACTTCGGGGAGCGGCTGCCGTACACTTCGACCACCAAGCTGTTGCCTTGCTCTTCGGCCTTCAACTTGTCGACGGCCGCGGGCGGCAACACGACGCCGGTCGCCGTGCCGGGCAAGACCATGTCCCACACGACGAGCGAACCGGCGACGCTCTGTCGCAAGATTTGAACGTTGTACAAGTCGGGGGCGACGCCCGGGTCAATGGCCCACGAAATGGTGCCGTCGAACGCCCCCAACGCCCCCAGACGCGGCGTCGGCAACAGCGGGCCAATGGTGATGCCGGCCGACATGGGGCCATTTTGCCGACGAAAGTAAAAACTGACCGGGTACACCGTCGGAGCCGACGCCTGGTCGAGAAAGACGAAGTTCGACCCGTCGAGTTGAGGAAAGTGGGGGAACGTCAGCGTGCTGCCCGTCGAGACGATGGAAGACTGAAACGCGGTGCCAGTCGACCAGTTGTTGGGGTTGGGTATGAAGCCCTCGGCGCCCAAGTCGAGCCACGCGTACACCGAGTTGATGGCCGGTATGGTGCCGCCCTGCCCGTCGGGAAAACCGATGGGCGAATCGATGACAATGGGCACGGCCAGGTCGAGCTGCATGTCGAGCACGATGTTTTCACCCGTGGCCGGCACGTCGGGTGAGGTGGTGATGCCGCGCTTCACCCCCATGGTGACGGGCGTGAAAGCCATGGTGGTCGCGTCGACGATGCCCAACACCGCGTAGGTGGCGTGCAAGCCCGCGCCGGTGGCGACGAGGTAGTCGGCGCCGTCTTTCGTCAGCTTCCACGTTTCGCCCTGGCGCGACGAGACTCCCGAAAACGGGGGCCCGCCGAAGAGCGACGTCTGCGCGACGAATACGCGCGCTTCGAGCGCCTCATTCGCGGTCAAGGGCCGCGGCGCTTTGAACCCGGTCACCTTGCCCGAAATGGTCGACGCCGGCGTGCCCGGAGGCGGCGTGCCCGAACCGCCGCCCCCGCCGCCAGTGACCGAGAGAAACACGGTGAGGTTTTCACTGGCGACCTGGGTGACGGTGGTCGACGAGTACAAGTCTTTGAAAACCGTGACGGTTTGGGCCTTCACCAATGACGGGTCAGAAAACGTGATTTGGCCGCGCGAGTCGGTCAGACCTTGAAACGGCGTCGACGAATCGAGCCCGAGCATCACCGTGGCGAGCGGTATGGGGGCTCCGTAGTTTTCGCGCGTCGAGTCGAGCACGGTGATGTTGAGCGTGCCCACCAGCGGCCCGCCCGACGAACCGCCGGCGATGCTGCGAGGGTCGAAGTACGAATAGCCGGCCGGCAATTCGTCGCGTTCGGTCAAGCGCTCGGTCGTCACGTCGACGGTGCCGACGTTGCCCTTGGGGGTGCGACAGGTGAGCGTGTGCGAGTCGACGACTTTCACGTCTTTGGCCCGGTTGCCCGCGAACGAAATGACGGTGCTGTCGCCAAAGCCCGCGCCGAGCACGGTGACGAGCGTATTGCCGGCGACGGCGCCGCGGTCAGGCTGCACGCGGCCAATGGCCAGCGGCTCGAGGTAGGTGAAGGCCGCGCTCAGCACGCCTTCGTTTTCGAGGTCGCTGGGGTCGCTCACCCGCACGTCGCTCGGCGCGCCACCCGAGCCGGGCGACGTCGTGGCGGTCAGCGACGTTTCGCCCGTGACGGCCACCGCCCCGGCGAGCGACGAGGCCACCACCACCCGCGCCACCGGAGGCAACGCCGAACCCGCGACGGTGATGACCGTGCCCCCCGCCGACGGGCCAGAAGCAGGGCTGAGGCCGTCGACCTGCACCCGCCACGTCACGCCACCCGCCAAGGTGACGGTGCTGCCGGCCGTGAGGGCGACGTCAGAGAGCCGTGGCGCCGAGCCGCGCGCGGGCACCACCAGGGTGAGGGCGTTGGGCGTCTGCGCCAACACCGTGGCCGCGTTGCCGCCGAGCGTCGCAGTGAGCCCGGCTTGGTCGAGCCCTTGGCCGGTCACCGTCACCACGTCTCCGGGCATCACCACATGGGGGAACACGCCGTACACCGCGAACGGGGCGACCGCGTCGACGTAGGTGAAGCCATTTTTCACCGACCACGATTCGCGCGGTGTCACCACCGTGAGCGTGACGGCGCCCACCGCGCTCGCGGCTGGGCTGGTGACCGTGAGCCGCGAATCAGAAACCACCGTGACCGCCGTGCCCGGCAGCGCGCCAAAGGTGACGTCGGTGGCGCCCGTAAACCCCGTGCCGGTGAGGGTAACCGTGGTGCCACCGGCGAGGGGCCCCGTCACCGGCGAGACTCCGGTGATGCGCAAGTTGCCGACGTACCGGTACGCGCGGCGCCCAGTCGAGACGCCGTTTTTGTTGTAGACGGTGAGGTCGACCGCGTCGGCCACCGCGCCCGGAGGAGCGGTGACTTTGAGCTCGGTCGCGCTGACCCAAGTCACCGTCGAAGCGGCTCGGTTGCCGAACAAGACGTGCACGTCGTTCGTGAACCCCGAACCGACGATGGTCACTTCGTTGCCGCCGAGCAACGGGCCCTCTTTGGGGGTGAAGCCGGTGACGACGAGCTCGTCGTAGTAGGTGAAGCAGTTGCCGCAGTTGAAGCGCCCGTTGGGGTTCTGAATCGACACCGACGACGTGCCGGCGACGCCGGGAGGCACGCGAACCTCCATCGTCTCGTCGTCGATGATTTGAAAGTCGATGACGGTGTTGCCGCCGAACTTGATGGTGGTGCTGGGCTTGGCCTGCGTGCCCGACGGGGCGAAATCGTGAAGAAAACCCGACCCTTCAATCAACACGTTCACTCCGCCGGCCGACGGGCCCCGCGGCGGCAACACCCGAGTCACCTTGAGTTCGGGCGGCAGCGTGCCCGAGTCTTGGCCGACCGAGGCGTCGGCCGTGCCTCCATCGGGGCCGGGTTTGGGGCTGCCACACGCGCACGACGAGCCCACCGCTGCGAGCACGAGCGCCAGCGCGGCCCCGCCGAACACCTTCGGAGTCGTTCTCATGGGTACTCCACCGTGAGCGTATAACCATTGGCGATGCGGTCGGCGCTGCCGATGACGCGAAGCACCACGTCGGTGCCGGTGCGCTGGGCCGCGCTGACCACGACGACGGGTTGCACGTCGTCGGAACAGCCGAATTGAATGACGCCGTCGCCCGAGAACGCGCACAACCGCAACAGGCCTTTGCTGGCGTCGTAGTTGATGAGGCGGGCCGTCACGCCCTGGGTCGGCCCGGGAGCGGCGCGAAACCAGTCTTGGTCTTGCGGGCAAATGGCCCCCTCGATCGACTTGGTCTGGTTGAGCGCGGTCGCGTGGGCGGAGTCGTCGTTGGGCTCGTGGGCGTCGTCGTCACACGGCGTGCCGCGCGAGGTGAGAAACGTGGCGTCGTAGGTTTGAAAGGCGTCGGTCGTGCTGATGACGACGAAGTAGGTCGCCGGCAGCGGCGCGACGTAGCTGACGAGCAAGTGGCCGCTGGCCAACGTGCGACCCGAGCCGTCTTTGATGACGGTGGTGAAGGCGGCTTCGCTGAAGGGGTCGGCGTCGAGGTTGACGCCGAGCTGGTCTCCGCGCGAAAGCGAAATCGCGTACCAGTCGACGTCGCCCTGGCAAAGCGTGAGCCCGGTGTAGGTGCCCTGCTTCACCCCGAAGGCTTTGGCGTCGTTGTCGTTGGGTTCGTAGCGGTCGGGCTGGCAGTCGCGGGCGACGCACTTGCCGCTGCTCACCTCGCACCGTTGGTTCGCCGTGCAGTTGTCGTCAGAAATGCACGGAGGCGCTTTCGGCAAGCAGGCCCCGGTTTGGGTGAAACACACCAACGGCACAGTGCAGTCACGGTCGGTGTAGCAGCGGTCGGGTGCGGAGCATTTGCCCGCGGCGTCACACACCAAGCTCACGCCACATTCGGCGTTGGTGGCGCACTGCACGCAGCGCTCGTCGACGCAGCGCTCGGCCGCGCCACAGACGGCCGCTTGGGTGTCGACCGTGCAGCGGGGCCCACAGACGCGGCTGCCCGTGTTGCAAATCTCTTGGGCCGAGCAGTCGTCGTTCGTCGAACAGCCCAGGTTCTCTTCGCACACCGTGGTGATGACGTTGCAGCGGTTGCCCTGGGGGCATTCGACGTCGGTCAACAGCGGGCAGAGCGAGACGAGCGAGCGCTCGGCGCACAGGCCTTGTTTGCACCAGCTGCCGGCCTGGCAGTCTTCGTTCAGCGTGCATTCGGTACCCCAGCCGTCGCGCAGCGCGCAGAGCCGAGTCGCGGTTTGGCAGGTTTCTTTGACGCTGCACTGCCCCGAAGACGAGCACGAATCGCAATAATGGTCGGCGGTGCAGACGAGGCCCGCATCGCACTGGGCACGGGTGTCGCATTCGGGTGGGCGGCCGGCGTCGACCGGGGTCGGCTTTGCTTTCGGGCACGCGGTCAGCGACATGCCCAGGGCCAGCAGCGCCCACGACGAAACAACGGCGGGTTTCATGGCTTGCTCTCCACGATGTCGCCGTTCGGCCAATTGACGACGGCCACGTCCCACAGGTCGTCTTTCTTCTCGAGCGTCTTCGAGAATTCGGCTTTCAGCACGCCGAACTCGTACACCCGCACCGTGGCTTTGCTGGCCGGGCTCGTCGACAACAATTCGTTGTTGAAGACGACGACGGCGCGAAAGCTGGAGTCGATGGGGTTGGCATAGCCGAACACCTCGGGCCCGTACCCGGTGAGGGCGTCGCGCAGCAGCTCGGGGTTGTCGTTTTCGGTGGGGCCCCAGACCGGAGCTCGGTTTTGGTAGAAGCAGTCGTCGGTCTTGCTGAACAGGCCGCTCTGGGGGCTCTTGAGCACGTGCAGGTCGAGGTCGGTGCCCGGGTTGTCCCAAAACAGTTCGATGAGCAGCTTCTGGGCGGGGGCGGCGACGACGGTGGCACGGGCCGGAGCGCACGCTTTGACGCCTTGGCCGTCGGTCACGTCGAGCTGCACTTCGTACGCACCCGGCATGAGTGGGTCGAGCGTCATCGACGTGACGGGTTGATCAGCCGCGCCGATGCTGGTCGTGCTCGACAGGGGCTTCGACCGAATCGACCACTTGTAGGTCAGCGGCGTGTCGCCGTCGGGGTCGGCCGTGCCCGAGCCGTCGAGCGTCACCGTTTGCCCGGGTGAGCTGTTGCCGAGCATGGCAATGGTGGGCACGGGGGCGCGGTTCACCGTGGCGTGCAGCGGTATGACCACGTCTTGTTGGTCGGGGTCGGTGGTCTTCAACCGAATGCCGCCGCTCACTTCACCCATGGTGCCCGGAGGCACCGTGAGCCGCACCGTCAGTTCGAGTTGGCCGGGCAGCCCATTCGCGCCCGTCACTTTCACGACCGCTGGCGTCTTGGTCGAGCCGACGAAGCCGAACCCCGAAAACGTGCCCTCCGCGAACCCGATTTCACTGATGATGAGGTCGGCGGTGCCCTTCGAGACCAAGGTGAGCTGCGCGACGGCGCCCGAACACTCGGGCACTCGGTTGAATTCGAGCTTCGCCGGTGACACTTCGAGCCTCGCGGCGGTAGAGCCGCTGCCCAGAAGCTCCAGCTCGAGGTGCGGGTTTTGGGGGTCGTCGGTGTCGATGATGAGCGTGTTGGTCGAAGCCTCCTGCTTCTGGGGCCTGAACGTCACGACCACGCTCTCGGTATTGCCTGCGGCGACTTCGGTCGGCTTCGAGGTGATGGCGAACAGCCCGTCTTCGGTCACCAACGAGACGTTGGTCACAAGCAACGTCGCCCGCCCCACATTCAGCAGCGGCACCGTCACTTCTTTGGTGTTGAGCACCGGCAGCGCACCGAAATCAACAGGAGATTCAGGCACTTGCAGCTCGGGCAACACCCGAGTGATGTTGGGTTTCGGGCATGCGCCGAGCACGAGCAACAGCCCAAGCGACAGCCTGCCGAACGTGCTTCGGGTCGTCACGGGCCTTTGCCCTCTTCGTAATACTGCAGTTCGATTTGTGAATGGAGCCCCGGCACCGATTCACCAGAAAAGTACACGACGTTGTTGTCGACTTCGTAGGCCCAGCCGTCGGCGCCGCCTTGCACCGCGGTGCATTTCAAATTGAGCGACGCGGGGTCGGCGTCGGCGCAGAACGACGTGTCGACCGAGGCGCAATGGGCGGTGACTTCGGCCGACGCGTTGCACGGGTACTTGATGAAGACCTTCAGCGTTTCGACGTTCGGCTTCATTTGCAGGGCGAACTTGCGTTTGAGCCCGACGGCATTCGACGCCAGCTTCTTGAGCGTGTCGGCGAAATTCGCATCGCAGATGCTGCCCACTTCGCCGCCGGTCAGGTCGGAGAGCGCCTTGTATTTGAGGCCCGGCGTGGCTCCGCATGAATTCGAAGGCACATCGCCCATGATGGCGGCGGTCGCGACCATGCCGTCGTTGCCGATGCCCTTCACCGTCTCCAAATAACGGTAGAAGTAGCGGGTGTCTTGCGACGACTTGTCGTCTTCGTCAGACACGAAAATGATGTACAGGTACGCGTCGGGCCGCAGAAAGACGAAGTTCGCGTTCGTCTCGCACTGCGAAGGGCACGCGGGCACGGTCGGCGAGCACGCTTTTTGGCAGGTCGTCACCGCGGCGGCATTCGCGGCGAGGTTCGACTCGAGCGCCAAGTGGGCCGCTTCGAGGCCGACCTCGTAGGGCGCTCCGTTGATGCCGACCTTCACGTTCGCCGCGAAAGCAGCGGCGACGTTTGGCGTTTGCGGCGTGAGCACCTTGGGGTTGCCCACGAATTTGCCGGCTTCTTTGAAAATGTCGGTCGTGGTGATGCCAATGCGGTAGTCGACCGAGTTCGCCGAAAATTCGTTGATGAACGCCTGAAAATTCTTGGCCAAGTTTTCTTGGCGCGGGGCCATTGACCCCGAATTGTCGACGACCCAGAGCACGTCGATTTTCGACGCCGCCTGCTGGGTGTAGGTGTCGACGCGCACGTCGGGAGGCAACGTCTGGGTCAACTTGGGGGTGTTGCAGGCGGCGGCGCACACCGCGGCAACGGCCAGCAACCGAATCGACAGGCGTTTCGAAGTCATGGGGGGCGGGGTGAGTCTCAACACAAGAAAAACAGCTCCTGCAACCGGGGAACCTACCTTGTCCTTGCCGGGTGAACCCAGGGGCATTTTCGAGTCGAATCAAATGGCTGGCGGGTTGGGGCCCCGGCTCGCGTTTCGCCCCAGTGCCGGCGGGGCACGACATGAAAGCCACACCGGGCGGCCGATCGCACGAATGACGGGCGGCCCCATTTGGAGTTGATTGTGCCCCATGGCTGACCTGTGGCCGTTCACCTTCATTCGCCATGGCATCGGGGTGTCGAACCATTTGGGCTTGGTCGTCGCCGCGGTCGACCCTTCGGTTTCGCTGAAGTCACTGGCCAAAACGCTCTCAGGCCAGCCGTTCGCGCTGAGCGTGCGGGTCGAGGGCCCGGTGCTCAAAGCCAGCTCGCGCACCTTCAAAAAGACGTTCGACCGAATGCCCCCGCGCGCCGTCGCCGGCGTCGACGAGAAGAACCTCAGCGTCGACGACCGGCACGCGTCGGGCATTCACGCCGAACTCGACCGGGTCTTGCGAATGACCCACGACCAGACCCCTCTGGCCGTGGTCGCTCGGTCGACGGCCGTCTCCGAGCCGTCGAAGTGGCACGCCTGGTCGCTCGGCCAACTGGAGCCAGTGCTCGAGAAACTCGAGCGGCTCATCGCGGTGCCGGGTGGGCCATACGTGAAAACCCCGCTCCGGCTGTCGTTGAGCAACGGCAGCCGCGACCAGCACCGCATTTTTCTCGAAGCGCTCGACGGGCAGGCGCTGCTCGCCGAAGTCGTGCAAGCAGTTCTGTCGGCGTTCACCGTTTCGGCCAAGACGAAGAAGTCACGCGCCGTGCTGGGCGACGTGTTGCACGAACGACTGCCGGCGCTGCTGGGGTTCGACTTCGCGGTCGACATCGCCCTGCGCGACCAACTGACTTCGAGCCTGCGCGTCAGCCGCGACGGCTTCGCGATGCCGCCTTCATTCGCGCAGGCAATGAGCGCGACCATGGAGGCGGCCCACCGCAGCCTGACCGGGCGGCCGAAATCAGACGACGCGCTGTGGCACACGGTCGAGGCGGTGCGTGCGGCCATCGAGGCGAACGCGCTCGACCGGCTGCAACAGAATTTCGACGAGAGCGACCAACGCCACACCGCGACGCTGCTGGGCCTGAGCGACGCCGAACGGCTGCGGCTGAGCAAATGGCGTGCACTGGCGCTGCCAGTGGCGAACGCGGCGACCCTCCTCTTGGGCCGCGGCCGCTTCGCCGACGCGCTCACCCTGTACGACGCCGCGGTCGAAGGCCGGCTCCCCGCCGCCGCCGCCGCGAACCCGCTCTACGCGGTGCAAGACGACAACAGCCACCTCGGCGTGAATGCCGAGCGCGCCCGCCGCTATTTGGCGAAGTGCCTGCCCTTCGGCCCAGAAAACCCGGCCATCTTCTTGAACGCAGCGGGGGTGTGCGTCGAGCTTGGTGAATTCGACGAAGCGGTGCGGCTGTTGGGCTTGGCAAAGGCCCACAAATACCCCGTGAAACAGTCGAAAAACGACCGTCTTTTCGAACCCTTACGCACTCGCGCCGACTACCTGAAAATCATGCAGTGAAGGCTGATCAGCGGGGCCGACACCCGAAGCCCAATTGCTGTGCAGCCAATTGTTTGGTGGAACCCGGCGACATTGCACGCGTTTTCGCCCGACGGGGGCGGCAACTTTCGTCGGCGGCCGTCGAGAATGGTTGCAAGATGTCTCGCTTTCCATTCTCCAGCACTTCGCGTTGTACCCTGACGGTGCCGGAACTGTGGGTGGCGGGCTTCGACCCCGAAGGCCTGTTCGGTACGAACTCGGTGGCGTGGCGGGCGGTCGAGTCGGTGAACCCGTTCGAGTTCGAGGTCGCACTGGGTGTGACGACCATCTGGGTCTCGCGTGACTTGTTGCGGCTCGAAGCCCAACCCGGCCAATGGCTGCGGTTCGAGCGCCGAGGCGTCAACGTCAACGTGAGCGTCGACCTCCGAACCACCGTTCGCGCCGAGTCACGGCTGACGAGCCTCCTTGAGCTGTTGGCGGGCCAACCCGGGTCGGTGCTGACCTGAGCGTTTGAATTGACTCAGCCTGAGTCAAAGCGATTTGAGCGCTTATGTGGGACTCGCGTTTGCAGTGTCATTGAATGTGCGACCGGTTGATCATCGGCTTCGGGCGAATGTCTTCTTAGTCACTGGTGGCTTTGGGCTCTTGGGCATGTTGGCCCTGGGGTTGGTGCGTGAAGGGCGCCTGGCCGAACTGCTTTGGGGCACAGCGGCGGCGGTGGCCTTGCTCGTGACGGGGCTGGCGCTGCGCTTTTCAAAGGGCCCGCACGGCGACCTGATCATGGCCGTGGCCGGGGTGACGTTGGTGCTGGCCATGCCGCTGGTGCTCTGGCTCGACGGGCCGCAGTTGCAGGTGGCGGCGGCGTTGCTCGCGCTGCCGCTGGTGCTGACGGTGCTCTTCTTCGACCGCTTTCTGGTGGTGCTGACGGTGTCGACCGCGGCGTTGTTGGGCAACGGTACGTTGGCGGCGAGCCAAGTGCACGACCGGCCGGGCGACTTGCTCGCGTACCTTCTGCTCATGGTGGGCATGTACGGGGTGGCGGTGTTGGCGGCGTGGGCGAATCACCGTTCTCGCACGAGCGAAATTCAGTCGGAGGGCGCGCGAAACCAGGCGCTGCGGCTTTCTGAATCACGGCGGGCGCAAGCCGAGCGGCTGGCCATTGTCGGGCGGTTGGCGGCGGGAGTGGCCCACGAGATCAACAACCCGCTCGCGTACGTGAAGGCGAACGTCGCGACGCTCCACCGTGAGCTGCTCGACCCGCGCGCCCAGGGGTTTTCACCGCAAGAACTGGGCGAAATGCTCGAAGAGACGCTCGAGGGCGTCGAGCGCATCGTCGAAATCGTTTCTGACCTCAAGTCGATTGCGCGCGACGACAAGACCGAGGTCGAAGCGGTCGACTTGGCCGACGTGGTACGGGCGACGCTGCGGCTCGCCAATGTGCGGCTGCCGCGCAAGGTGCACCTGGAGGTGGCGGTGCCCGACGGCCTGCCGCTCGTGCGCGCGAACCGCCGAAAGCTGTCGCAGGTGCTGCTGAACTTGTTGATCAACGCGGGCGACGTGCTCGAAGAGCATTGCGCTTCGAGCGGCACCATCACCATTGCGACGTCGGTGCTGCCGGGCGTCGTGCGCATCGACGTCATCGACAGTGGGCCCGGCATTGCGCCCGACGTGCTGCCGCGGCTGTTCGAGCCGTTCTTCACGACCAAGGCGCCCGGCAAGGGCACCGGGCTGGGCCTGGCGCTCTCGCGCGAGTACGCCGAGAGCTTCGGGGCCTCGCTCAGCGCCAGCAACGTGCCGCTCTCGGGGGCCTGCTTCAGCTTGTCGTTGCTCGCCCACAGCGTCACCGGTGAAAACCCGGTGCCGCCCAGCCTGGTGCGAGCGGCGAGCGACTCGGCCAGCTCGAGCGACTCCAGCTCGAGCGACGAGACCGAGACCGAGGCCGAAAGCGAAGAGCCGCCGGGCCTGTCATTCGCGCAGCTCGTGAAAACGCACTGAAATCAACGACCGACGCCGCCCATGTGCCCCCACGCGCTTTGGGTTAAACACGTGGGGTGACGTCACTTCTGCCCTCGCTCACCTTCTTGTCGCCGTCGGCCGCTTCGCTGGGCACGGTGTGGTCGTACCTGCGCAACGTGCCGGGGGGCGGCGTGCTCATGGGCCGGGTCATCGGCCGGCTCGCGCCGTATACGGGCACCATTCGCCCCGAAATCGTGGCGCTCGACCCGGGGTACGCGAAGGTGCGCATGCGCGACACGCGGCGGGTGCGCAACCACCTCCAGTCGGTGCACGCCATTGCGCTCATGAACCTGGGCGAAGTGGCCACCGGCACCGCGATGTTGATTTCGGCACCCAAGGGCACGCGCGCCATCATCACCAACTTGGCCATGAAATACGTGAAGAAGGCGCGTGGCACCATCACCGCCGAGTGCCTGTGCTCGGTGCCCGAGTCGACCGAGCGGCGCGAATACACCGTCACCGCCGACTTGAAGAACGAAGCGGGCGACGTCGTCGCCCAGGCCACCGCGACCTGGCTGTTGGGGCCGGCGTAGGAGACCGCCATGCGCCTGCGCGTCGCCCAGCAAGTGCCCGACACCGAAGCCGAGGGGCCGGGCAAGCGCTATGCGTTTTGGGTGCAGGGGTGCACGCTGCGCTGCGCGGGCTGCTGCAACCCCGAAATGTTCGTCGCGGGCAAGGGCGGGGCCGAAGTCGATTCTGAAGCGCTCGCCGAGCACATTCTGGCGACGCCCGGCATCGAAGGCATTTCGGTGCTCGGCGGAGAACCCTTCGAGCAGGCGGCCGGAGTCGCCGACGTCGCCCAGCGCGGCGCGGCGCGCGGCCTCACGGTGATGGTGTATTCGGGGTACACGCTCGCCGAACTGCGCGCGCGCGCGGCGGCAAAAGGCCCGGGCGCGACCGGCGTGAGCGAGCTGCTCGCGGTGACCGACTTGTTGGTCGACGGCCGCTACGAAGCCGCGCTGCCCGAGACCAAGCGCAGGTGGCTGGGTTCGAGCAACCAGGTCATGCACTTTCTGACTTCGGCCTATTCGCCCGCCGACGCGCGCTTTTCGACGTCGAATACCGTTGAGCTGCGCTACGAAAACGGCAGGCTCACCATCAACGGTTGGCCGGCGGCGGCCGACTCGTTGCGAAGGCCGTGAGGAGCATCTCGTGAGCGGGTGGGTCACTCAACAAGAAGCCAATTTGCTGACCGTCGCCCGGGCGGCCCTCGGCGTGGCTGGGCCCACCGACCTCACCCGCTTGCTCGTGACGAGCCTCACGCCCCCGGCCAAGTTGGGGCCGACCGCGCGCGGGCTGTTGCAAGACACTCTCGCGCGGGGCACCGTGTTGAGCCTCGCCCGCGGCGGCGGCTGGGCCGAGGGCCACCACGGCCGCCTGTGGGAGCGCCAGTCGCAGCCGCCGAAGCTCGAGTTCACCGGCAGCATGATTCGCCTGCTGCAGTGGGTGTTGAAGACGCCGCTCGCCGAATACGACGTGGCGCCGCTGGTGCTCGAGCGCGGGCTGACTCCGGCCGAAGAAGTGGTGGCCGCCTTGTTGCTGCAGCGGGTGAAGGGCACGGCCTGCGAGACGACGGTCGCACGCCAGAGCGTGTTTCGGGCGTCTCCTTTGGTGGTGCTGATGCACGCGGGCACCTTGGCCCTGGCCCACTCGCTGACGAAAATTCCTCCCATTCGGTTGGCCGACCACGCGACGGCGATTGTCGGGCTGCGAGACGTGCTGGCGCGGTCGTGGGCGGCAGCCGAAGGCCTGAGTGCCGAGCTCGACCGCCCCGAACAGGTGACGAGGCTGGGCCAAGCCCAAGGCGCCGTCATTGCTGAGTTTTTCAAGGCGCTGGGCCACCGGCTCGAGCACCGGGTGCTGGCCGGCTTTTTGGTCGACGCCGCCGGGCAATGGCTCAGTACGCCGCGCACGGCGAATTCGTACGTGGCGTCGCTCAACCCGACGGCGCCCATGCGAGACCGGGTCGAGGCGCGGCGTTCGGCGGGGGCGTTGGTTCGGTCGATGGGGCAACTCCGCACGTGGGACCACGAGCACCGGGCCATGCACTTCATTGACGACGACTTCGCGCAGGGCCAGGCCCTCGTGCGCGACTGGGCGGGCTTCGGTGACGCGGGCTTTCGCGCGGCCGAATTGTTGGCGGGCGAACTCGACGCCCTGCCGACCTGAAGGGTTGAACTCGGCGGCTCGCGTCACGAAGCGAGCAGCGGTTTCTTCGCTCGCAAGCGAGCCAGCGCGCGCTTGAGGTCGATGACCTGATCACCGTCTTCGTTGACGCACAACTACGCGGGTGAAAGGTCGGGGTTGACGTCATCACCGCGCCCCCCGCGAGCCTGGTGGTCATGGGCGAGGCACACCGGCGCGTTGATGAATTTCAGTTGCTGGGTGAGCCGATTCGCGCGGTGCACGCTGAAAACCCCTTCGTTGGCGGGCTCAAAGACGCATTCGGCCGCACGAACCGAACCGTGCACGACCAGCACCGCGTCGCCCAATTCGTCGGGCGGCGAGGTCACCGAGAACGCCATGAATCGACAGAACGTCTCGGCCCAATTCAAGCGTACCCTCGACGTTGAGGTGCCCCTCGAACAGCACCCGTTCGGCGCCACCGGCTGCCCGCTCTCGCTTGGCAACGTGAAAGTCTTTCACGGTGACGTCACCTCGATGAACCGTCACCGAGCCTTGCTTGAACCACTGCCCCTTGGCGCGGCGGTTCGCCTCGGCCGCTGAAATTCGCGCGCCCCCGTCAACCGGCTTCTTCTTCGTCGAGGCGCCGGCTTCGAGCCGCGGTCTGACCACGAGGGCCACCCACCGGTGCGTCAGACGCGTGACGTTTGAGCTTCGCGGCTGAAACGTGCTCGTCTCGAAGCTCGACCAGATGTGCTCGTTTGGCTCTGAGTTGACGTTTGTGGAGCTGCGACACGCCTCGTTTCGCGAGCAAGAGCGCGTCGATTTCACGCAAGACCGCTTTCAATTCGTTCACGACCTGAACTGGAGCTGGCGCCGAACCAAGAAGTTCAGGCGAGCGGGGCAATGGCCGCGAGGCGGCAGCTCTCGAGGTAGAGACCCTTTTCGAGCTTGGGGTCGTTGGCGTGGGCCGCGCAGGGCACTTCGCGTGCGTCGCTGTAGTAGCGGCCCGACACGCCCTCGAGCGCGGGGGCGGTGGCGCAAAAGACGCTGGTTCGGGCGCCGGCTTCGAGGCTGGCACCGCTGGTGCCGAACCCGGCCCGCAGCAACTTGGTGGTGATAACGCCCGGGTGCAACGCGCTGGTAGTGACGCGGCTGCCCGAGGCCGCCAGGCGGCGCGCGAATTCGTGGGTGAAGTACACGTTCATCAACTTCGTGGCCGAGTACGCCGAATAGCCGTCGAACCGCTGTTCGAACTGCAAGTCTTTGAGGTCGACGCGGCCGCGTTGGTGCGCCATCGATGAGACGTTGACGACGCGGGCGCTGGGCGCGGCTTGCAGCGACGGCAGCACCCAGTGGGTCAGAGCGAAGGGGGCGAGGTGGTTGACGTGAAAAGTGATTTCGGCGGTGCCGTCGGGCGTCAGTTCGCGTTCCTTCATGAAGACGCCGGCGTTGTTGATCAACACGTCGAGTACGGGTGCCAGCTCACGCACCTGCTGGGCCAACGCGCGCACCTGGCCGAGCACCGCGAAGTCGCCCCAGACCGGCACGACGTGGTCGACCCCCAGGCCCTGGCAGGTGGCCTGGGCTTTGGCCTCGGTGCGACCGTGCACGAGCACCCGAAAACCGTGCTTCGTCACGAGCTCGACGACCGTTTGGCGGCCGATGCCATCGGTGGCTCCGGTGACCAAGGCGACTTTCTTCGCTGAGGCGTGGGTCGACATGCGCGAGGCCCAAGAGCAAACCACACGACAAACGCGGCGTCAGCGACGCCGAAGCGGGCGCAACCCGCCAAAGAGATAGTAGGCTGCACCCGCTTCGAGTTTCGGCTATCGCCACGCTTTGCCTTCGACCATGAGCCAGGGTGCGCCATCAACGCGACTCAAACCGTTCAAACCGCAACGGTTTGGCCGCTACACGTTGCTCATGCCCATTTCGGTCGGGGGCATGGGCGAGATTTTCTTGGCTCGGCTCGAAGGCGCGCACGGCTTCGACAAGCTGTGCGTCATCAAGAAGATTCTGCCGCACTTGGCCGAAGACGCTGAATTCACCGAGCGCTTCGTGAACGAAGCTCGGGTGTTGGTGAAGTTGAGCCACGGCAACATCGCGCAGGTGCTCGACATGGGCCTGCACGAAGGCGCCCCGTACATCGCGCTCGAGTTCATTGACGGCAAAGACCTGCGCCGCATTTTGTCGCGCATGCGCGACCGGCAGTTGCCGATACCGCTCTCATTCGTGTTGTTCGTGGTGACGCGGGTGCTCGACGCGTTGGCCTATGCGCACCGCAAAGTGGGCGACGACGAGCGCGAGCTCAACCTCGTGCACCGCGACATGAGCCCGCAGAACGTGCTGATCAGCTACGAGGGTGAAGTCAAAGTCATCGACTTCGGGCTCGCGAAGTCGACGTTGTCGAACACCAAGACGAACCCGAGCATCATTTTGGGCAAGTTTTTGTACATGTCGCCCGAGCAGGCGAGGCACCAGAAGGTCGACCGCCGGAGCGACCTGTACGCGGTCGGGCTGTGCCTCTACGAATTGATTTTGGGCCGTGGCCCGTTCGACGGCGTGCCCCCGGGCGAGCTCATGGCGAAGGTGGCGAACCCCGACATCGCGCCGCTCTCCTCGGTCGAGCCGATGTGCCCTCCGCAGCTGTCGGAGGCGGTGATGAAGGCGCTCGCGCCCGACCCCGCCCAACGTTGGCAAACGGCTGAAGAATTTCGGGCGCGGCTGCAGCAAATCTTGACCGACCTCGACCCCGCCGCGGGCAGCGAACGGGCGGCCCGCTTCATGCGCGACGCGTTCTCGGTCGAATACCTCGCCGAGCGAAAGATGTTGGCGTTGCTCAAAGAGCAGGCGCGGCAACTCGAACCGAGCGACGACGAAGACTTCAGCGACGACGAGAACACCGCGGTCGACGACGAGCCGGGCCAGCCGAAGGCGAGTGCCGCGTCGTCGTCGACCAGCGAGACCAAGACCGACCTGAGCCCGGCGTTGATGCTGCTGTCGAACGACGCTGAAGAAACGGTGGTGCCCGGGTCGGCGTCGCCATTCGTCGCCGAAGCGACCGACGCTGCGCCAGAGCCGCTGTCATTCGAACCGACGGCCCTCTCGTTCGAGCCGACGAAGAAGAGCAGCCCGGCGGTGAAGCGTTCGTACGAGTCAGACACGAGCCCGAGCATTCCGCTCCGGTTGCGAGACACCGACGAGACGCTCGACCCCGTCAAGCAGCGGGTGGCTCAGCCGTCGATTGTGCTCGAAGGCGTCGAGGCGTTGCCGAACCGTGCGTCTGACTTGCCGAAGACGCACCCGGCGTTGCCCGCGGTCGACGTGCCTGAGCCGGCCACGCCCGCTCCAACCACGAGGCGGGCTTCGGGGTCGCGGGCGTCGGTGAATCGGGCGGCCCCAGCGAAAGCGAAGTCTGACCCTCGGCGGCCCGCCACGCCCAAACCCGCGTCGAAGGCGAGCCCCGCCGTCAAGAAGAAGAAGAACACCAACATGCTGGTGTGGGTCGTGTTGCCGTTGCTCGCCCTCGTCGCGGTCACCAGCTACATCGCGTGGGACCTGTACACCGAACGGCTCAAGGTGCTGCAGGCCCAGCAGCAGCAGCAACCGGCGACCCCCAAGAAAAAGAACAAGCCGGCACCGGTCGCCCCTCCTGAGGCTCCGTGACCTCGGTCGCGAAAGTCGACCACGTCGAAGCGGCGTACGACGAAGCGCCGGTGTTGCGCGACGCGTGCCTCGAAGTGCGCCCGGGCGAACTGTGGGCGGTGCTCGGGCCCAACGGCGCCGGCAAGAGCGCCTTGGCGAAAGTGCTGGTGGGCGTGCTGGCGCCCCGTCGAGGTACCGTGACGGTCGGAGGCGACGACGTCTCGAAGCTCACGCCGAGGCAACTGGCTCAGCGCGTGGCTTGGGTGCCGCAGCAGGCGGCCGACGATTCGGGCTTCACCGCGCTCGAACTGGCGTTGATGGGGCGCACGCCCCACTTGGGGCCCTGGGGGCTCGCGAGCGACGCCGACCTGCACGACGCGCTGGAGGCACTCGAGACCCTGGGGGTCGGGGCGCTCGCCAATCGCCCCTTGTCTGACATTTCAGGAGGAGAACGCCGCCGCGTGTATTTGGCGCGCGCCCTGGTTCAGCGGCCCTCGCTGTTGGTGCTCGACGAGCCGACCGCGTTTCTCGACGTTCGCCACCAGCTCGAAGCGCTCACCGTGGTGCGGGCGCGAATGGCGGTGTCGGTGGGCGTCGTGGCGGTGCTGCACGACGTGAACGTGGCCGCTCGGTTCGCAACTCACGCGTTGCTGCTGCGTGACGGCGTGACGTTGGCCAGTGGCACCGCGAACGAGGTGCTGACGGCCGAGCGGCTCTCCCAGGTGTACGACGTCGAGATGCGGTGGCAGCCGAGCTGGGCGCCCGCCGGTTAGAGGAGTCAAGACGACTTCGAAGGGCGCAGCGTGGGGCGGTTACCTCGCGCGCCAACCGAAGGTGTGCTTGACGTGCCGCGCCATGGCGGCGTCGGTTTCGGGGCTCGGGTCGAGCCGGCCGAAGACCCGGTCGACGTCGCTCAGAATGCGCTCACGCTGCGAGTCACTTTGCGCCGCCAGGGTGCTCACCATTTGCCCATAGAGCTTGCCTGACAAGTCGCCGCCGCCTCGCGTCGGGTCAGACGTGTCGGTGCTGAATTGCTCGACCCGTCTCAGCCATTGGTGCCACTTGTCGCCGAGCTGGGCATGGCCGCCGAGCGCTTCGGCTTCCTCAACCGTCACGGCGCGCCCGAACGCGAGCCGCCCGGCGGCGTCGTACGCTTGCCCTGACCGGTACGCCTCGCCCAGTTCGCTGATCAGCCCGGTCACCACCGCGGTGTCGTCAGCCGTGGTCGCCGGGCGCGACGCGTGCTCGGCCAGGCGCGCAATCGCTTGGCCGTAAAAAGCAGGGCTCGTTGTTCGCAGCTGATCTCGCAGACGCAGGTCAGTTTCTGGGGCAACGTTCGAAAAACCGCCGAGCCAGTTGAGCGCCACCCGCTCGGTATGAACGAACGCGGCCGTACGTGCCGCGGGGGCTGACACCGACAACAACCGAAAGGCGACCATGGTCGCTCCATAGACCGTTGGCGCACGTCGGCTCAAGCGCCCCAGGAACAGCCAGCGTCCGGCTCCCTGAACGGCGCTCAAACTGCCATCGTTCACCCAGCCATTGGCTCCACACGGCGCTCAGTTCAAGCCGCTTCGCCCAGCAGCCACGTCACCAGTTTCGTCGCCTGCGCCTTGGTCAGGCCTTGGGCGCCGGAGTTCGCTTTTGACTGCCACCGGCAATCGAGTTCGGTGGCGGCGCGTTGCACCCAGCGCGGCAAGTCGCTCGGCGTCAGTGGGCCCAGTTTCTTGGCGAGACCGAGGTCGTCGTTGGCCACGCCACCAAGCAGCACCTGGGTCATCAACGTGTCGTCGGCGTCGACGTCGTTGCGCAGCAGAGAGACGTCGAGAAACGGGTCGGTCGGCGACGTGTCGACGGTGAGGTTCAGGGTCACCTGCGGGTCTGTTGACCGAAGGGTGAGTGAGCCCGCCAGCGTCTTCACTCCGACCGCGCTCAAAAGGGAGGACCAGTCGGTGGGTTGGCCTTTTTTCGTCATCGCTCTTTCTCCGCGTCGTCTCCTGCTCGAAAAGTGAGCAGTTCTCAACGTTTCCTTGATTTGGGAAAGGGTCGTTCTGCGGTCGACGAGGCGTGACGTCGTCGTTGAAGCGGGCGAAGTGACGACGTACGACTTCGACGGGGAACGGGCGGGCTCCCGCGCAGCGAAAGAGGAATGAATTCAAGTGCCGGCACGGGCAACACCACAGTGGGTCACCGCGCTCGGCGTCTCGGTGCTGCTGCATGCCCTGGCGCTGGGTTTTCTCTGGAGGGCGCGCGGGCCCACCCCGTCGCCCGCCGAAGCGCCACGAGCCATGGCGGCAGCGCACGCCGTGGAGTTCATACGAATTGGGCTCACCCCCCGAGGGCACCGCGACGCCCCCACCTCACCACCTCCGACCCGGGCTCGGCCGAATTCGCCCCCCCCCGCGTCGACCACCGAAGCAGCCGCACCACTTGACCAGGCCGCCGCCCCCCTGCCGGTGGGCGATTCGGCGCTCGAGCCGTTGCCCGCCGAAGAAAGCGCCGCTGGGGCGGGCTCCCCGTTCGAACCAACCACCGCTGCACCCATGGGCGCAGCCACAGAACGGCCGAATGTTTCGGAGCTGTTGCACGCTCGGCTCGCCGCCGCGGCAGCCCACTGTTACCCGCCCGCCGCCCGGCGGTTTCGCCAGCGAGGTGAAGCGACCGTGGCGTTCTGTGTCTCCGGGGGCGTCGCCACCAACGTGCGGCTCGACCACCCCAGCGGCTCGTCACTGCTCGATGCCGCAGCGACCGAATGCGTGGTGCCGTCGGCTTCGCCCTACCCCGACGCCGCCAACGACGGCTGCTTTCGGGTACCGGTGCGCTTTGGTGAGTAAAGGTGGGTTTCTTCACTGGCAACGCCCGTTGCCAGCGTCGAGCGAGGCGTGACCGAAGCGCTTTGGTACGAGTCTTCTGTGGTGCTGCATCAATCAGGAGGCCGACCATGAGCACGGACGTCATTTCGATACCCGAACTCGAAGGCACCGCTTCTGGGCCGTGGGCACACGAATTCGAGCAAGCGGTGAAGTGGTACCGCCAGGGTCTCAGCACGCCGGTGTCGCGGGTGACGTGGCAGCGGCTGGGCCTGGCAGAGCCGAGCGTGGTCGCCGAGCGCTCGTCGACCGCGTCAGACGTGACGACGACCGAGCGCCTCTACCGCACCGAAGAGGGCGTGCGTTTTTACCAGCTGACGATGGAACGGGGCCCCGCGACGTTCGGCCTCGACACGCACTTGCTGCTCGACGAGCGCGGCGCTCAGTGGCTCGTTCGCTTCGCGACGCCGGTGCCGGTCAGTGGCGCGCGCGAAGCGCACGTGCGCCAGCTCTTCGACGAGCGCTCGACGACGCAAACGTTCTTCGCCTTGCCAGACGGGGCGCGCGGGCTGTCGCCCACCTTCGCGTGGAACGTGTTCGTCATGCGCTCCAGCGGTCGGTTGGAGACGCTCAAGCTCAACGAGCGAGTCGACGCGCTCAACCCGAGCGACGGGCCTCAGCCGCCGGCGGCCCAGCCCGCGCGGCCGTCAGCCCCCAATCGGCGCGCGCAGACGTCTTCGGTCTGACTGACGGGGCCGGGCTATTGCGCGCGAGCCACCAGCTCGTTCGCAATTTCACCCGCCGCCTCGGTGACCGACTTTCGCAAGCCCGTCGAAGCTCCCGACAGCTTGTCGACCCCCATGGAGTTCTGCCAATTCACCCCGGCAACGAGCTGTGCATCGCGCGTGCGGGTGAGTCGAACGGTGGCGCGTTGGAGGTCTTGCGCGCTGCCCGACGTGGTGACGAAAAGCACCGCATCGACACCCTCTTTGGCGAAAGACGAGAGCCCTTGCGGCATGGCGATGTCGAGCTCGCTGACTTGGAGTTTGCTCATCAACCGCGACGTGGCCGGCCCGTCGACGACGGTATAGCCACGCTGCTCGAGCTCAATGGCGATGGCGTGCGAGACCTCGCCGCCACCCGGGGCCACGGCCACCACCCCGTGCGAGGCGTACGTGTCACCCGTGGCGCCGCGCGCGCTCGCGCACCCAACCGACAGCACCACCACCGAAAAGAACGTGACGAGGTTTTTCATGGGTGGGGGCCAGTGCAGAAACCTGACCGCTCGACCCACAAACGCAAGTCACTGAAACAACTTCTCTT
>JBGAIY010000622.1:0-3567 GCA_044225205.1 Myxococcaceae bacterium | reverse complement strand
GTGGCGCGGTCGACGAGCCCTCTCCACGCGCGCAACCGCAGCCCGGCCCGCTCACCGGCGACCCACAGCGCTCCGCTTTGTGCACCGCACAATTCACAGAGTTCATGCAAAATGCGCTCTTGGAGCGCTTCGATGTCGGTGACGCCGACGAGGCCCAAGCAGCGTTGTTCGAACATCGCGGTCACGAGAACGAGCCCTCGTACACGCGTTCGACGGGGCCGCGCAGCCAGACCTGTGAAAAGTCGGCCGCGACCTTGATGTCGAGCACCCCACCCGGCAACCGCACCGGCACCCAGCGTTCGGCAGCGACCCGGCCGTCACGCACCGACGCCGCGACCGCCGCGCAGGCTCCGGTGCCGCAAGCCAAGGTCAGGCCGACCCCGCGTTCCCACACGGTGACTTCGAGGCCGCCGTCGCGGTCGTCTCGGGGGCGCACGAATTCGACGTTGGTGCGCTGCACAAACAACGGGTGGCGTTCGAGCGAGGGGCCCAGCCGCGCCGCTTCGCTGGGGGGGCAGTCGAGCAACACCAGGTGCGGGTTGCCCATGCTGACGGCGGTGCCGACGAGGCCGGCCCCGTCGACGGGTTGAGAAATGAACGGGCCCCCTCGGGGCAAAATGGGGGCTTCGAAGCGAGCCGGGCCCATGGCCACGGTCACCGCGGCGACGCGCCCGTCGACCCACGAGATTTCAGACTGGAGCACCCCGGCCCCGGTCGCGACGGCCATGCCGCTCGGCCGGCCGCCCGACGCTTCGGCGAGGTGCTTGACGACGCAGCGCAGGCCGTTGCCGCACATTTCGGCGACGCTGCCGTCGGCGTTGTGCACGACCATGCGGGGCAAGCCGGTGGCCTGGTCGGCGAGAATGGTGAGCACCCCGTCGGCGCCGACACCAAAATGCCGGTCGCACCAGCGCCGTGAAGTGGCGGCGTCGAGGTCGCCCTGGCCCTGGCGCAGGTCGAGCACCACGAAGTCGTTGCCGAGGCCTTGGTACTTGCTGAACGTCGTCACGCGGCTGCGGTTGTAGCGCACGGGCCGAGAACCGAACAGCCGAACGGCGCCGAAGCCCGAAGGCCCACGGCGCCGCTGGGGTGTGACTGCTGCGGGCAGCTCATGCTGCGACGCAACATTTCTAGACTCAGAAGCCGACGCCGCCGTCGACGTCGATGGTGCGACCCGTGAAGTAGTCGCACTCGAGAATGAACTTCACCGCCTGAAAGATGTCTTCGGGCTGGCCGATTCGCCCGACCGGTATGTTGGCGATGAACGCGTCGAGGGCCTTCTGGTTCATGCCCTTGGTCATGGGGGTTTCGATCATGCCGGGGGCGACGGCGCCGACGCGAATGCCGAACGCGGCGAATTCACGCGCCCACGTCAGCGTGTTGGCGGCCAGAGCGGCCTTGGCCGACACATAGTTCGACTGGCCACGGTTGCCGTGGCGAGCGATCGACGACATGTTGACGATGACCCCTGGGCGCTGTTCTTTCTCGACCATCTTCGCGACGACTTCGCGCACCATCAGCGTGGCGCCGATGAGGTTCACGTTGATGACGGCGTTGAACTGGTCGAGCGACATTTTGACGACCTGGCCCGTGGTCTTGTCTTTCTTCACCAACAACCCGTCGCGCAGAATGCCGGCGTTGTTCACCAAGCCGTTGAGACCGCCCATTTGGTCGAAGGCCCACGACACGAAAGCGCCACAGTCTTCTTCTTTCGACACGTCGAGCTTGCGGCGAAAAATGCCCTGCGGCAGTTCGGCGAGCGCTTGCTCGTTGACGTCGCCCACGGCGACCTTGGCGCCAGCGGCGAACAGTTGTTTGGCAAAGTGCGCGCCCATGCCTTGAGCGCCGCCGGTGACGATGATCTTCAGGTCTTTCAGTTGCATGTGGTTTCCTTCAGCCAGGTGACGAGTTCGGGGTACAGCCGGTGTGGCGCCTTGCTTCCCACGACCGAACCGACATGGCCACCGGGAAGTGTGACGACTTTCTTTTTCACGCTGCCGACGGCCGCGTCGAGCGCGAGCGCCGCCGGGGGCGGGCAAATGTGATCGCGTTCAGCCACCACGGTGAGCACCGGGCAGGTGATGTCGTGCAAGTCGACGGTGCGGCCGTCGACCTGGTGGGTGCCGCGAATGAGGCAATTGTGTTGGTACAACTCTTCGATGTACGTGATGTACGCGTCAGCAGGAAACGGCACGTTGTCGTTGTTCCACGTTTCGAGCGCGGCGAACGCCTTCACGTATTCGGGGTCGTCGAGGTGGTCGAGCAGCGCGACCCACTTTGAAATTTGCTGCGTTGGGCGAAGCAACAAAAACGCGGCCTGCAATTGCTGCGACGCAACATTGCCCGCCTCGGCGATGTAGGCGTCGAACCACTTGGGGTCGGTGAGCCGGCGCAGCATGCCCGCGTCAGAGAAGTCGATGGGGCCCATCAAGTCGACGAGGGTGGCGTATTCGTCGGGGTGCAGCGCGGCGTGAATGGCGGTGAGCGTGGCGCCCATGCAGTACCCGATGACCGAGACCTGCCGCGCGCCGGTGAGCCGGCGCACCCGGCGCAGCATTCGGCTCAGCCGAGCGACGGTGTCGGCCCAGGTGAAATAACGGTCTTCGTCGTGGGGCACGCCCCAGTCGAGCACCCAGGTGTCGAACCCGGCGTTGACGAGGGCTTCGACCAAGCTCCGGCCGTGGCCGAGGTCGACCACGTACCAGCGGTTGAACATTGACGGTACGAGCAGTACGGGCGGCGCCCGACGCGGTTCGACGCCACCGGCGGCCACGAAGCGGTACAACCGGGCCGGCCCGTCTTCGAGCGCGGTGCTTCGGGGGGTGGGCATCAGGCCGAACATGGGTGGGTACCGGTCAGACAACGACGCCGCGATCGACCGAGTCGACCGCGGCTTCGAGCATCACGCACGAGACGAAGCAAGGGCCGAGCCGGCCCAGCCAACGACTCGTTCGCGAAGTTCACCTGAGCCGCACTGCGCTTCGCTGGCGGAGACTTCAAGTCACTGCGCAGGTTCGACCGCGAAACCAGCTCAGCTCAGCTGAACATGGGGGTCAGCGCGCGAACGTCTCCATCGACTTCTTCAGGGTGTCGAGCGTCAGCTTGCGCCAGCCGGTGGCGAGCTCGTTGACGTAGTTGAACTGGCCCTTCATCAATTCGCTGACTTCGTCGATCTGCGTGTTGCCGTACTCGATCCACTTGGTTTGGGCCTTGCCGACTTCGTCGAAGAGCGAGTTGACGCGTTGGCCCGACTCCTCCATCAACTTCTTGACGTTCTCGATGCCAGGAATTTGCTGCGCCTGCGAAGCGACCTTGTTCGATTCAGCCATGGTGTGCCTGACCTTTCAATTCTGCTTGTTTTCACTGCGCGGTTGACCGGCCACGCTGCGACCGGAGTGGCGCCAAAATAGTCTGCGCACGCGCCGCGTCAAGCAGAATTTGTTGCAGTGCACCATTTTCAAGGTCACTTCTTTCGCTTCTGCAGCAGCATTTTCTTGAGGTCGTCGATTTCGTGGCGCAGCTGTTCGACGTCGGTGGGGGGCGCGGGGCTGGCGGGCGCGGGGGGTG